>JAUQQG010000120.1:29627-46100 GCA_030550015.1 bacterium | reverse complement strand
AAATGGGGTGTGGGCGGCGTTCAGCACGCCGGGTCTTCGATTAAAAATCGGGTGCAAAAACCAAGGTTCTGAAATGAAGAGGGAGGAAGAACCGTGCTCAGTGCCATTGTATTCATCCCATTGATTGGTGCGATCCTCGTCCTCCTGGTTCCGGGTAGGAACGATCGGCTGATGAAGCAGATCTCCCTTGCGGCTTCCCTGGTCACGTTTCTCCTCTCCATCGCTGTCTGGGTTCAGTATGACCGGGAGGCTGCAGGGATGCAGTTCGTGGAAAGGGTCACCTGGATTCCCAGTCTCGGGATTGAGTACCACATGGGGATTGACGGGCTAAGCCTCCCCCTCGTCGTCCTCACTGCACTCCTTAGTCTTCTCTCCATCGTCTACTCCTGGCGTATCGACCTCCGCCCCAAGGAGTACTTCTTCCTTTTCCTTCTGCTCGAGACGGGAATGCTCGGTGTGTTCGTTTCCCTGGACTTCTTCCTCTTCTACGTCTTCTGGGAAATCACGCTGGTGCCCATGTACTTCCTCATTGGGATTTGGGGTGGGCCACGCAAGGAGTACGCTGCCATTAAGTTCTTTCTATACACCTTGGTTGGCAGCTTGGCGATGCTTCTTGGAATCCTGATCCTTTACTTCAACGCCGAGCCGCGGACCTTCAACGTCCTTGAGCTAATCCGCCAGCAACCCCTTACCGGGAAGCCTCTCCTTGCCACCCTGGCTTTCTGGGGGTTCTTCCTCAGTTTCGCCATCAAGGTGCCCATGTGGCCGTTCCATACATGGCTCCCTGATGCGCACGTGGAGGCCCCCACGGCGGGCAGCGTCATCCTGGCTGGTATCCTCCTGAAGATGGGGACCTACGGGTTCGTGCGGTTCAGCCTTCCCCTCTTTCCAGAGGTATTCAAGGAGGTTGCCTACCTCGTAGCCATCCTGGCCTTGCTGGGGATCGTCTATGGCGCCCTCGTGGCGATGGCGCAGACGGACCTCAAGAAACTCGTCGCGTACAGCAGCGTGACCCACATGGGATATGTGATGTTGGCAACGGCGGCTGCTGCTGCTTCCCTCGGGAACCCTGCCCTGAAGCAGGCAGCGGCCACCGCCTTGAACGGCGCGGTCATGGAGATGATCGCCCATGGGATCATCACAGGAGCCTTGTTCATGATCGTCGGGGTGATCTACGATTACAGGGCGCATACGCGCGGGGTGGACGACTTTGGAGGCTTAGGAGCGAAACTACCTGTCTACACAGGTATCACCACCCTCGCCATGCTCGCCTCCTTGGGTCTCCCCGGGCTCATGGGATTTGTCGCGGAGTTCCTTATCTTCCTGGGATCCTTCGCCATCCTCCCTGTCCTCACGGCTATTGGTTTAACAGGAGTGGTGATCACTGCGGCTTTCTTCTTGTGGACGATCCAGCGCATCTTCTTGGGGCCGCTGAACCCTAGGTGGGCCGACCTCACGGACATGGAACCAAGAGAGTTGATCGCCCTTGGGCCGCTGGCTTTCCTCATGGTCCTCTTCGGCATCTATCCGAAGCCGATCCTGGACGTGATCAACGTGGCCATGGTGGGGATCTTGACGGCACTGCGATGACCTGGCGGAAACGTGTGAACGTGAGCAAGTTGGCAGGGAAGAGAACCTTGCGTCGAGCTGTCCAGAATAGGCGGGGATTGCCATGAATGTGACGGACCTTTGGTCGCTCATCCCGGAACTTTACCTGACAGGACTCGGGCTCCTGATCTTGCTGGTTGACCTGTTCCTCCCTCAAGAGAGGAAATCGGTGACAGGGTGGATCGCCATCGCCGGGCTCTTACTAACCCTCATTCCTACCGTCGCGATGCTCTCGTGGACTCCCCGTACCGTCGTCTACGACTCCTATGTGGTGGACGGGTTCGCCACATTCTTCAAGCTCCTCGTGATTGGGGCAACGATCCTGGTGATTCTCACCTCGCTGGATTACTTCCGTCCCGGGACCCCGTTCATCACTCCTTTTCTCGGGGAGATGGTTGCCCTTTATGTCTTTATGGCCCTAGGGATGGTGCTGATGGCTGGTAGCGCCGACCTCATCCTCCTCGTCTTGAGCATCGAGTTCGTCAGCCTTACCTCCTACGTCATGGCGGGGTTCCTCAAGGCGGATCCGAAGAGTAACGAGGCAGGGATCAAGTACTTCCTCTTCGGAGCCGCTGCCTCTGCTGTAATGCTCTATGGCTTCTCCCTGCTCTACGGGCTCACCGGATCCACGAACCTCTACGTCATCGCCGAGAGGATCCGGCAGGCCGATCCCCTGGTGGTTTTTGTCGCCCTGGCCATGTCCCTGGCAGGGTTCGGGTTCAAAATCTCCATGGTCCCCTTCCACCAATGGACCCCGGACATCTACCAGGGCGCGCCCACTCCTGTAGCGGCGTATCTCTCCGTGGGCTCCAAAGCCGCTGGGTTCGCTGCCTTCCTGCGTACCTTGTTTGTGAGCATCCACCCTTCTGGGATCGACTGGGCGATTCTCATCGCCGTCCTCTCTGCCATTACGATGACGGTCGGGAACCTCCTGGCCCTTCCCCAGCGGAACATCAAGCGCATGCTTGCCTACTCCAGTATCTCCCACGCCGGGTTCATCCTCATTGGGGTTGCTGCATTCGGAGCGACGTTCAGCAATCCTGCTGTGCTCATCTACCTTCTCGCCTATATGTTCACCAACTTGGGCGCGTTCTTTGTGGCAATGGTGATCTCCACAACCATTGGCTCCGAGGAGATCCCGGACTTTGCTGGTCTGGCCCGGCGAGCTCCTGTGAGCGCCTTCGCCATGGCGCTGTTCATGCTCTCTCTGACGGGGATCCCACCAACAGCTGTCTTCTTAGGGAAGTTTTATCTCCTGGCGAGCGCCATCGAACGAGGCCTTCTGTGGCTTGCAGCGGTGGCTATTGCCAACAGCGTGATCTCCCTGTATTACTACGTCGGAGTGATCCGGGCGATGTACCTCCTGCCGCCTCCAGAGGAGACAGCGATCCGCGAACCACGGATCCTCCGAACAGCCTTGGCCGTGACCATGGTAGGTACGCTGATCATCGGAGTTTACCCCGAGCCTTTCGTGAAGCTCGCGCATCTAGCCGTAATGTAGAGCTTCCTAGAGGATATCCAGGTTCCGCACCCCTGAATTTCGTACCTGCGGAAGCATGCCGTGGGGAGTTGGGACCGGACGAGCCGGGGGATGGAAAACCGGGGGATGGAAAATTGACGGTTGTGCAGGGCTTTGCTATGATGTAGGCTGTTGCGTAGGTAAGGAACTTCAACAAATCTTCTGGAAAATTTTGCTGGGACCTGGGGAAGTATCCCCCAGCAAGATCGTTGGCAAGATTTTGTTGGAGACCCCTGAAACTCAAGAGGAGATATGGGACATCCCGGCAGGAGCGCGTGGACGTTTGCCGGGGTTCCGCTGGAACGGGCCATGGCAGAGCACCGGGAAAGACGAGAACATGTCGATGTCTTCAAGCTCCTTCGGGAGAAGGAGCAAGAGCTTGAGCAGCTCCTCGCCCAGACGCGGGAGGAGGCGCAGCGCATCGTAGAGGAAGCTAGGCGACAGGCGGAGTCGCTCCTCGCCCAAACGCGTGAGGAGCTTCAGCGTCTGGAACGGGAGTATGCAGAGAGGGCGCAGCGAGAGAGCCAGGCGATTACAGAGGAGATCCTCAGCAAAGCTAGAGCAGAAGCCGAGGCGATTGAGGCGCGAGCGAAGGAGCGGTTCGCCGAAGCGGTCGCTATGGTGGTGGAGCGAATTTTGGGAGGGCTCAGGCGATGATCGTGGCGATGAGCCGTGTCCTCGTGTTAGGACCCAAGCGCCTCCTGGGCGCGGTGGTGGATGAGATCCAGCGCCTTGGGATCCTCCATATCGACCGAATTGAGGCAGAGGAAGTTGCCCTGACTCCTCTGGCCCTTGGGGAAGAGGAGGGGAAAGAACAGGCCGCCCTGGAGAGGTTGCTCGCGCGAGTGGAGGGGTTGCTCTCCCTGCTTCCTCCAGTTGGCCACACGGCCCCCGCGCGGGAAATCGGAGGGCTTGGGATGGAAGACCTTTCACAGCTTCTGGATAAGGTGGAGGGGGAAGCCCGGGATTTCACCCGGAGGCGCCTCGAAGCTGAGGAGGAACTGGAGCTTATCGCCGCCTATGAAGGTGCTGTCCGCGTACTCTCCCCCTTGCTCGATACACTCTCTGGAAGCCGTCACTTGGAGAGCGTGGGATTCATCCTGAAGGGGCGGGATCTCGGCGTGCTTACCGCGCTGCGCAATGAGCTCGTCAAGGTCACCGAAGGGCGCGTGGAGGTCCAGAGCCGTTTCGTGGAGGAGGATAAGCTGGGCGTTGTGGTTGCCTTCCACCGCCGCGACGCCGAGGCGGTGCGTTCTCTCCTAGGGAAGATGGGGATCAGCGAGTTGCGACTCCCTGCCCGCTTCGCCAACGTGCCTGCCCAGGAGGCCATCGAGATCATGGAGAGGCGGAAGGGGGAGCTCCCGCAGGTCATCCAGGAGGCTCAAGAGGGGCTCAGGCGGCTTGCTGAGGAGTATCGGGGGATGTTGCTCGCAGCGCGTGCTCTGATCCAGGATCGCCTGGCCCAGCTCCGTGTCCTCCCGAACTTCGCCCAGACCCGGTTCACCTTCCTCATCCACGGCTGGGCTCCTTCCCATCTCCTCCCGCGCCTTCGGGCCGCTCTGGGGAAAGCTTTTGGATCCGACCTCGTCATCTACGACGAACCTGCTGGGGAGGAAGAGGCAGAGGAAGTCCCCGTGCTTCTGGACAATCCTCCCTTCATCAGGCCCTTCCAGCGGCTCCTAGCGTTGTTCCGTCCTCCCCGCTACGGATTCTGGGATCCAAGCCCAGTGTTCGCCATTACCTTCCCTGTTTTCATTGGCCTCGTCATCGGTGACGTGGGGTACGGCCTCCTCGTCTTCCTCCTGGGGTGGTGGTTGCGGAACCGGGCCAGAGCCGGGGTGCCCCTGGACATTGGATTTCTCAATCTCCACCTCCCTGCGCAGCTCGTTGGGGATATCTCTTTCCTCGTCCGGACCTGCGCGGTATGGATCATTGCCTTCGGGGCAGTCTACGGGGAGCTCTTCGGAAACCTTCCGGAGTTGCTCTTTCACTACCGGCCCTTCTTCAACCGAGTGGAGGAGACGACCACCTACTTCCTCCTCATCATCCTTGTTGGGGTCGTCATGATCTACCTCGGGCTGGTCATTCACCTGTTCCTCGCCATCCGCCACCGTCATACCACAGGGATCTTTGAATCTCTCACCATGATCCTAGGCGTTACGGCACTCCTCCTGGTGCTGGGGACTATGGGGGGGATGCTCCCGCCTTCCATGATGCGCCCGGGTCTCCTCGCGGGCTTGGCGACGCTCGTGGTAGCAGGCCTGTCGCGAAAGGCGGGAAGCATGATGTGGATCCTGGAAAGCTTCACGAGCTTTGGCCATATCCTCTCTCACGCCCGGCTTTTGGCCTTCGGTCTCGCCGCTGCCCTACTCGCCAACACGGCCAACCAGCTTGGGCAGAGGGCAGGCGCCCTCGGGGCGATCACTGGGGTATTCATTGCAGCGGTCTTCCACACCATCTTCTTCGTCCTCACCATCTTCGGGCATGTGATCCAGCCTGCCCGTCTGCACTGGGTAGAGTTTCTGACGAAATTCAAATACCATGAGGAGACGGGTCGGCCCTATCAACCATTCCACAAGGTAGGAGGTGAGTGAAGTGAGGAGAATCCTGACCGTCCTTTGGATCGTCGGGGTCGTGATGCTTGTAATGGTTCCCTTGGCATTTGCCCAGGAGGAGGCGCCTGCCCCCCGAGTGAGCGGAGCCACAGTAGGTTTGCTTGGGCTTGCCGCCGCCCTTGCACTGGCCTTTGGTGCCCTGGGGACCGCCTGGGCCCAGTCCCGGATCGGTTCGGCTGCTGCAGGGGCTATGGCAGAGCGTCCGGAGATTGGGGGTCTGATGCTAGTTTTCCTCGCCCTTCCGGAGACAATGATCATCCTCGGCTTCTTGGTCGCGTTCTTCATCCTGGGTAAGATCTAGGTTCACCGGGGATCCAGGGGGGCCGAGGACCCGGATATCCCCTGGGACTCTGGGAGGAGTTCTCTTGGGACCGTCGGGATCTCCAATGAAGATGGGTACTTCAGCCTTTCCAGAGCAGCGGGTCGTCTCCTCCGAGGTGAGGGCTATTGCGATGGGTATGGATTCAGAGTTGATTCGCCTACTGGAGGTCGAAGCGCAAGCTGAGCGGGAGCGGATCCTTGGCGAGGCCAGGCAGCAGGCCGAGGAGATCCTCTCCAGAGCACGAGAGGAAGCAGCACGCCTCCGGGCTGAGCACCAGAAGCGCCTCGAAGAGGAGCTCTCCCTTGCGCGGGTGAGGGCAAGGAGTACGGCTACACTTCAGGCCTCCTCTCTGATCCTCCAGGCGAAGGACCGTGCCATCGAGGAGGTCTTCCGCACCGCGGAGGAGGAGCTCCAAAGCCTCCTCCGGGATAGGGAGGCGTACCGGGGCATGCTCCGTTCCCTCCTCCAGGAGGCCATTGGGGGTTCCTCTGGTCACCTGATTGTCGAAGTGGCGGAGCAGGATGAGGCCCTGGCCAGGGAGATCGCTGCTGAGCTGGCTCTCGATGCGGAGATCCGCACGAACGAGCAAGTGCGCCACGGTGTGCGGGTGCTCTCTGGAGGAGGCCGTTTTGTTGTGGAGAACACCCTGGGGTCTCGGTTGGAGAGGGCCAAGCCGTTGCTGACTGCAGAGATCGCTCGGATTCTCTGGGGTTGATACGTGACCAACAGAGTTCCTCCCCCTGCTTCCGCCGCAGAGATGATGGTGGCGGCGCGGCATAATGCCCTCAGGTGGTGAGTCGATGCCCGCAGATCTCGGCTACATCAATGCCAGGGTCAAGGGGATGCGGAGCCGTCTGCTGAGCCCGGGCCAGCTCGAGGAGATGCTGAACGTCCCTGACATCGAGGGGATGATGCAGGTCCTGATGAACACGCCTTATGCCCGCGACCTGGAAGAGGCACTTTCGCGATACACAGGGATCCGGGCCATCGATGAGGCGCTCTCTCGGAACTTCTTCCAGACCACACGGACCATCCTGGGATTCGCCGACGGCCGACCGAAGAGGTGGATCCAGACCATCCTCCTTAGGTGGGACTTAGCGAACATTCGGTCAATCCTTCGCGGAAAGCATAGTGGGCGGCCTCCTGAGGAGATCCTGGGAACCCTCCTCCCCGCAGGGGAGCTGAGCGAGGTGACACTCAAGGACCTCGCAGAACAGCCAGACGTCCGGGCCATGGCAGGCGTCCTCGGGCTCTGGGAGCATCCCCTGGCAGCCCCCTTGCTAGAGGGGGCAGAGGAATACGCCAGGACGGGGGATCTCCTCTCCCTGGAGCTCCGCCTGGACAGGGCCTATGCTGCCCATGTCCTGCGGGTTGCTTCAGGCAAGGGTCACAACGAACAGGTCCTGCGTATGGTCCTGCAGCTGGAGATCGATCTCACGAACGTGAAGACGGCGCTCAAGGCACAGCGAGTGAACGAGCCACCGGAGGAGAAGCGGCGCTACTTCATCCCTGGCGGGCAGGTCGTGACCGAGGACCTCTTCCTCGACCTCGCTGATCCGCATAGGGAGGCACAGGGAAGACGTGCGCTGCGTCTCCGGGGGTTTCCCGAGTTCCCCCCTTCAAGCGACCTCCTGGAGGTAGAGAAGGCGCTGGACCGCTTCTTTTCTCGGGAGATCTCCTCGCTTTACCTTGGGGACCCATTGGGGATCGATGTCGTGATCGGGTATCTGGCCATGAAGTATAATGAAATTGTCAACCTCCGACTCATTGCAAGAAGTAAGCTCCTGGGCCTCTCGCGGGAACGTGTGAGGCGCGAGATGGTTCTGGTATAGGGAAGGGGAGGGCCTTTGTACCGGGTTGCGATCGTGACAGATCCCGAGACAGCCACGGGTTTCCGCCTGGCAGGGGTGGAGGTGCGGGAGGCAACCTCTCCCCAAGCCGCTCTGGAGGCTCTCAGGCTGTTGATCTCATTGGATTACGGGGTCATCGCCATTAACGAGGCCCTCCTCGATTCCATTGAGGAGGATCTGCGGCGGGAGATGCGCGAGAGGGACCTTCCCATCATCATCCAGATTCCGGCACCCCAGGCAAAGGTGGAGAGTGGAGAAGATTACATCGCCCGCCTCGTGAAGGAGCATATAGGGTACTACGTGAAGCTACGTTAAGCTACGTTAAGCTACGTTGAGATGCTTGCCGGCTGAGATGGAGGAGGGAGCAGGAGGATGGCAGGAGAGGGGAAGATTTTCAAGATCAGCGGACCTGCGGTGATCGCCAAGGGTCTGGCTGGGGCGAAGATGTACGATATCGTCCGGGTGGGACACGAGGGACTCATTGGGGAGATTATCCGCCTTGAGGGCGATACTGCGTTCATCCAGGTATACGAGGACACCTCTGGGCTCTTCGTGGGGGAGCCTGTTGTATCCACAGGTGAACCGCTCACCGTGGAGCTGGGCCCCGGGATGCTTTCCACCATCTATGATGGCATCCAGAGGCCGCTAGAGAAGATCCGGTCCTTGAAAGGCGACTTCGTTGCCCGAGGAGTTGTGGTGGAACCCCTTGACCGGGAGCGCACGTGGTACTTCACCCCCAAGGTAAAACCTGGGGATTTCGTGGGTCCTGGGGACATCCTCGGGGAAGTCCAGGAGTATCACTTCACACATCGCATCATGGTTCCTCCAAACGTGCGAGGCGGGGAGGTCGCGGAGATCCGGGAAGGGGAATTCACCGTCGTAGACGTGATCTGCCGTCTCAAGGATGGCACAGAGCTTACCATGCTTTCCCGCTGGCCTGTGCGCGTTCCACGGCCGGTGAAGCGAAAGCTCGAGCCCAGGGAGCCTTTCATCACCGGGCAGCGCATCTTGGACGTCCTCTTCCCTGTGGCCATGGGAGGGACCGCGGCGATCCCGGGGCCCTTCGGCAGCGGGAAGACCGTCGTCCAGCAAACGCTCTCGAAGTGGAGCAATGCCGACATCATCGTCTATGTGGGCTGTGGAGAGCGTGGCAACGAGATGACCGACGTCCTCACCGAGTTCCCCGAACTGGAGGACCCGCGTACAGGCAGGCCTCTCATGGAACGGACCATTCTCGTGGCCAATACCTCGAACATGCCCGTGGCCGCCAGGGAGGCAAGCATCTACACGGGCGTGACCATGGCGGAGTATTGGCGGGACCAGGGGTACAGAGTTGCCTTGATGGCGGACTCCACAAGCAGGTGGGCGGAGGCCTTGCGGGAGATCAGCTCCCGGCTTGAGGAGATGCCCGCCGAGGAAGGGTATCCACCTTACCTCTCTGCTCGGCTAGCAGCGTTTTACGAGCGTGCCGGTCGGGCGGTCTGCCTTGGCCGAGATGAACGGGTGGGCGCTGTGACCATCGTCGGCGCTGTCTCCCCGCCAGGCGGCGACCTCTCTGAGCCTGTAACCCAGGCGACCCTGCGCATCGTGGGCACATTTTGGGCCCTGGACGCTAACCTGGCGTACCGTCGGCATTTCCCGGCCATCAACTGGCACCGGAGCTATAGCCTCTACCAGGAGGGGCTGGAGGAGTGGTTCCGCAAGAACGTCAGCGAGGATTTCCCTGCCCTGCGCAACTGGGCGCAGGGGATCCTACAAAAAGAGGCAGAGCTCCAGGAGATCGTCCAGCTCGTAGGGCCTGATGCCCTCCAGGATGAGGAGCGGATGATCATTGAAGCTGGGAAGATGATCCGTGAGGACTTCCTCCAGCAGAGTGCCTTCCACCCTGTGGACAGCTACTGCACGTTGAGCAAGGCGTACGGGATGCTCAAGGCGATCCAGGCATTCCACACGCACGCCATGGAGGCGCTCAAACGTGGCATGCTCATTGACGAGATCCTCAACCTTCCACAGATTGAAGAAATCGCCAGGATGAAGGAGCTCCCTGCCGAGGAGTTTACGAAGTGGCTTGAAGGTTTCCTGAAAAAGCTGCCCGAAGCGTTCGGGGCTAAACCTGTGGCATAAACATCTGGAGCTGCGAAGATCCGCATTTCCAGGGGGACGTGGCACTCGTCTTTCTTTTGGCGTTCCCGGTCCCCTTCGAAGGAGTGGAGGCTGAGAATCATGGAGCTGGCGACAAAGCGATACCAGAGCATTACCTACATCTCGGGCCCCCTGCTCTTCGTGGAAGGAGCAAGGGATCTCTCCTATGGGGCCATCGTGAACATCCACACACCCGACGGGGAAATCCGTGGGGGGCAGGTGATCGAGGTCTCCGAGCAGTACGCCGTCATCCAGGTCTTCGAAGAGACGCGCGGGCTCGATCTGGCCAGGACCTCGGTAAGCCTGCGAGAGGACGTTGCCCGCATTGGCGTGAGCCGTGAGATGATCGGCCGTCGGTTCAATGGGATCGGGGAGCCCATCGATGGGCTCCCACCGATCATTCCGGAGAAGCGCCTCCCAGTGATCGGGTCACCCATCAACCCGGCAGCGCGGGAGAAGCCTTCCGAATTCATCCAGACGGGCATCTCCACCATCGATGGGATGAACACCCTCGTGCGTGGGCAGAAGCTGCCCATATTCTCTGGCGCCGGGCTTCCTGCGAATGAGATTGCTGCCCAAATCGCCCGGCAGGCAAAAGTGCTCGGGGAAGCGGAGCAATTCGCCGTGGTCTTCGCCGCCATGGGAATCACCCAGCGAGAGGCAGCGTTCTTCATCGAACAGTTTGAATCCACTGGCGCGCTGACCCGAAGCGTTCTCTTCTTGAACCTCGCTGACGACCCGGCCATTGAGCGGCTGATGACCCCGCGCGTCGCTCTGACCGTGGCGGAGTACCTCGCCTTCGACCTAGATATGCAGGTCCTGGTCATCCTCACCGATATGACCAATTACTGCGAGGCGCTCCGTTCCATCGGCGCGGCCAGGGAGGAGATCCCAGGTCGGCGTGGGTATCCCGGGTACATGTACACCGACCTGGCCACGATCTATGAGCGCGCCGGGCGGATCAAGGGGAAGAAGGGCTCCATTACCCAGATCCCTATCCTGACCATGCCCGATGACGATATCACCCACCCCATTGCCGACCTCACTGGGTACATCACTGAGGGACAGCTCGTGCTGAACCGGCAGCTCCACCGCTTGGGGATCTATCCTCCTATCGACCCGCTCCCAAGCCTCTCGCGGCTGATGAACAACGGGATCGGACCGGGCCGCACGCGCGAAGACCATCGGCAAGTGGCCGACCAGCTCTACTCCGCTTATGCGCAGGGGCGCGACCTGCGCCGTCTTGTGGCTATCATCGGCGAGGAGGCCCTCACCGATCTAGACCGGCTCTATCTCAGGTTCGCCGACGAGTTCGAGCGTCAGTTCATCCATCAGGGTCAGACAGAGAGGTCCATTGAGGAAACTCTTACGCTCGGGTGGAAGCTCCTGAGCATGTTCCCCAAGCGAGAGCTGAAACGGATTAGCCGCGACCACGTGGAGAAGTATTACTTCGGGGAAGAGGTCGAAAAGATGTGGAGGACCGGGGAGATCCGAGTCTAAGCAGCCCCAGCAAAAGGGGGTGAGCGCCTTTGCAGACCATCAGCCCAACGCGCATGAACCTCCTCCAGCGGCGCAACCAGCTGCGCCTAGCGGAGCAGGGCGTGGATCTTCTGAAGAAGAAGCGGGATGCCCTCGTCCAGGACTTCTTCAACGTTGTGCGACGTGCTTTAGAGGCGCGGGAGCGGTTAAACCGGAAGTGTGAGGAGGCGTACGTATTGTTAAGCTTGACCAAAGCGTGGGAAGGGCGGGAGGCTCTGGAATCGGCAGCCCTAGCTCGCAAGCAGGAACTGTTCGTGGACATCGACATCCGGAATGTGTGGGGGACAAAGATCCCAGAGGTCTCCCCGGTAAACGGGCGCGCTACTCCGAGCGATAGGTACAACCCGGTGGATGTCAGCGCGGGCACCTTGGAGACCAGGAGCAATTTCGAAGAGGTGTTAGCTGCCTTACTTGAGGTTGCCTCCACGGAGGTAAAGCTCAAGAAGATTGGTGAGGAGATCAAGAAGACCACCCGAAGGGTCAATGCCCTTGAACAGATTGTCATCCCCCGGATTCGCAGTGAGATTCGATACATCCGGGCAGTCCTGGAGCAGCGCGAGCGGGAGGACATCTACAGGCTCAAACGGATCAAGAAGAAGCTGGAAGCTAAGGAGAAAGGCCAAAGGAGCTCCAGTGAAATCTTTTGACAGATTTTTGCGAGTACCCCGGTGATGGTCAGAAAGAGGTTTTGCGGGGTATTCACCATCTCGCTATCGTCCTCCCCTTTGACGGGTGCGTAGAGGAGGGGAATGTATGTGGCTTCCTATTCTGGGACTGGTCGTGGGGGTGCTCCTCGGCTTTCTTGTGTCCATCGAGATTCCCTTGGCATATGTCAAGTATACCGCCATCGCCATCCTTGCCGCTCTTGACACGGTCCTCGGTGGACTCCGAGGCCAGCTGGAAAAACAATTCGACTTCGCCATCTTCATCAGCGGGTTCTTCGTGAACACCTCATTTGCGGCCTTGCTTACGTACATCGGGGACCTCCTGGGGTTGGATCTCTACCTCGGGGCGGTCATCGCGTTCAGCATCCGGATCTTCAACAACGTGGGGTTTATTCGCAGGGGCCTCCTGCGCACCTACCTGAGCTGGTCAAGGGGATCGTAAGCACCCCAGCAATATTTTGCTGAGCCGTGTATGGAGAATGGAGCTGAGGGGTAAGTATCTCAGCCATTCCCTTGGCAAGATCTCGCTGGAATACAGAAAAGGAGGCGGGAGAATGACGCGCGTCGCCATCAATGGATTTGGCCGCATCGGCCGCCAATCGCTCAAGGCGATGCTGGAACGATATCCCAAGGAGCTTGAGGTCGTGGCCATCAATGATCTCGCTGACCCTGAGACCAACGCGCACCTGTTCAAGTACGACTCCAACTACGGCCGCTACCCAGGGACAGTAGAAGTCCGGGGAGATTCCCTTGTCATCGATGGGAGGGAGATCCGGGTGCTGGCGGAGAAGGAGCCAGCCAAGCTCCCGTGGAAGGACCTGGGCGTCGACTTGGTGATTGAGTCGACTGGGGTGTTCACCGATGCCGAGAAGGCGCGAGCGCACCTCGCTGCCGGCGCCAAGAGGGTCATCATCACGGCTCCTGCCAAGAACGAAGACATCACGTTGAACATGGGGGTCAACCACGAGGAGTATGACCCAGATCGACACCGGGTTGTCAGCAACGGTTCGTGTACGACCAACTGCCTTGCGGTCGTCGCCAAAGTCCTCAGCCGGCAGTTCGGGATCCGACGTGGGTTCATGACCACGGTGCACGCCTATACGAATGACCAGCGGATCCTCGACTTGATCCACCGCGACAAACGCAGGGCGCGCGCTGCCGCGCTCAACATCATCCCGACGACGACGGGGGCGGCCAAAGCGATCTTCCTTGTCCTGCCTGAGCTGAAGGGCAAGATGCACGGGATCGCACTTCGCGTCCCCACTTCTACAGTGTCCATCATCGACCTGGTGGTGGAGGTAGAACGCCCCACCACAGCCGAGGAGGTCAACGCGGCCTTCCGCCAAGCAGCTCAGGGGGAGCTCTCTGGGTACCTCGATTACACAGAGGAAGAGCTTGTCTCCATAGACTTCAAAGGAGATTCGCACTCCGCAATCGTGGACGGCCCTTCCACTATGGTCATGGGCGACACCATGGTGAAGGTAATGGCCTGGTACGACAACGAGTGGGGGTATGCCTGCCGTACTGCCGACTTGGCCGCCTACATGGCCAAGCGCGGCGTGTAGGCTGATCACGGAATAGCCATGCGGAAGAAAACGGTCCGAGATATCGAGGTGAGAGGGAAGCGCGTGCTCGTACGCGTGGATTTCAATGTTCCCCTCACCCCTTCCGGCGAGGTCGCGGACGACCGGCGCATCCGTGAGGCTCTCCCCACGATCCAGTACCTCCTTGCGCATGAGGCGAAGGTGATCCTGTGCTCCCACCTCGGACGCCCGAAAGGGATAGAGGCCCGCTTCCGCCTGGACCCTGTGGCCCGACGGCTCCAGGAGTTGCTGGGGAGACCGGTCCACAAACTCGACGAAGTTGTTGGCCCACAGGTGGAGGCGGTGGTGCATGCCATGCGCCCAGGGGAGGTGGTCCTGCTGGAGAACCTTCGCTTCCATCCGGGCGAAGAAGCCAATGACGAGGAGTTCGCAAAGATGCTGGCAGGGCTAGCGGAGGTCTATGTGAACGATGCCTTTGCCGCAGCGCACCGGGCGCATGCTTCCACTGCCGGAGTGGCCCGTTACATCCCTGCTGTCGCAGGGTTCCTCATGGAGAAGGAGATGGACTACCTGAGTAGGGCGCTGCAAGACCCACCCCGTCCGTTCGTAGCCGTCCTCGGGGGCGCAAAGGTTTCTGACAAGATTGGAGTGATCCGCAACCTCCTCGGGCGGTGCGATGCCCTGCTCGTTGGAGGAGGGATGGCCTATACCTTCCTAAGGGCAAAGGGTCTGGAAGTAGGGAGATCCTTGTGCGAGGAAGACAAAGTGGATCTGGCACGCCAGTTCATGGAAGACGCGGAGGCCCGTGGGGTTTCCTTCCTGGTCCCCGTAGACGTAGTGGTAGCTCCTGAAGCCTCTCCGGAGGCCACGTGTCGCGTCGTCCCGGCTGACGCAATCCCCCCTGACTGGATGGGGTTGGATATCGGTCCCCAGACTGTGGAACAGTTCTCCAAGGAAATCCGGACCGCCGGGCTCGTTTTCTGGAATGGTCCGATGGGCGTGTTTGAGATTGAACCCTTTGCGGAGGGAACGAGGAGGATCGCCCAGGCCATGGCCGAATCAAGGGGGATTACCATTGTAGGGGGCGGAGACACAGCGGCAGCGGTGGAGCGCTTTGGGCTGAGCGATCGCATGAGCCACATCTCTACCGGGGGCGGGGCTTCCCTGGAGTTCATGGAGGGGAGAGAACTTCCAGGTATCGTAGCCCTTCAGGACGTGTCTTCGTAAATCATACCCATGCGCAGGCCCATCATTGCGGGGAACTGGAAGATGCACAAGACTGTGGGGGAAGCGGTGGAGTTCGTCCGATCCCTCCTCACTGCCCTCCGGGATGTGGAAGGAGTAGAGGTAGTTGTTTGCCCCCCTGCGGTTGCGTTGAAGAGCGTGGGAGACCTCCTGAAGGGTTCGGCGATTGGGTTAGGGGCTCAGAACATGCATTGGGAGGAACAGGGGCCTTTCACGGGGGAAATCAGCCCGAAGATGCTCGTGGACGTAGGATGCCGGTACGTGATCCTCGGCCACTCCGAGCGCAGGCAACACTTCGGAGAGAGCGACGCGGCGGTAAACAAGAAGGTTCACGCCGCCCTCCGCTGGGGGCTCATTCCGATTGTCTGTGTGGGGGAACGGCTGGAGGAGCGCCAGGCCGGTCGCACCGATGCGGTCATTCAGACACAGCTGAAGGAGAGTCTCGCCGGGCTGGACAGCCAGGAGATGGCGAGGGTGGTGATTGCCTATGAACCTGTCTGGGCGATTGGGACTGGCCTGCCTGCGACAGGGGAGGAAGCGAATCGCGTCAGTGGACTCATCCGTAGGACGCTGGCGGAGTGGTTCGGGGAAGGAACGGCTCAGCAGGTGCGCATCCAGTATGGGGGGAGCGTCAGCCCCCAGAACATCTCTGAGTTCCTCGCCCAGCAGGAAATCGACGGGGCATTGGTCGGTGGAGCGAGCCTCCACTTGGAGAGCTTTTCCACCATTGTCCGGGCGGCATGTAGGAAGGCCTCCTCGTCTTCTTGATCTCACGATGGGGACCCCATGGGTTCACTCTTCGAAGACCCCCACCGTTGGCGAATGGAGGGGGAGGAACTTGTCTTCTTTTGGGAAGATATGGTAGGATGGAGAAGGCTCGTTGAAGGAGTTGTCTAGGGAGGTCTTGGATGTACGGAGTGGTTCTGGGGGTTCATCTCTTCCTTGCGGTAGCGCTTATCGGCATCATCCTTCTCCAGGGCCCGAAGGGCGAGGGACTTGGGGCGATTGGTGGGAGTGCGCGCCTGTTTCATGGTCCGAAGCCCAGGGAGACTTTCTTCACCAGGATCACTGCGGTCCTCTCTGCGCTCTTCGCTGTGACCTCAATCTATTTGACCTTCCTCCGCTGAGGAGAGGGAGATCCTTCCCGCCTCGTCCTTTCTCCGATTCAAGTGGACATTTGCTTCTTGGAAAAACCGGCGCACATGGTGAAGTGAAGAGCCCCCTTCAGGTGGCGGCACCTGTCTCTTCCCACGGTTGCGGTATTCCCTTTGGCTCACCTGTGAGGAACTGTTTGGAAGCGTGTCAATACTGCTAGACCGCTTACGGGGTGATGATATGAAAGGGCTGCGCCTTCCTGCGTGGTATTCTACGCGGGAGAAACCAGTCTAGAAGGAAAAGGAGGCGCAGCCAGATGCAGTATATTG
>JAUQQG010000120.1:0-29617 GCA_030550015.1 bacterium | reverse complement strand
CAATATCACAGACCGACGACACCAGGGGAAATTCTTGTTGACAAATTTGGGGATTTCCTGTATGATTACAAACCAAAGTCCAGATATTGTTCGGACTTTGTGCGGAATTCCGCC
Organism: bacterium; assembly: GCA_030550015.1. Classification (GTDB taxonomy): domain Bacteria; phylum Sysuimicrobiota; class Sysuimicrobiia; order Sysuimicrobiales; family Thermofontiviventaceae; genus Thermofontivivens; species Thermofontivivens primus. The sequence goes on along the minus strand of JAUQQG010000120.1, from coordinate 29,503 downwards.
GGTGTGCTTGCGGTGGGATCCGCAGGAGGAAGTGCACCTAGGGTTCCGCGATCCCAAAAGGGTCGGACTGGACCAAGCGGTGCAGGCGGGTTCGTGGGGATCCGTTACACCGTCAGGATAAAAGCCTGAGGGGTAGGTTCCTCCTGGAGCTCACCGGGGAGAGGGTGGTTCCTGGTTCGCAGGATTCATTCCTTTCCTCATAGGGGAAGGGAGTCTGGCCTATCTTCTCGGGTCTTTTTATACCTACGGGCGAAAAAAGAATCACGGAATCCTGGCGATGATGGGGAGTAGTAGATAGTGGCTGGATCGCAGCGAGCCGGGAGAGGGTGATAGGTCACCTAGCAGGATCTCTCAGAGATGTTGCTGGGGACCTCTTTGAGGGGTACTGAAGCCGGCATCCAGCGCTGTTGAAACTCGCCCCTGAGCTGCAGGTTCGAAGCCGTAGGATTGTTCATCCACGGAGGTAGGACCTGTCGGTTCCCCCCGATAGATGGGGAAAGAGGGCCCGGATGTGCCTATCCGGGAACTAAGGTGGTACCGCGGGGGTGACCCGTCCTTAGGACGGAGCGCCCCCGCTGCGTTTCTTGCAAAGGTTGTGCGGGTCACGAGCAAGCAGGTTCCTTAGGGGTCGTGGGATTCTTAAGCCCAACGGACACGATGGACCTGACTGACCAACTCGACAGACTTAAACCCGGAACCAGGGGAGGGATGGTAATGCCCGAGGTATCTGTGATGGCGAAATCGACGCCTACGACCAAGATGAAAGGCGCACAGGCACTCATCGAGGCCCTCCGGAGGGAGGGAGTAGAAGTGGTCTTCGGACACCCAGGAGGCGCTTCCTTGCCTCTCTACGATGCCCTCTATGACGTGCCGGAGATCCTGCACGTGCTTGTGCGGCACGAACAGGTCGCTGCCCACGCAGCCAAAGGGTACGCGGTGGCCTCGGGCAAGGTCGGCGTGTGCATGGCTACCTCTGGCCCAGGGGCAACGAACCTTGTCACGGGCATTGCGGACGCGTACATGGACTCTACAGCGGTCGTGGCCATCACTGGGCAGGTTCCCACAGCGGTCATCGGTCGGGATGCCTTCCAGGAAGCCGATGTGACAGGGATCACCCTTCCCATTACAAAGCACAACTTCCTCATCCGCCGCGCTGAGGAGATCCCTGAGGTGATCCGCAAGGCTTTCTACTTGGCCCGCACAGGGCGTCCCGGTCCTGTGCTGGTGGATGTTCCCCGGGATTTGCAGCAGGTGGAAATGGAATTCACGTTTCCTGAGGAGATCAGCATCCGGGGGTACCGCCCGGTGACGGAAGGAAACGTCAATCAGATCGCCAACGCCGCGCGGGCGATTGCTTCCTCTCGAAAACCCATCCTGTACATCGGCGGTGGGGTGATCATCTCGAATGCAAGCCCTGAAGTTCGAGAGCTTGCAGAACGCACCCGCATCCCTGTGACCTATACCCTTATGGCCAAGGGAGCATTCCCCGATGACCACCCCCTCTGCCTGGGAATGCTTGGAATGCACGGGACGGCTTACGCGAACTATGCCATTAACACCTCCGACCTCATCATCGCTGTAGGCGCTCGGTTCGATGACCGGGTAACAGGCCGCCTCAAGGACTTCGCCCCTGAGGCGACAATCATTCACATTGACATTGACCCAGCGGAGATCGGCAAGAACAAACCTGCCCACATCCCCATCGTGGGGGATGCGAAGCGTGTGCTCCAGGTGCTTCTGGAGATGGTCCAGCCTCCCCAGGACATCGAGCCGTGGCATAAGCAGATTGAGGAGTGGCGCAGGAAGTACCCTTTGCGGTACCGCCAGAGCAGCGACATCCCTAAGCCCCAGTTTGTCATCGACCTGCTCTCCCGGGCCTGGGGTGGCAGGGCAGTGGTGACAACAGACGTTGGCCAGCACCAGATGTGGGCTGCTCAGTTCTTCCTCTGCCGTGAGCCCAGAACGTTCATCACCTCAGGCGGCCTTGGGGCAATGGGTTTTGGCTTTCCCGCTGCTATGGGCGCTTGGTTCGCCCGCCCCAATAAGCCTGTTGTGGCGATTCTTGGAGATGGTGGTTTCCAGATGACCATCCAAGACCTTGCCACAGCAGTGGAGTGGAAGATGCCATTGAAGTTGTTCATCATCAATAACGGCTCTTTGGGGATGGTGCGCCAGTGGCAGGAGCTGTTCTACCACAGGCGTTACTCTCACGTTTGGCTGAAGAACCCGGATTTTGCCAGGGTTGCTGCATCGTTTGGGGCAGAAGGGATCTCTGTCCGTCACCCCGAGGAGGTGGAACCTGCGATCTTCAGAGCGATGGAGATCGAGGACCGCCCCGTGGTGGTAGATTGCCACGTGGATCCGGAGGAGAACTGTTTCCCGATGATCCCCTCAGGGCAGTCTGTAAAGGAGATGATCCTCGACCTTGACTAGGAGCTCCCAGACATTCGTCGAGACCCAACGGATCCTCCCACGCGGGGGTGAGAGAACCATGGTGACGCGCCGGACGCTCTCCATCCTGGTGGAGAATCAGCCTGGCGTTCTCGCCAAGGTGGCTGGCCTTTTCCGGAGGCGTGGGTACAACATCCACAGCCTCGCCGTCGGGATCACGGAGAACCCCGAGGTCTCCCGGATCGTGACAGTTGTGGAGGCAGGCCCAGAGGAGACGGAACAGATCATCAAACAACTCAACAAGCTCGTTGAAGTCCTCCGGGTGAACGATGTCACCAACCACCACACTGTGGATCGCGAGCTCGCGCTGGTTAAGGTCAATGCTACTCCGGGAACGCGCGCGGAGATCATGGAGGTTGCCAGCATCTTCCGGGCAAATGTGGTGGATGTCTCCGAGAAGACCATGACCTTGGAGGTAACGGGAAAGGGCGAGAAGATCGATGCCATCATTCAACTCCTCCGCAAGCACGGCATCCGGGAGATGGTCCGTACCGGCCAGGTAACCCTGGTGCGGGGAGTGCAAACGACATAACACAATGGATATCACATGCATGGAGGTGAGCCATGGCCAGGGTTTATTACGATCAGGATGTGAATCCAGAGGTCCTCAAGGGACGGACTGTCGCGGTCATCGGGTATGGGAGCCAAGGACACGCGCACGCCCAGAACCTGCGGGATAGTGGCGTGCGTGTGGTGGTGGGACTGTACCGGGGGAGCCCCTCGTGGGGAAAGGCGGAGGCCGATGGTCTCCAGGTGAAGACTGTGCATGAGGCTGTTGAGACCGCGGACATTGTCCAGATCCTTGTGCCCGACGAAGTTCACGCAGAGCTCTACCGGAAAGAGATCGGCCCCTACCTCCGCCCGGGCAAGGCTCTCGGGGTGTCGCATGCCTTCTCCATCCACTTCAACCAGGTCACTCCTCCTCCAGATGTGGATGTCTTCCTGGTTGCGCCCAAGAGCCCCGGCCACCTCCTCCGCCGCATGTTCGTGGAGGGAAAGGGCGTACCCGGACTCCTGGCAGTCTACCAGGACGCTACAGGGAGAGCAAAGGAGATTGCACTCGCCTACGCTCAAGCCATCGGTTGTACGAGGGCTGGGGTCATCGAAACGACTTTCAAAGAAGAAGTAGAGACCGACCTTTTCGGGGAACAAGCTGTGCTCTGCGGGGGTGTTACAGAGCTCATCAAGGCGGGCTTCGAGACCCTCGTGGAGGCAGGGTACCAGCCAGAGATCGCCTACTTTGAGTGCCTGAACGAGCTCAAGCTCATTGTGGACCTCATCTACGAAGGGGGACTCTCCTGGATGCGCTATTCGGTGAGCAACACCGCCGAGTACGGGGATCTGACGAGGGGGAAGCGGATCATCACGGAACAAACCCGGGAGACCATGCGTCAGCTCCTGCGAGAGATCCAGTCCGGAGAGTTCGCCCGGGAGTGGATCTTGGAAAACCAAGCAGGGTGTCCCGTCCTCAATGCCCGACGCCGCCAGGAGGCGCAGCATCCCATCGAGGAGGTTGGCCGACGCTTGCGTGAGATGATGCCGTGGCTAAAAGGCCCAGCTGAGAAGGCCAAGGCGCAGACAGGCGTTCAGAGATGAGGAAGGAACCCCTGGCAACCGTCGAAGGCTTTGCCTGAAGAACGCGGGGAGTGGAGGTGTAGTTGTATGGGAGATCGCGTCTACTTCTTCGATACGACCCTAAGAGATGGCGAGCAATCGCCTGGGTTCTCCATGAACGCCGAGGAGAAGCTGGAGATGGCTCGTCAACTTGCCCGCTTGCGTGTAGACGTGATCGAAGCGGGGTTCCCCATTTCCTCTCCAGGGGATCTGGAGGCCGTACAGCTCGTCGCGAGGGAGGTGCGGGGGCCGGTGATCGCGGCCCTGGCGAGGGCGAACCAAAAGGACATCGAGGTGGCATGGGAAGGCGTGAAGTACGCGGAGCGCCCGCGCATCCACACTTTCATCGCTACTTCTCCCATCCACATGGAGAAGAAACTCCGCATGCGCCCCGACCAAGTTCTGGAGGCAGCACGAGAAGCCGTCCGGTTTGCCCGGAACCTATGTGACGACGTGGAGTTCTCCGCTGAGGACGCTACGCGATCAGAGGTGGACTTTCTGTGCCGCGTCTTTGAGGCTGCGATCAAGGCCGGGGCAACTGTCATCAACGTTCCCGATACCGTTGGGTATGCCACTCCTGAAGAATTTGGAGAGCTTATCCGTACGCTCATCGAGCGGGTCCCCGGGATGGACCGGGTGATTGTCAGCGTGCACTGTCACAACGACCTCGGGCTGGCCACGGCGAATACGCTCAGCGGGCTGCGGGCTGGAGCCAGGCAGGTTGAGGGAACAATCAACGGCATTGGCGAGCGTGCCGGCAATGTAGCCCTTGAGGAGGTTGCCATGGCGCTCTACACCCGGCGCGATGTCTATGGGCTCTCAATCAACCTGGACACCACCCAGATCTATCGCACGAGCCGGCTCCTCTGCGCCATCACCGGGATCGATGTCCAGCCAAATAAAGCAGTGGTGGGGGAGAATGCCTTTGCCCACGAAGCAGGGATCCACCAGCACGGCGTGCTCCAGGACCGCCGGACCTATGAAATCATGACCCCCGAGTCTATTGGCCTTCCTACGAACAAACTCGTGATGGGGAAACACTCCGGGCGCCACGCCTTTCGAAAGGTCCTGGACGACCTGGGGTACAGCCTGAGTGAGGAAGAGATCAACCGCACCTTTGCCCGGTTCAAAGAGCTCGCGGACCGCAAGAAGCGGGTGGAGATTGAGGACATTGTGACCCTTGTGGAGGAGGAGCTCCATGTGGCCCCTCGGGTTTACCAACTCGAATACTTCCACGTGACCACGGAGACCCGTGGGACGCCCCTTGCCACCGTCGTTCTCACCCGCGGGGGGCAAGAGTTCAAGGAAACGGCCTCCGGCGACGGTCCGGTGGATGCGCTATTCGCGGCCATGAACAAGATCGCCGGGGAGCAACCGCAGCTGGTAGACTACACCGTTCGCGCCGTTACCGGTGGGAGCGATGCTCTGGGCGAAGCCGTCGTGAAGCTCCGCGACGGGAACGAGCTGGCGATCGGACGGGCAAGCAGCACCGATGTCCTAGAAGCAAGTGCAAAGGCCTACATCCATGCATTGAACAAGCTCCTGGAGCGGAGGAAGGCCTGGATGGTAGCGGCTAGCTCCTGGAACAAGGAAGGATAGAACCCGCGAGGAGGTACACATATGGGGATGACCATTACCGAGAAGATCCTCGCCGCCCATGCGGGAGTCGACCGCGTGCGGCCCGGGGAGCTCGTGGAGTGCGAGGTTGACTTCCTGTTCGCCAATGACATCACCGCTCCATTGGCCATCCGCGAGTTCGAGAAGCTCAGGGTGGAGAAGGTATTTGACAGGAACAAGGTAGCCCTCGTCCCTGACCACTATGCGCCTAACAAGGACATCCGCGCGGCGGAGCAGTGCATGATCCTACGGGCGTTTGCGCGGGAGCAGGAGATCCCCTGGTACTACGAGATCGGTCGGATGGGCGTCGCGCACGTCCTCCTAGCTGAGGAAGGGCTTGTAGTCCCAGGGGATCTCTTTGTGGGAGCGGACTCGCATACCGTCAACCACGGGGCCCTGGGCGCCTTCGCCACCGGCGTGGGGAGCACGGACCTAGCGGCAGCCATGGCGACGGGCCGCCTATGGTTTAAAGTTCCTGAGAGCATGCGTTTTGAGTTCGTGGGCGAGCTCAAGCCCTGGGTGACAGGGAAAGACCTTATCCTGTGGATCATCGGAAGGATCGGTGTGGACGGGGCGCGGTACCGGGCTATGGAGTTTACCGGACCCGCCCTGGCGCAGCTCTCTATGGACCAGCGGTTCACCCTCACCAATATGGCCGTGGAGGCGGGGGCGAAGAATGGGATCATGAACCCAGACGAGGTCACTCTCGAGTGGGTGCGGCCGAGAGCAAAGCGACCGTGGAAGGTCTATCGCTCTGACCCGGACGCAGAGTATGCCTCGAATACCGTGATCGATTGTTCTCACCTCGAGCCAGTGGTGGCCATGCATCCCTCTCCCGGGAATGTAGTACCTGTTTGGGAGGCGCGGCATATTGAGATCGACCAGGCCTTCATCGGTACATGTACCAACGGACGCATCGAGGACCTCCGTCTTGCCGCAAGGGTCCTAGAAGGCCAAACTGTCCACCCGCATGTCCGGCTCATTATCATCCCGGCGACCCCCCGGATCTACCGGCAGGCACTAGAGGAAGGCCTGATCAAGATCTTCTTAGACGCAGGGGCGGCCGTAGGCACTCCCGGGTGCGGCCCGTGCATTGGGGGCCATATGGGTGTCCTCGGGGAAGGAGAGCGGTGTATCTCTACGAGCAGCCGCAACTTCATCGGTCGCATGGGTCATCCTAAGAGCGAGGCATACCTGAGCAGCCCTGCAGTGGCCGCCGCGTCTGCAGTCCTGGGACGTATCGCGCACCCAGATGAGGTTGTCAAGAGAGTAGCGGTAGGGAGGTAGGAGGTTCAAGAGGATGCGTTACCGAGGGAAGGCGTGGAAACTTGGAGACCATATTGACACCGATGTGATCATCCCTGCACGGTACCTGGTCACGACGGATCCCCAGGAACTTGCCAGGCATTGCTTCGAAGACCTGGACCCGACGCTGCATGAACAGATCCAGCCAGGGGACATCGTAGTCGCTGGAGAGAACTTCGGGCAGGGGAGCTCACGGGAGCACGCCCCCATTGCCATCCAGGCCCTCGGGGTGCGGTGCGTCTTGGCAAAGTCCTTCGCGCGTATCTTTTACCGGAACAGTTTCAACATCGGGCTTCCCCTCTTGGAGTGCCCCGAGGCCGTGGATGGAACGGAGACTGGGGATGAGCTGGAAGTGGACCTCGCTGCGGGAACGATCCACAACCTCACCAAGGGTCAACTCTACCACGCCCATGCGATTCCTCCATTCATGCTGCGGTTGCTCCAGGTGGGTGGTCTGATCAACTACGTGCGGGAACAGCTGCAGGCAGGGAGGGGTGTTCAGGGTTTGTAAGAAGACCCAAAGCCTAGCGCCAATGTTGGATGGGTCACTGTCGATGGATGTCCTAGAGGGAGGCTATGATGCGTCGCATCGTGATCTATGACACAACCCTTAGGGACGGGACGCAAGGCTCCGGGATTAACCTCTCTGTGGAGGATAAGCTCAAGATCGCCCGGAGGTTGGACGATTTGGGCGTGGATTACATTGAGGGCGGATGGCCCGGGAGCAACCCCAAGGATATGGAGTTCTTTACACGCGCGCAAGAGATGACCTGGAGCCGGAGTCAAATTGTAGCCTTCGGAAGCACCCGCCGCCCACACAAGCCTGCGGATACGGACGAGAACCTCCGCCTCCTCCTGGAAGCGGGAACGCGGGCAGTCACCATCTTTGGCAAGAGCTGGGACTACCACGTGCAGAGGGCCCTGCGAACCACTCTTGAGGAGAACCTGAACATGATCCGCGAGTCGGTGGCCTTCCTGCGAAAACATGGCAGGGAGGTCATCTATGACGCCGAGCACTACTTCGATGGGTTCAAGGCCAACCGCGACTATGCGTTGGCCACTTTGAAGGCGGCGAGAGAGGGTGGGGCGGAGGTCCTCGTTCTATGCGACACGAACGGTGGCACGCTCCCCCACGAGATCCGGAGTATTGTAGAGGCGACGCGAAGGGAGGTGGGGGACCCCGTGGGGATCCACTCCCACAACGACGCGGAGTGTGCTGTGGCCAACACCATCGAGGCTGTGCTTGCTGGGGCCGTGCACGTCCAGGGGACCATCAACGGTTATGGGGAGCGTTGTGGGAACGCCAACCTGTGTTCCGTGATCCCCGCCCTGCGCCTGAAGCTCGGGCTGGAGTGTCTTGAGGAAGAAGCGCTGGCCCAGCTCACCGATGCAAGTCACTTCGTCGCCGAGGTTGCCAACTGCACGCCCTTCGATCGGCAGCCTTACGTAGGGCACAGCGCCTTCGCCCATAAGGCCGGGGTCCACGTGAGCGCAGTCATGGCTGCACCAGATACCTACGAGCACATTCCTCCAGAGGCCGTGGGGAACCGGCGCAGGGTTATCGTCTCAGACCTCTCCGGACGGGCGAATATCCTGTATAAGGCCGCAGAGATCGGCCTCGACCTTTCCCGTGACTCCCCAGAGGTGCGCACGATCCTCGACCGGATCAAGTGGATGGAGCATGCAGGCTACCAGTTTGAAGGAGCAGAGGCCTCCTTTGAGCTCTTGGCGAGGCGCCTCCTTGGAGGGCATCAGCCTCCGTTCGAGGTGGGGAGTTTTCGGGTGGTGGTAGAGTGGGAACCCGATGGGAGGTGCCGGGCAGAGGCGACGATCCGGGTGCGCGTGGGAGAAGTGGAGGAGCATACTGCGAGCGATGGCAACGGCCCCGTCCACGCCCTCGATCGTGCCCTGCGCAAGGCTATTGAGAAGTTCTACCCGGAGATCCGTGAGGTCCGTCTGGTGGACTACAAGGTACGCGTCCTCAACGCAGAGGCAGCTACAGGCGCGAAGGTCAGGGTGTTGATTGAGACAACAGACGGGCGTGACCGCTGGGGAACGGTGGGAGTCTCCGAGAACGTTGTGGAAGCCAGTTTCTTTGCCCTCACAGATAGTCTCGAGTATGCCCTCCTCCGGCGGATGAACCGCGCGGCTGTGCCTTAAGGGCACCCCTTCTGGATGCCCTAAGGTGGCTTAGGCGCGAGAATCTGTCCGTCAACTTACCTGGTCGATGCGAGAGAGGGAGGTGGAGGATATGCCAAAGTCCAGGGACTGGGGCCCGAGTGAACGTTCGACCTTTCCCAAGAGTCCTGGTGGGAGCGACCCATGGGGCGCCCCTGTCCAGGGCACTTCTGGGGTACGAGCAGCCATCGGAGCCAGCCCAGGGGGTTCCATCCCTTCACCGTGGGAGGCTCGCAGCGAGGGAGAGGGAGAGGCTCACGCATGGTTACTTTCCTGCATCCAAGCGGTGTATTAGCCTGCAGGGGAAGAGGCCTGCTTCTTCCTGTTCCAGCGCCTTCTGAGAGGCGATGTGTCGTGTAAGTCGTAAACTGGATCCATGGGCACATATACCATTGCTCTTCTCCCAGGCGACGGGATAGGCCCGGAGGTCATTACAGAGGCCGTTAAGGTTCTGGAAGTGGTTGGTGACTCCTTCGGCCATACCTTCCGGTTCTCTGAGGGGCTGATCGGCGGAAGGGCCGTCGATGCCACAGGATTCCCTCTCCCCCCCGAGACGCTGGACCTCTGCCGCGGTGCCGATGCCGTTCTTCTTGGGGCCGTAGGAGGGCCCAAGTGGGATGGCTTGCCGTCAGCGCAGAGGCCGGAGACGGGCCTCCTGGACCTTCGGAAGAACCTCAGAGTGTACGCCAACCTCCGTCCAGTCGTGGCTTATCCTTCTCTCGTTGAAGCCTCCCCGCTCCGCCCAGAGGTTGTGTCCGGGACGGACTTCCTGATTGTGCGCGAACTCACTGGAGGGCTCTACTTTGGGAAGCCCAAAGAGCGGACACAGAGGAATGGACAGCGCCAGGCTGTGGACACCCTCATATATACTGAGGAAGAGATTGGTCGGGTCGTCCACCTGGCCTTTGGCCTCGCCGCGCAGCGCCGGAAGTTGGTGACCTCTGTGGACAAGGCGAACGTCTTAGAAAGCTCAAGGCTATGGCGAGAGGTCGTCAACGAGGTCGCCAAGGGATACCCGGAGGTCCGGCTTGAGCACATGTTGGTGGATGCATGTGCCATGGAGATGGTACGTCGCCCCACGCGGTTCGATGTGATCGTCACGGAGAATATGTTTGGGGATATCCTGAGCGATGAAGGTGCCGGTGTGGTGGGATCCATCGGCCTCCTCCCCTCCGCTAGCCTCGGTGCCAGTCCCCCTGCCCTCTATGAACCAGTTCACGGTTCAGCACCTGATATCGCCGGTCAGGGCATCGCCAATCCCCTTGGGGCGATTCTCAGCGTAGCGCTACTCCTGCGGCACTCCTGTAACCTTGAAGCAGAGGCGAGGGCAGTAGAAGAGGCTGTGGCGTACGTGCTCAGCGCCGGTTACCGTACCCGAGACCTCCTCCCGCCAGTGGGTGCAGGGGAATACAAGGTCGTCTCCACCTCCCAGATGGGAGACATGGTTGCCCACGCATTGAAGGAGAACGTCCCCCGCAAGACTTAATCCCGTACACTCTGCACAAAGTCCTTGACAATCGTTCGCAATTCTGCTATGAACAAAGGCAACAAGCGTGTTCCCTGAGGAAGTGTGCCTAGGGTTCCGCAGCCCCAACAGGGCTGGACTGGACCAAGCGGCACAGGCAGGCTCGAAGGGAGATCGCCTGTTACACCGTCGGGATAAAAGCCCGAGGGAGAGGTTCCCAGGTCAAGGGAATAATACCCTCTCTCGGGTTTTTCCTTATGTGCCTACTAGCTCTAGGAATAAGAAAATACCCGGTGTAGGTGTCCCCATACCGGGTAGGGGGATGTCTTCGTGGGGCATGGGGCCTGTCCTTCTGCGGTAGGCCCAACGCGAGGGCGCACGGTTAGGATTGTCCAGGACACCCTCTGTGGGTCCTCATGAGAGAAGAGAAGATGCAGGCTCCACCGTTCCTGAGAGGAGGTTCTGTGATGAGCGAGCGAGATGCTTGCGGAGTAGGTTTCATTGCCTCTTTGAACGGTCAGAGGAGTCATGAGATCGTGGCCCTAGCAACTACAGCCGTTGCCGCGATGGCGCACCGTGGAGGGATGGCGAGTGATGGTAAGAGTGGCGACGGTGCAGGCATCTTGACGCAGATCCCCTTCCGCCTTCTCCGCCGGGAGTTCCCTACTCTCCAGGAAGAGAGGACAGGCGTTGCCATGCTCTTCCTTCCCCAGGATCCCCTGGCCTTTGCACGTGCCCGTGATCACGTTGCACGTTCCATCTTTACAGAGGGTCTGGAACTGCTCGGGTGGAGGGAGGTTCCCGTAAACCCTGAGGCCCTGGGGGAAAAGGCAAGGGAGACGTGCCCCCGTATCATGCAAGCCCTCATTGCCTGTCCAGAGGAACTCCCCCTGAACTTGTTTGAACGTGCCCTCTACCTTGCTCGGAAACGTGCCGAGCGTGCTTTCCAGGAGGAGGGGATCCCGGCGAGCATCCCTTCCTGCTCTTCACGAACGATCGTCTACAAGGCACTTTGTGCCTCTCCCCATCTCCCCCACTTCTACCGAGATCTCTGGGATCCTGATTTTGATAGCACGATCGCCATCTTCCACCAGCGCTACAGCACCAACACCTTCCCGAGCTGGCACCTGGCCCAACCCTTCCGCTTCCTCGCCCACAATGGAGAGATCAACACTCTCCAGGGGAACATTCACTGGATGCGAGCGCGGGAGGCTAGTATCCGGGAAGGCCGCTTGGATGCCACGATGTGGGGGGAGCGCGCGAGGGATCTCCTTCCCATCCTCCAAGCGGGAGGAAGCGACAGCACCATGCTGGACAATGTGCTGGAACTCCTGGTCATGTCCGGCCGTGATCCCGTGCACGCCCTCCTTATGCTCATCCCCTACGCCTGGGAGGAGGATCCGGAGCTTCCGGAGGAGGTCCGGGGGTTCTATGCCTACCACGCTTGCCTAACCGAACCTTGGGACGGCCCTGCCGCCATCGCCTTCTCCGATGGGAGGATTGTGGGGATGGCCCTTGATCGAAATGGGCTGCGTCCAGCCCGGTACACCGTGACATCTACAGGGCTCGTGGTTGCGGCGTCGGAGGTGGGGGTTGTTGCCCTTGACCCGAAAGAGGTGGTGGAACGAGGCAGGCTGGGACCAGGCCAGATCCTGATTGTGGATCCACAGCGGGGAGAGATTCTTCATGACCCTGAAGTGAAGCGGAGGTGGGCCGGCCGCAAGCCTTACGCGCAATGGGTGCGGGAATGGATGGTCGTTTTGGGGGAAGAGACAAGTGATCACCCTCATGGATCTTCCTTCCCTATTACGTTGACACCTGCAGACTCGGACGGTCAACTTCGTGACCCGTTCGAGGTCCTCCGCCTCCAGGTCGCCTTTGGTTACTCGCAGGAGGAAAACGATCGGGTCCTCGGGGCGATGGCCGAAGCGGGGAAAGATCCGCTGTTTGCCATGGGAGACGACACACCCCTCGCTGTTCTCTCCTACCGCCCCAGGCTTCTGTACGATTACTTCAAGCAGCGATTCGCCCAGGTGACCAACCCTGCCATCGATCCCCTAAGGGAGCGCTTGGTCATGAGCCTCCACACCTACCTTGGGGACCGGTCTGGGTTCTTGGAGGAGAAGCCAGAATACGCAGGGATAATCCGGCTGAACTCTCCCATTCTCTCCATCGAGATGGTGAGCCAGCTTGAGAGGGTGTTCCCAAAGGTCCGGAGGATCGCTTGCCTCTTTGAAGCGACCGATCCCTCCAAGCTGGAGGAACGAGTTGAGGAGATCTGTCGGGAGGCCGAGGAGGCTGTAGAAGAGGGAGTAAGGCTTCTCATCCTCTCAGATCGGGACGTTGACGCGCGGCATGCACCGATTCCTATGCTCCTGGCGGTGGGTGCGGTCCATAACCACCTGATCCGAACGGGAAAGCGTCTCTCCACTGCGCTCATTGCAGAGACCGGGGAAGCGCGCACCGTCCACCACGTGGCGACCCTTGTGGGCTACGGAGCGAATGCCGTGTGTCCCTATCTTGCCCTTGTGACTGTGCGCATTGTACAGGCCGAAGAGGCTGGAAAACATGGGGATTCGCCCAGCGCAAAGGGAGGCCCAGAAGAGGCGGAAAGGAGATACCGTCACGCCTTAGAGCAGGGGCTCCTCAAGGTCATGTCCAAGATGGGGATCTCCACCTTCTCCGGATATTGTGGCGGCCAGGTCTTCGAGATAGTCGGGTTGGACCGGGAGGTCGTCGACCGCTACTTCACTGATACGCCTTCCCGCCTCGGGGGCATCGGTCTTGTGCACCTTGCCCGAGAGGTCCTGGCTCGACATGCCCAGGCGTTCGGCTCTCAACCTGCTTTGGAGGACCCTGGGTACATCCGGTTTCGTAAGGGGGGCGAGTACCACGCGTTCAACCCCGATGTGGTCAGAGCCCTCCACCACGCTGTGCGTACCGGGGAGATAGATACGTACCAGGTGTATGCGGACCTTGTGGCAAACCGGCCACCCACAGCCCTCCGCGACCTCTTGGAGTTCCGTCCCAGAAACGACCCCATCCCCCTCGAAGAGGTCGAGCCCGTCGAGTCCATTGTGCGCCGGTTCACGATCTCGGCTATGTCCCACGGTGCCCTGAGCCTGGAGGCGCATGCTGCCTTGGCTGAGGCAGCTAACAGGATCGGTGCCCGTAGCAACAGTGGGGAAGGTGGGGAGGCGCCTTCTCGCTACCGGACGATGGCCAACAGCCGGATCAAGCAGGTGGCCTCTGGACGCTTTGGGGTGACTCCGGAATACTTAGTCTCCTGCGACGAGCTGGAGATCAAGATCGCCCAAGGGAGCAAGCCAGGGGAGGGAGGTCAGCTGCCAGGGCACAAGGTTAGCGCGGAGATTGCCGCAATCCGCCGCTCGGTGCCCGGAATCACATTGATCTCTCCTCCTCCTCACCATGATATCTATTCCATCGAGGACCTAGCACAGCTTATCTACGATCTCAAGACCATCAACCCGGCTGCAAAGGTCTCGGTGAAGCTCGTCGCCGAGTCAGGGGTGGGCACCATCGCCGCGGGCGTGGCCAAGGCGCATGCAGATATCATCCACATCAGTGGCCACGATGGCGGGACCGGCGCATCACCCCTCGACTCCATCAAAAACGCCGGGATCCCCTGGGAGCTCGGGTTGGTGGAGGCCCAGCACGTCCTCGTTCAGAACGGCCTGCGCGGCCGGGTACGGTTGCGGGTAGATGGAGGACTGAAAACAGGGCGGGACGTGGTCATTGCCGCTCTCCTGGGCGCTGATGAGTTTGGATTCGGCACGGCTGCTGTGGTGGCCCTCGGGTGCGTCATGGCCCGCCAGTGCCACCTGAACACGTGTCCAGTGGGGATCGCTACCCAAGACCCCAAGTTGCGGGAGAAGTTCCGGGGAACACCTGAACACGTCATGAACTTCCTCGTGTTCGTGGCCTCGGAAGTCCGGAAGATCCTCTCCTGGCTTGGCTTCCGAACCCTGGAGGAGGCGATTGGAAGGGTGGATTGCTTGAGTCCACGCGCCTTCCCTCACCCCAAAGCGGAGCACCTCGACGTTTCCGCGCTCCTCGCCGATCCCGACCCCTCGGGGAATCTTCCCCGGAAGTATCAGGGAAGCGGTGAAGAAGCTACCCTCCGCGGCCGAGCAGGTCCTGGACAGGCACAGGAGCCTGCGCTTTCCCTGCGGCCGTTAGATGATGCGATCCTTGAGAAGTTCGGCGATTCCCTGGAACGTGGAGAGCCGGTGGCGTGGGAGGGAACGATCGAGAATACCCACCGGGCTGTGGGCGCGCGCATCGCTGGGCGTATTGCAAGCCTCTTCGGCGACCATGGGCTCCCCGAGGGGACGGTGAAGTTGCGCTTTCGGGGGACGGCAGGCCAATCCTTTGGTGCGTTCTGTATCCAAGGGATGTGGCTGGAGCTGGAAGGAGAAGCTAATGACTACGTGGGGAAAGGGATGTCCGGCGGGGTGATCGTTCTCCGACCTCAGAACTTCGACCTCCCAACTCACCGGCAGGTGATCATGGGGAACACGGCGCTATACGGGGCGACAGGTGGGTTCCTCTTCGCAGCGGGCCGCGCCGGGGAGCGGTTTGCCGTGCGGAACAGCGGGTGCGTGGCTGTGGTCGAGGGTGTCGGGGATCACGGGTGCGAGTACATGACCGGCGGGATCGTTGTTGTACTCGGGGGCACAGGACGGAATTTCGGGGCTGGGATGACCAACGGGGTCGCCTACGTTCTCGATGAAGAGGAGAGGTTCCACCTCCGCTACAACCCCGAGCTCGTGACCATCGAGCGCCTTAAGGAGAGCGGGGATATTGCCACGTTGAGGGAGCTCGTCACTCTCCATTTGGAGAGGACCGGAAGCCCGCGTGCTGCAGAGATCCTTGCCAGGTGGGAAGCGTTCCTTCCCTTGTTCTGGAAGGTACACCCGCGCAAGGTGGAGAAGGACACGGCACCAGCGCATGCGCTTCCCCTCAGCCGCCCGCGCAGGAGAGAAGATACCCCTACTCCTCTCGCAGGGAGTAAAGGAAAGTAGGGAACTCATGTGGGGAACGCGTAAGGACAATCCACGCACAGATCACTGGAGGAGCTTGGAGACGGCGGAGCGGAGCTCGTCGATGGTGAAGGGCTTTACGAGGTAGGGAGCTTCGACCTGACGGAAGAATTCCTGGACACCAGGACTTGCGACATCTCCAGTGAGGAAGAGAACTCTCTTCAAGAGGTGTGGCCATCGACTCCGTAGGATCTCGTGGAGCTTGGCTCCGTCTATCTGGGGCATGCGGAGATCACTGATGATGAGGTCGTAGGAACCCCGTGCAAGCTTCACCAGCGCCTCTTCCCCTTCCTTTGCGACGTCAACCTGGAATCCTTCTTGTGAAAGCGCCGTCTTGAGTAGGTCGAGGATGGGCTCCTCGTCGTCAATGACGAGGATACGCCTTGTCGTATGAGGACTGGGTACTAGGATCTCTCCAGAGGCCTCGTCTCCCTCTTCTTGCATGGCGGGGAGGTCCACCACAAACGTGGCTCCGTGGCCGTGGCGCGCCTCCACGGAGATCGTCCCGCCGTGCTCCTGGACAATCCCGTAGGAGATGCTCAACCCCAGGCCTGTGCCCTTCTCCTTGGTCGTAAAGAACGGGTCAAAGATCCGCCCAATGTGCTCAGGGGGGATCCCAGGCCCGGTATCCGAGATGGTCACCCGGATCCTATCCCCGATCCTCCGGGTGGTGATAGCGAGGGATCCCTCACCCTGGCCGCTTCCTACCATGGCCTCGACAGCGTTGTTGATGATGTTCAGGAACACCTGCTGAAGCTGGTAGAAGTCCCCCATTGTCCGAGGGAGCGTAGGGTCCAGGTCCTTGCGGACCGTGATGTTGTGGACTGACATCTCGTAGAGGCGCAGTTCCAGGGTCCGCTCCAGGACCTCATTGATAGAGATGGGGCTCCGTTGTGGCTTGTGGGACCGGGCAAACGTAAGGAGGTTCTGGACGATGCGGCGGGCTCTGTCGGCTTCTTTGTAGATCTTCTCCACATCGGCGCGCACGCTGAGAGGAACGGTCTCATCGCGGAGGAGGAGCTGGGAGAATCCCATGACAACTGTGAGGGGGTTATTCAGTTCGTGGGCGACACCAGAGATGAGCTGACCAATGGCTGCGAGTTTGTCGGACTGAAGGAGCTGCTGCTGAAGTTCCCGCTCCTTGGTGACGTCCCGCGAGACCCCAATGAACGCCTTTGGTCTCCCTTCCTCGTCACAGACGAGGGAGGTAGTTAGGAGGGCCGGGAAGGTCTCCCCTGAGCGGCGCACCCCCCGGACCTCTCCCCGCCATCCTCCTTGGAGGGTTGCGGCGACGACCTCCTTGAAGCTTTCGTGCTGGTCGGGGGCGATGAGGAGCTCCCAAGGACGCCCCAGGAGTTCTTCCGGCGGATACCCCCAGACTTCTTGAGCAGCGCGGTTCACAAAGGTGATCCGCCCGTCTAGGTCGGTGATTAGCACGCACTCCCCGATGCTCGTGATCGCCTGGGCAAAGGTCCGGAGGTCCTCCTCACGTTGCTTCAGGGCAGTGATCTCCGTAGCGACGAGGACCGTCCCATAGCGCTCCCCATGGGGATGGAGCAAGGGCGCAGCGGAGACCATGAAGGTGCCGCCCAGGCGTGGGATAGTGACCTCCGCTAGGCCTGGTCCTCCGGATTGGAGCGCGCGAAGGGGTTCAGGGAAGGGGGATCCGTCCTCGGTGAGCACGCGCTGGAGAGGGAATCCAACAATCTCCTGGGGAATCCGTCCAAGCTTTGCCGCAAATGCCTTGTTCAGGCGAATGATCCGCCCTTCCAGATCCACCAAGACGATCAGGTCGCTCGTGGCGTCGAAACTCCTCTCCCACTCGCGTTTTGCCTGCTCCACCTGGGAGAATAGGCGTCCATTCTCGATGGCGACGGTGAGATACCCTGCCAGCAGTTCGAGGAGCCGGAGGTCCTGTTTCCGGAAGCTCCGTGGCTTTGTGGATGCCAAGGAGAGGACGCCAATGGCCCGTTCCCCCGCGAGGAGAGGAACGGCGGCTACTGACCGTATCTCCTCGGTCTCAGGGATCTCCCAAAGACGCTCGGATCGGGAATCCCGCATGAGCAAGGGCCGGCGCTCGCGGAGCACCTTCCTCCAGATAGCCTCTTGTAGGGTCCCTTCCATCGTGGGGATGGAAGCCCCCCAAAAGGCTCCCACGCGCAGGTCATCCTTGTGGGGATCGTGAAGAAGAAGGAGGCCGCACTCCGCTTGGGGAACCACCTGGACTGCCGCATGGACAGCGCGATTGAGGACCTCTCGCACATCCAGGGTACCCAGGAACTGAAGGGAGGCACGCAAGACCTCATGGACATCCTGGCCTGGTGTTCCAGTCTTCTTCCTGCGTGCCTGCCTCGCCACGGCCTCTCCTATCCGGTCTTCACGGTATCCCCAGTCTGCATGGTCTCACCAAGGGGAAGGACTGGGGCTTCGTTCCGTTTTGAGTTTGATTTTGCCGGGGTCCCTCTCGATCCCTCCTCGACTTGCGAGGAGATCTCTTTCACCTGAGGAAGGGAGAATCGCACTCCCTTAAAGTGTTCATGATGGTGAGGATGCTCAAGGGGAACCTGCGGGAAGGACGAGGAGGGCATCAGCTACAGCTCTCTCCCCTGTCTCGTCAGAGGGGGAGTTCACCACCATTCCCCTGACGACGAGGGTGGAGGAACCCCCTCCATCCAGGTTGAGGGCGTCTGTCACCCCCAGACGGAGGAGGAGGGCCGCGAGCTCAGGCAGCGTCATCCCGAGACTGTGGTCTGGTTGTCTACCGTCCACCACGACAAGGAGGACGCGGCCGGTCCTGGTCACCCCTACCGCCGTGCGGGGGTGGCGCTTGTGGCTGAACTGGATGGGAAACCCTTCTCCTCCCATATATTGGCCGCTTACAAGGAGCCGCGGGCCCCCTCCGATCATGTGGATCACCCCGCCCCAGCGGGGATCCTCGGAATCGGGGAGGAGACGGAAAGAGAGATGGACCGTTGCCCCAGGGCGCAGGTTCTCCAGGATCCACCTGCGTTTGGGTCCGCTCCCCGAAAGGACGTAGCCATCAGGTGGGATTGTGGAGTTTCCCTGGCCATCGAGGATCTCTTGGACGGTACCTCTTAAGATGATCGCCTCTGTACCGCTAGAGTTTGTGAGGGTGGAGGTATGGTAACGAGAGGTGTAGAGGATCAGCTCTCCGTCCTTGCGTGCTCGATTGATCCCGTCGAGGGGGATGCTGACTTCTCCCACAGCAACTGTTCCCTCAAAACGCAAGCGGGCGAACAGGATCTCACCGTCCCTAGTGATCCCCATACAAGTGCGCTCAGGAGTCGGTTCGCTGATGAGCTCCCCGTTGATCATCAGACAGCCCGTGGGGTCGCCATCAGGGTGGAAGAATCCCCCGTTCACGGCGGCAATGGCCCCGCTCCGCCTCGCAATGGCACTCGTCCGTTCCCTCCCGATTACCCGGCCGTTGGCCAGTGCCGGGGCCAACAGGATCCTTGAGCCAGGCGTGATGATGACCTCTCCGGACCAAAACGGGCCTGGGAGCGCCTCGAAATCCCGCACCGTCGAGACAATCCATGTCGGAAGGCCCATGGAGGAAAGGCGCCTTGCCAGATCCTCAGCTTCCCGTCTTGTTTTTAAGTTCCCCACCCTGACCTTGTAGAAGTCGTCGAAGAACTCGACGCTGGCCGGGAACCCCTGTGCGCGCATTGCTTCGGCCAAGCGCAGGGCATTCTCCTGGTTCTGGAATGCCCCAATCTGAACCCTCCAAAGCAGTGGGGCGCGCAGGGCCCCCTGTTTTTCCACAACAAGTTCGACCCCTGGGGCAATAGGAGTGGTGACCCGGAGGGTGATCCCTCTTTCAATGGCCTGGAGATAGCTCCACAAGAGGTTTGCAGCTTCAGCCCGCGTCATGGGGGCAAAGGGGCGGAACCTAGTTGCGGGAGGCTCCCGCAGGAGAGGGGGACGGGCAAGGATGGAGACGGCCAGAACACCACGCGCGGTCCCGGGGAGGGAGCTCGTGTCGGTGAAGGGAAGGGAGACGTCCCCGAGGACGGCTGACTCCCGGGCATAGCCTAATGCGAGGATCACCAGGGTGAAGCCATCGATCCGGGTCATGGCTTCCTCCGGCAGGAACCTCCGACCTCCTTCCACTAGCCCAAACGCCACGGCAGTTTCGACATAGGGGAAAGCTGGATGCCAGGGCGGGACATCCTCAAAGGAGGCATGGACGGGCCGCAGCAGGGGAAGGCCTTTCGCCCGGACCAGCCACTCGATGAACTTTCCCCTTAAGATCGGGTCATCTGGTTGAAACCTGCCGCCATTGCCGAGGTCGATGATGTTGCGGGCAAGGAGGGCAGAAATCCGGTTCTCGGCCCAGTGGCCCCGGATATCCGGAGGGACCGGCTGGGCCGTTGCAGGGAGGGCGAGAAGGAACACGAGGAGAACAAGGCTTCCCCTTCGCACGTTGCATCCACGTTCGCCCTTTTTCGAGAAAACTCCTCCTGGCACCTGAGTTGCTCTTGATGGGAGTTGCAGGAGCAAGGTTCCTCGTTCAGATCGGAGGTGGTGGGGTGATCCGCGGATTGTACGCAGCGGCCAGGGCGATGGCGGCTGAGATGACACGGCAAGATGTCCTGGCTTTTAACCTTGCTAATGTCGATACTACTGGTTTCAAACGGGCCCTGGTGGTTTCGGGGGTTGAAGGGGAGACCCTTCTGGCGAGGTTCCAGGGGACCCAGCTAGCGGTTCCCATTGGCCGCCTCACCGTGGGCCCTATTCAAGAGGTGGTCACAGATTTCCAGCAGGGTCCCCTCCGGGAGACAGGACGAGACCTTGACGTCGCTTTGGTCGGGGAAGGGTTCCTCGTGGTGCAGATCCCCTCAGGTCTGGCGTATACGCGAGATGGACGCCTCGGGCTGGATGCCCAGAGGCGCTTGGTTACCCGCGATGGGCATCTTGTGCTCGGACTTGCGGGACCCCTCACAGTCCCTCCTGGGCGTATCGGCATCGACGCGGAAGGAAATGTCATCGTGAACGGGACCCAGGTGGGCCGCCTGCAGATCGTCCAGTTCCCTGACCCCTCCGGCCTTGTCCGTGCAGGCGGAGGATTGTACCTGGCTGCGGGCCAAGAGCCTCAGCAGGCGCAAGGTGTCACAGTCCGTCAGGGGTTCCTCGAGGGAGCGAACGTGGAGCCGGTCCTGGAAATGGCCCAGATGCTAGCGGGACTCAGAGCTTACGAGGCAAGCCAGAAGGCTGTCCTGACCATGGACGAGTCCATCGACCGGCTCCTGCAGGCTGCAAGAGTGAACACGTAAGAGCTGCAAGGAGCAGCTGAGTGGGAAAAGATCCCTAATGGAGGAGGTACCGAGAGGATGCGAGCTCTGTGGACAGCGGTTACGGGGATGATCGCAAAGCAGCTGGACATCGACGTCATTGCTAACAACCTCGCCAACGTGAACACCCCTGGCTTCAAGAAGAGCCGGGCGGAGTTCCAGGATCTCATTTACCAGACCCTGCGTCTCCCCGGCTCGACCCAGGCGGAGGGGCTCCTCGTTCCTACAGGGAGCCAGGTTGGCCTTGGGACGCGCACGAGCGCGATCAGCAAGCTCTTCTCCCAGGGGGACTTCGTGCAGACGGGAAATCTCCTGGACCTGGCCATCGAGGGAGAGGGCTTCTTCCAGGTCCAGCTTCCCGACGGCACGACGGCGTACACGCGGGATGGAAGCTTCAAGCTGGATGCAGAAGGGCGCATCGTCACCAGCGATGGATACCCGCTCCAACCCCCTATCACCATCCCCCGGGAGGCCACGCACATTGCCATTGGCGCTGATGGAACCGTCACCGTAAACCTGCCTGGACAGAGTGTTCCCCAGCAGGTCGGCCGGATCGAACTCGCGCGTTTCGCCAACCCGGAGGGGCTGAGCAGCATCGGGAGGAACCTCTTCACCACGACTGCCGCCTCAGGTGACGCCGCAGTGGGTGCTCCGGGCACGGAGGGTTTCGGCACGCTAGCCCAGGGCTTCCTGGAGATGTCGAACGTGAAGGTGGTAGAGGAGATGGTGCGGATGATCATCGCCCAGCGTGCCTACGAGGCAACGAGTAAGGCGGTTTCGACCGCTGATGAGATGTGGGGGATGGCCAATAATCTCAAGCGATGATGAGGAAGCTCGTTCAGACACTCAGAGTTTGGAGAGGCAGGAAGGGGAAGGTTCACTTCTTCCTCGCCTGGGGGTTGATCTTTCTCCTCCTCGCCGGTGATGCGAAGGCGGCCCCGAACTCTCAGGTCGTGCCGGCAGAGAGACTTGTGGAAGTGGCGAAGGCTGCTCTCCTGAAGCAGATCTCGAAGCCTGTACAGGCAGAGATCGAATCCCTCTCTGTTCCCACCGTGACCGTCCCCACCGGGCGGGTTACCCTGGTGGCAGTGGATCCCGGGCGCATCCTACCTATAACCAGCGTGCGCGTGGAGATCCTTGTGGACGGGAGACAAGCCAGGACAGTTTATGTGTCATTCAGGGTGAAGCTCTTTGCCGTTGTTGTCGTCGCTACACGGCCGCTTGCGCGAGGGCAGGTCGTGGAGAAGGATGCGGTGCGTCTCGAACGCCGGGAGGTGACGACTGTCACAGGGACGTACCTGACAGACGTCCACGATGCCATTGGGAAACGGGTAGAGCAATCAATCGGTGGGGGGTCGCTCCTCACTGCCGAAGTGCTCTCCGCGCCCCTTGCAGTAGAAAGGGGGAAGCCGGTTCACATCGTGGTCGTAATTGGCCAAATCCGGATCACAGCGCTCGGGAAAGCTCTAGAGGATGGGCGTTTAGGGGACCTTGTACCTGTCCAGGTTGTGGCCACGGGGAAGCGTATTCAGGCGGTGGTGGTTGCTCCTGGGGTAGTGAATCTCCAATCTTTGTGAATACCCTGGGCGAGATCTTGGAGCAAGATTTCGCCGGGTGCCAGGACTCGTGGGGAGGGAATCGCGGGGGAGGTGCAATGCGCAAGATGCGGGTACCTTGGGTTTGGATCATTGTTCCACCCGTCGTTGCTGTACTCATCTTCCCCTTCGTGGCAGCGGGCGGGTCCCTGTGGGAGCGGGGGACGGGGCAGTCCCTGTACGCCGATCACAGGGCGAGGAACGTCGGGGACCTCGTGACCATCGTGGTCGAGGAGAAGACCAAGGGCTCCACGGAGGGGAAGACAACAACGTCCAAGACCTACACCATCGATCTGGCGAAAGGGACGGGGTTGCTCGAACCTCTGCCAGGGCTGGGGTTCAAGAGCGGTTCAGGTTCTTCCACCTCCCGGGGAGCAGATCTCAGCGGAGATCTCACCGCACGGATCACCGTAGTTGTCCAAGAGGTCCGTGCCAACGGTGTTCTGCGCGTGGGAGGGAGCCGCCAAGTGCTCATCCGGGGAGAACCCTACATCTTGACGATCTCCGGATTGGTGCGTGCCGTGGATATCAGGGCTGATAATACGATTCCCTCAGACCTCGTGGCCGATGCGCAGATCATCCTGAACGGGGAACGGCCTCCGGATCCCAGCGCGAAGCCAAGCCCGTTTGGGTGGCTGCTGGCGGGGTTTCTCATGCTGCTGCGGCTGCTGTTTTAAACTACCCACGCCAAAATCCGGTTCAGGATTTTGGTCGGCCCATGGCAGAGGGAGGGAAGCTCAAGATGCGATGATGGGGGGATGGTTGTGCGGCGGGCAGCCCTCATTCTGACGATCCTGTTGCTCCTCGCGCAAATCGCAGGAGCGCAAGTCCAAGTGCGGATCAAGGATATCGCCCGCATCGCAGGAGTGCGCGGGAACCAGCTCATTGGCTACGGGCTGGTGGTCGGCCTAGCCGGGACCGGCGATAGCCAGGGAGCGCTATTCACCGTACAGTCCGTGGCCAATATGCTGGCGCGCTTCGGGTTGGTCGTTCCTGCCGAGAAGCTCCGCGTCCGTAACGTGGCTGCGGTCATGGCCACTGCGGAGCTCCCACCCTTTGCGCGCAAGGGAGACCGCATCGATGTCCTCCTCTCCTCCCTAGGCGATGCGAAATCCCTCGCTGGGGGGACTCTCCTCCAGACGCCCCTTCTAGGTGCAGATGGCCAGGTCTATGCTGTGGCCCAAGGCCCGGTGAGCATCGGGGGGATTGGTGCAGAGGCTGAGGGAACGAAGGTCCAGGTCGGGCATCCCACAGTAGGCCGTATACCCGGGGGCGCCACTGTGGAACAGGAGGTCCCTACAGTCCTCGTGGAGGAGTCGGTCCTGACCATCGTCCTCCACGAGGCCGATTTTACCACGGCAAGCCGTGTGGCGAGCGCCATCAACAGCAGGCTGGGCCCGGGATTGGCACGGGCAGTGGATGGGGCGACGGTGATTGTGGCCATCCCGCCCCTCTACCAGAACAACGTGGTAGGGTTGATCTCAGTCATTGAGAGCCTGTCCGTAGTCCCGGATACCGTGGCTAAGGTTGTGGTCAACGAGCGGACAGGGACGGTTGTGGTGGGAAGCCAGGTCCGAATCCTCCCCGTCGCCATCGCCCACGGGACCTTGAAGATCGAGGTGACTGTGACCAAGGAAGTGAGCCAACCTCCGCCGCTTTCCCCTGGACGAACCGAGGTAGTTCCCAAGGGGGAGGTGAAAGTGGAACAGCCGCCTGCGAGGTTGTTCATTCTTCCTGGGAGCAATACCGTGGGCGATCTCGTTCAGGCGCTGAACGCGCTCGGAGTGACCCCGCGGGATCTCATCGCGATTCTCCAGGCTCTGAAGGCAGCGGGCGCGCTGCAGGCGGAATTGGAGATTATTTGAGTGCGAGGGAGGATGGTCCGAAGGACGATGGAAATCACAGACATCCTGGCCATCACCGGAAGGGACGAGCGAGAGAAGCTCAAGCGGGCAACTCAAGAGTTCGAGGCGCTCTTCCTAGCATACCTCCTGCGGGAGATGCGGGCGGGTCTAGGGAAGGAGGGGATCCTTCCCATGGGGTTTGCCGAGGAAGTGTACCGTGACCTCCTCGATGGGGAAGTCGCCCGAGCCGTAGCCAAGGCAGGGGGGATCGGGTTGTGGCGCCTGCTCTATGAGAGGATGGTGGGAGCATTGCCTGGTGAAGGGAAAGACGGGAGGAGAGGGTAGGACGCCATGCTGGCGAACTGTCCACGTTGCGGCCGATTGTTTGCGAAATCTGTGCAGGAGATCTGCCCGGCTTGCGCGGCGGAGGAGGCCGAGGATTTCAAGGTGGTCAGCCGCTACCTCAGTGATCATCCGGATCTCACCATCGCCGAGTTGGCGGAGGCAACGGGTGTCTCTGAAGAGCGGATCGTCCGTTTCCTGCGAGAGGGGCGCCTCGTTCCTTCCCCGACCAGCAGGGGGATCATTCTCACGTGCGAACGGTGCGGCAAGCGGATCCCCTCAGGGCACCTCTGCCCGGAGTGTCGGGCGATCTTAACTGGGGAGATCACCAAGCAACCTAGGCAACGCAGGCCGAGGCCCCCTGAGGAACCCATCACAGGGAGGGGACGCCGGATGTACGCAGTGGACCTGTGGGAACGGAAAGGGAAGGAGAAGGGGTCGGAGTGAACGGCCCGAATAAACTGGATTCAGGAGCCCACAAAAGGCTCAGCATTCGTGAGGGCCCGTGTGAGGGAGGCTCTCTCTACACGAAGCGTTTGTTGAGGGTATTGGAGTTGCGGCGCGTTTTGCCGATACCAGGTAAAGGTCTTGTGCCAGGTAGCCCATGGAGGGGCCCCTAGGAGGAGTCCAGGAGACGAGTGCGGGGGTACGAGAGCGGAGGGTACGAGGATGAGGATTTCGCCATCAGGAATCTTGGGTGCGCTCAGCGCGCTGATCCGGGGGATCACCAGGCCGGCGGAGGGGGAGAGAGGGGTGAAACCACCTGTCTCTCCCCCTCCTGGGCGGGATGAGGTCGTACTCTCTGATCAGGCGAAGCTCATCGCACAGCTGAGAGCGCGGATGAAGGAGATGCCGAACATTCGGGAAGACCGCGTGCGGGAGATCGCTGAACGCCTTGCTCGCGGGGAGGTCTCGTTCACCGATGCGGAGCTGGCCGAAGCGATCCTTCGAACCATCACAGAGGAGGAAGAGGTGTGAACGGGATTTTTGCCAGCATTGTGGGGCTCCTGCAACAGGAGCTGGACCTCCACCAGGAGCTCCTCGAGCTGGCTCGCCAGGAACAGCGCGACCTCGTCTCTGGAAGCGTTCAGGACCTCGCCAAAGTCGTCCAGGAGCAGGAGGAACGGATCTACAAGATCCGCAGCCTCGAATCCGCCAGGCTGGAACTCATTCGTATGCTGGCTCAGAAGCATGGCCTTAAACCTGAGGAGCTTACCCTCTCCCGTCTCGCTTCGCTCGCGGACGAGGAGACCGCCGACAGGTTCTCCCATCTCCAACGGGCGATGGTTCAGGTGTTGCAGGAGCTGAGCGTGATCTCCAAGGCAAACGCTCTTTTGGCCCAGCAGGCGTTGGGATACACCCGCACCCTCCTTGAGATCCTGAGCCAGGAGGAAGGTGCCTACGATCCGCAAAGAAAGCGGAACCGCCGGAGCATTCTAGTGGATCGGGAAGTGTAAAGGCGAGTTGAAGATTTAACGGTGAAAAGTTCTTGTGGGAGAGACCTCAGGATGCCGAAAAGGCGGTAAGAGTGATGACTTCTGCCTTTTTTGGTCTGGATATCATCAGGAGGGCTTTGGCGGCGCAAAAACTTGCGCTGGACGTCCCCGCCCACAACATCGCCAATGCAAATACCCCTGGGTTCTCACGACAGGAGGCAGTGCAGGCGACAACGCCTCCTTACACTATCCCAGCCCTGAACAGACCGGCGGCTCCTGGGCAGCTCGGCACGGGGGTGCAGATCGCCCAGATCCGTCGCCTGCGGGATCAGTTCATCGATGCCCAGATCCGGCAGGAGGGGCAGTCCGCAGCAAAGTGGAAGGCCATCCGTGACGCTCTCTCCCAGGTCGAGGTAATCTTCAACGAACCGTCTGACCAGGGGCTTTCAATGGTATTCAGCCGCTTTTGGAACGCGTGGCAGGAAGTGGCGAGGGCACCGGAGACCATCGCTGTCCGGGCGTCCTTGCGCGAGCAAGCGGTGACCCTTGCGGGGGCGATCCGTCATACCTACGAACAGCTGAAGCAGCTCCGTGACCAAGTGGATTACAGTGTTTCCATCAAAGTGGACCAGATCAACACCCTGGCCCGCCAGATCTTCGACCTGAACCGGCAGATCTCGAACATCGAGGCCATGGGGGACCAGGCCAACGACCTCAGAGACCAGCGGGACCTCCTTATGGAGGAGCTCACCAAGATCGCGGACGTCACCCTTTCGGAAACCTCCACTGGGAAGCTCCTCGTCTTCCTGCAGGGCCGACCGCTCGTCGGTGAGGTAAAGGTAGCAGAGCTCGCCGCGGTACCCGACCCCATGAACGGGAACCTCCGCGCCGTGCAATGGGCCGATACCGGACAACCTGTTGCCTTCAACAACGGGGAGATCGCTGCCCTTTTGGAGATCCGCGATATGACCATCCCGGCCTACCAGAGGGAGCTGGATGCAATCGCCCAGGCCTTGATGACAAACGTCAATGCCCAGCATAGGGCCGGCTTCGACCTGAACGGGGCTAGTGGCGGGGATTTCTTCGTGGGGGCAGGGGCGAGTGATATCGATGTCGACGCATCGATCAAGGGGGACCTGACCAGGATCGCTGCCTCTGCATCTGGAGCACCGGGTGATGGAAGAAATGCTCTGAGCATTGCCCAGCTCCAGTTCGCCAAGGTCCTGAATGGAGGGACGGCCACAATCGACGATGTCTATCGAGGCCTTATCTCCCAGCTAGGAGTCAGTGCCCAGGAGGCCAAGCGCCTCCAGGAAAACCAGGATCTTCTCGTCGAGCAGCTCACCCTCCGCCGGGAGGCGATCTCAGGGGTGAACATCGACGAGGAAGTGACGAATATGATCCGCTATCAGCACGCTTTTGAAGCGGCCTCGCGCCTTGCCAGGGCCTACGACGAGATTCTGGATACACTGATCAACGAACTGGGACGGTGATCGCGTTCATCGCGTTTATTGAGTTTATCGCGTTCATCGCGTTGATTGTGGGTTCATCGGGTTAGTTGTTCAGACGGAATTTGGTGAATCCGTGAGGCGTGAATCGTAAGGCACAGAGATCGACTCTCTACTCACGACTTACGACGTACGGCAGTTCTCGGAGGTTCTGATGCGCGTCACGAATCGCATGCTCACGTTAGGGTTCCTGCGGAACCTTGGGATCACGACCAACCGCCTTCAGGAGCTGCAGGATCAACTGGCCACGGGGAAGCGGATCCGGCGCCCTTCCGACGATCCCACGAGCCTCCCCAAGGTGCTCTTCTTGCGGGATGCCCTCAGGCAGCTGGAAGTGTACCAGGCCAACATTGGCGATAGCAAGAATCTCCTTGCGCTTGCGGAGAAAGCCATCTCGAGCGCTGTCGAGGTTGCCCAGGAGATCCGACAGGATGCCGTTGCTGCGGTGAACGGCGCACTCGCCCAGGATAGCCTGAATGCTATCGCCGATAAGACCGACGCGCTCCTCAATCAGCTCGTTACCATCGCCAACAGTTCCTACGAGGGACGATTCCTGTTTGGTGGCTTCCAGACACTAACCCCGCCCTTCGTCCGTAGCGGAAGTGTGATTAC
Source organism: bacterium (assembly GCA_030550015.1). Taxonomy (GTDB): domain Bacteria; phylum Sysuimicrobiota; class Sysuimicrobiia; order Sysuimicrobiales; family Thermofontiviventaceae; genus Thermofontivivens; species Thermofontivivens primus. The sequence goes on along the minus strand of JAUQQG010000120.1, from coordinate 1,158 downwards.
CTACCAGGGAGATCTAGGTACGCTTACAAGGGAGATCGAGCAGGGGACAGTGATCGATGTCTCAGTCCCCGGGATCACTGTGTTCAATAACCTCTTCAATGCGGTCCTCGGGCTGATCGATGATCTGCGAGCTGGGAATACCCAAAACATCTCTTCTACACGGATCCAACAGATCGACCAAGCCCTGGAGACCCTCCTCAGCTATCAAGCCCAACTTGGCGCGCGGTGGGCGCGGGTAGAGAATACCGAGCAACGCCTCATGGACTTCCGTGTCCATCTTCAGGATCTGCTCAGCCAGGGCGAGGATGTGGACATTGCCGAGGTCATTGTGAACATCCAAGCTGAGGAAAGCGTCTACCGCGCGGCTCTGGCGGCTGGGGCAAGGCTTATCCAGCCCACGCTCTTAGACTTCCTTAGGTAGGGTCGATCGAGTTTGTTGGACTGGTTGGGTTCATCGCGCAAGAAAAGCTCAAAAACCCAATAAACTCAATAAACTCGAAGAACTCAATGAATCAGGTTTTGATGCGGATCCAGACAAAGCATTTCGGAACGCAAGAGATCGACGAAGGGAAAGTGTTGGAGTTCCCCGAAGGTCTTCCTGGATTCGAGGACCTGCACCGGTGGGCCCTCCTAGCTGCTACCCCCGGACCCATCCTCTGGCTCCAGGCGCTCGATTCTGTGGATGCCTGCCTCCCTGTCGTGGAGGCATTCGGCCTATTTCCGGATTATGAGGTCTCGTTAAACGTCCAGGATACCGCCTTGCTCCAGCTCAACGACCCAAATGAGGGGATGGTCTTTGTTGTTCTGACGATCCGGGGCCAACCGCTCCAGGTTACCGCCAACCTCCTTGCTCCCATCGTGGTGAACCCGAAGCGGAAAGTGGCCAAGCAGGTGATCCTTGAGGGTAGCCCGTATAGCACTCGGCACGTGCTCCCCACGCACGGAGGGTCCTGATGCTCGTCCTCACGCGCCGGCGGGACCAGAGCGTGCGCATCGGGAGCACCATCGAGGTACGAGTGCTGGAGATTGGGAACGGCTATGTCCGTCTTGGGATCTCTGCTCCACGGCACATCTCCATCTACCGGGAAGAAATCTACCGACGTATCCAAGATGAGAACCGGGAGGCTAAGGAGGTCTCCAGGGAAGCCGCGGAGCACG
>JAUQQG010000100.1 GCA_030550015.1 bacterium | reverse complement strand
GGCGAGCACAGGGCTTCCTGTAGCCAAGATCTCCGGGAGGGCGCTCGGGCATACAGGGGGGACCATCGACAAGCTCGAGTCGATCCCTGGGTTCCGGACCGAACTGACTCTTGAGGAACTCATCGCCCAGGTCAACCGTGTAGGTTGTGCGATTGTTGCACAGACCGCGGACCTCGTGCCAGCGGACAAGAAGATCTACGCGCTGCGGGACGTCACGGCAACCGTGGACAGCATCCCTCTCATTGCGAGCAGCGTCATGAGCAAGAAGATCGCCGCAGGGAGCGATGCTATTGTCCTGGATGTGAAGACGGGGAGCGGCGCATTCATGAAGACGCTGGAGGAAGCCCGGGCTCTTGCGGAGGCCATGGTGGAGATTGGGCGGCAGGTGGGACGCAGGACCGTTGCGGTGATCAGCGATATGGACCAACCCCTCGGGAGGGCCGTGGGAAATGCGCTGGAGGTAGTTGAGGCTATTGCAACGTTGCGGGGGGAAGGCCCACCTGATCTGGTAGAGCTCTGCCTCACCTTGGGAGGCCATATGGCTCGGCTAGGGGGATTGGTGAGGACGGCCGCCGAAGGAAAGGCGCTGATGGAGCAGCATCTGCGGACAGGGAAGGCCCTCGAGAAGTTCCAGGAGATGGTCGTCGCGCAGGGGGGTGACCCGGCAGTTATGGAGAATCCAGCTCTGCTTCCCCGTGCTCCTCTCCAGGAGCCTGTCCCTGCGGCAGAAGGAGGGTATATCCAGGCAATCGACGCGCAAGCCATTGGACTTGCAACAATGGCCCTGGGGGCGGGAAGAGTGAAGAAGGAGGACCGGATCGACCCTGCCGTCGGGATCGTCCTCCACCACAAGGTGGGCGAGCACGTCCAGAAGGGAGAGCCCCTTGCTGTCGTCCACGCTTCTGATCCCGCGCGGGCACGGAGAGCGGTAGAGGCAGTCCAAGGGGCTTACCGGATCGGTCCCTACCCACCGGCTCCGAGGCCACTCATCCATGCTGTGATCGAGTGAGTGCCCACTGGTTTGAATAGGACGCACTAGGAAGTAGCTGTAGCGAACCTTTGATAAGATCTTACTGGAGACCTTGCCAGAGGGTTCTCCGACAAACCGGAACAGAGTTTTGCTGTGCACTGAACCAGTTGCCCGAGGATGCCCAAGATCCTGATCCCAAACCCAGCGCTCGTGGTCCTGTGCGGACCAGCAGGAAGCGGGAAGAGCACCTTTGCGAGGCGGTTCTTTCCCGAAACAGCCATCGTCTCCTCCGACAGGTGCCGTGCCCTCCTCGGTGACGATGAGGCGAATCTTGCCGTCTCCCGGGAGGCCTTTGAGCTGTTCCACTACCTCATTGAGAAGCGTCTCAGCCTGGGACGCCTCACAGTTGCGGACAGCACTGCTCTCCGCCGTCAAGCGCGGCGCACCCTCCTGGAGATTGGAAGGCGGCACAACGTCCCGGTCATCTTGATTGTGTTTGATATTCCTGAAGAGGTGTGTTACAGCCACGATCTCATGAGGTCCCGGCGGGTGGGTCGTCCTGTGATCGCCCGCCAGGTCCAGATGCTCCAGGAGGCCCTCCGGTCCATCCCTGAGGAGGGCTTCGATCAGGTGATCATCCTGGGAGAGGAGGAGCTGAGGCGAACCACAGTGGAAATCCAAAAAGTGGAGCGGCATCTGCGCTCGCCGCAACCCTCAGAGAAGACCGTGTGATTGAGGTATGGCAAAGTCGTCAAGAGAGCTCGCGCAGATGGGCAAGTGCCAGGTGACAAGGTCAAGTTGAGCGATGACAAGGTGAAGGAGCGAGAGAAGGAGGTGAGGATCGTGGAGATCAAACGCGTCGGCGTGGCAGGATGCGGTCTCATGGGCTCGGGGATCGCCGAGGTTTGTGCCCGGGCAGGGTACGAAGTGGTCGTTCGCGAGATCAACGAGGAACTGTTAAGGGCTGGACTCCAGCGCATCGATGCTTCCATGCGCAAGGCAGTCGAGCGAGGGAAGCTTGAGGCGAAGGAGGCAGACCAGGCGAAGGCCCGCATTACGGGGACAGTGGACCTAGACCTCTTCTCGCACGTGGACCTCGTCATCGAAGCCATTGTAGAGAACATGGAAGAGAAAAAGAAGCTCTTCCGGGAACTCGACAGGATCTGTCCCGCTCATGCAATCTTCGCCAGCAACACCTCCTCCCTCTCCATCACGGAGATGGCGTCAGTCACACGGCGTCCAGAGAAGTTCGTGGGGATGCATTTCTTCAATCCCCCTCCGGTGATGAAACTGGTAGAGGTCGTGCGGGGGTATCTCACCAGTGAAGAGACGATTGCTACGGCGAAGGCGTTTGCAGAGTCCCTGGGGAAGACCGTCGTGGTGACCAAGGACCGGCCAGGATTCATCGTGAACCTGCTGCTGGTCCCTTATCTTCTAGATGCGATTAGGGCTCTGGAGCTTGGCGTGGCTACCAAGGAGGAGATCGATACGGCCGTGACACTTGGGCTGGGGCATCCCATGGGCCCGTTCACCCTCCTGGACTTTGTCGGCCTCGATACTACCTACTACATCGCTGAGGCGATGTACCAAGAGTTCAAAGATCCCCGGTTCGCCGCACCTCCTCTCCTCAAACAGATGGTCCTCGCAGGGCATCTCGGGAGGAAGTCCGGGAAGGGGTTTTATGACTACACGGCAGGAGGAAGTGGATGAGGGCATTCTGGCTGATCCTCCTTGCAGCATTCATGGGCTCCCTGGCGCAGCTCCTCCTGAAGCTTGGGTCGAGCCGGCTGGGGCCCTCGACGACCTCCATCAATCTGGTGATCCTCTGGAAAATCGCCACGAACGGTCCCATCCTTCTAGGCCTCGGACTCTACGCCTTGGCCTCTGTGGTGTGGATCGTGGTGCTCACCAGGGCGGAGTTGAGCTTCGCCTACCCTATGCTCGCCCTGACCTACGTCCTCGTCACCGTTGGGTCGTGGGCCTTCTTCCGGGAGCCGGTCATCGGCCTCAGGGTTATTGGCATGGTCCTGGTCGTGATTGGGGTGATCCTCATCGGGAGGACGTAACGATCCTTACAAACTGGTCTACCTGGTTCTCCCACGAAACCCGCTCTCCCCCCTTGTGCCACACAAGCGTTTTGGGTTTCCCGGTTAGAGGTGCCGAGAGCCTTGCCGGGAAAATCGGGTCCTCGCCTGATGTACACAGGAATGGTCCATTCCGTATATTGGGTTTGGATCCTCCCTCTCTGGTAAGACGTGGGCCACCCTCTTGTTGGCCAGAGAGGGAATGGCCTCATCGTGGATCCAGGGAGGGGAGGAAAGACATGCACTCCATCCGCAATGGTGCCACCCTGCTGGCCATTGCCCTTGGCATAAGCATCCTGCTGAACCCAGCTCCCCCGGCCCAGGCGCAGTACGAAGACCTCATCGCCCGCGTCAAGCCGGCGGTCGTCCTGGTCCAGGTCAAGCACATCCTTGGAGGGGCAGGACACGGCTCGGGGTTTTTCTACAACCCTTCCGGTTTCATCCTCACCAACCAGCACGTGGTCGCCGGGGCAAAGAGCATCACTGTGGTCCTCTCGGACGGCAGGTCGTTGCCGGCAACGGTCGTCGATTACATCCGGTACATCGACTACGCCTGCCCACCGCGCGTGGAGAGGTGGATTGACGCAGCGGTCCTGAAGGTGGAAGGGGAAGGTTTTCCCACGATTCCCATGGGGGACTCGGGGACCTTGCGCCAGGGCCAGGAGATCCTCGTGCTGGGATTCCCTGGTGGTGTCGGGACAGAAGAGGTGAGTGTCACGCGCGGGATCGTAGGCGCTGTCAGGACTGGCTGGTTCCAGACCGACGCGACGATGCTCCCGGGGAACAGCGGGGGGCCGGTGGTGGACAGGGAGGGAAGGGTGGTTGGCCTCGCCACTTTCGGCACCGGCCAGTTCTTCAAGATCGGGGGAGTCGTGGCGATCAACAGCGTCCGGCGTATGGCCGATGCGGCGCTGACCCCGGGTGCGCAGAGGGCGCAGGAATTCCGTGTCACAGGTTCTGAGTATATAGGACCACTTGTGGTCGGGCGGAAGCGCGTGATGCGATATACCTACGATCCAGGAACCACCGGGAATAAACGAGGGGTCTTGGAATACACTACCGAGATCATCCAAGTCGTCAACCTGGCAGGGGCGGTTCTGTATACTTACAAAGATAGCGATGGGGAGGAATTCCAGAACTTCCTCGATGCAGACGGACTCTTCCGCGTGGCCGACTCAAGGAAGTCCTGGAAGACCAACTACCCCGAGCCACGGGTGTTGTTTACCTTCCCGACATGTGAGGGGATAGGCTGGAAGAACCAATGGTTCCAGCAGAATCTCTCTAACGGCGCGATCTTCCGGATCACAGAGACCTCCAGGCTGCGGAACACAAGCGAGCAGGTTTCCGTTCCAGCGGGAGAGTTCTCCCAGCTCTTGAAGGAGGAAGCGAGTTTTGAGATCGTCGATACCAAGGGAAACCAAGTTGTCTGGCAATCCGCCTCTACAAACTGGTTTGCGCCTGGCAACTGGGTTGTACGATCCCTGGAGGAGAGGCCCGCGACAAAGGAGCGGTGGCTCTATGAGCTTATCTCCGATACAGCCCCGCCCGCCTCAAAGTGAGTCAAGGCCTACGGGAAGTTCTTGACCAGGACTTCGCTAGCGGGTAGCTTGGCGAGCACCACCGCCTTCGGAGAGGGAAGGCGCAGAAGTGCATCCTCCGGAATCATGGCGAGGACCGGTTCGGTGCGCCAGGCTTTCCTGAGTTCCTCTTCCCCCACGAAATCCACCGGCCTCTCGATGTAATATTCCGGGAAGGGATTGTGAGGGCCAAGGACCAGAACTTTGGCCACACCCCCCTTCTGGCTATTCACCATCTTCGCCACCTGGCGCCAGGGGGAGATCCTATCCCAGGAACGGTACACGGAAGTGATCAGCAGAGTATAGGAGAACAGGGTCAAAACGACCAGAAGAAGGAGGCCCGTGCGGGCGCGGCCCCAGAAAGCAGCCAGAGGATAGATGAGGAGACCCATCAGGAAAACAGGGAGAAAGGGGAAGAGAATCGGGAGGTAACGGCCTGCCTCCCCGGAGAGGCCCCGGAGAAGGACCCACGCCATCACCGTTCCTCCAGTGCCAGCGGCGAGCAAGGAGGCCCACGTTGACTGCCTATCCCATCGTGCATCCCCGACGACGTGACTGAGGAGCACCGCGAGAGGGGGGAAGCTAGGGAGGAGGTAGCGGATCACCTTGTCCCCAGGCGAGAGGGAGAGGAAGCCCAATGTCCCAACGACCCACAGCATACAGAACCAAAGCCCCTCGGGCCCTCTGCGTCTTGCCTCCCAACCTTCTTTCAAAGCAGGCCAGAGCCACCCTGTCCATGGGAGAACCCCTGCCAGGAGGAGCGGGATGTAGGCAAATAGGCCGATCCACCAGGGGGTCTTTATGGAAGCCGATAGGACAGGACGGAAGAACCGCCCGACGCCAAGAGTCCCGCCGAGGAAGAAAGTATCCACAAAGGGCCACCCCTCACGGACGGCACCAAGGATAAACCAGGGAGCGGAGGTCGCAAAGAAGGCGAGGAACCCGATCGTTGTCCCGACAAGAGCCTTTCGGGGGAATGTTGGCCGGTCGAGGAGAAGGTGAAGACCTAGGATCACGAGCGGGATCGCAAGCCCAATGAGCCCCTTCGAGAGGACGGCAAGGGCAGCGGAGATTCCTGAGAGGATCACCGCCAGGAGCCCGCCTTCCTTCTCCCACCGAAGGTACCAGTAGAAGGTCAAAGTGACAAACAGCGTCAGGGGGACGTCTTGCTGGGGGACGAGGCTCTGGTAGAAGAACTGGATGGAAGCAAGGAGAATCAGAGCGCTGAGGAAGGCCTTCCGGGGCGGGAGGACGATGCGGGCGAGGAAATAGGTAGAAGCTACGGTGCCCAGCGCCAGCAGGATGTGCCAGAGGCGCAACGCTGCCTCAGAGATCCCGAAGAACTTGAACGAGAGGGCGATGAGCCAAAGGGTGAGAGGTGGTTTATCCACGATCCACTCCTCTCGGTAGCGGGGGATCAGCCAATCCCCGGAGGAGAGGATGTTTTTCGCGATTTTGCCATAGAGGGCGGTGTCCCCATCGGTGATGGGGAGGGAGATCCCTCCGAAGAGGATCAAGGACCCTGCAAGAAGGAGCCAGGAGATCCAGCGGCGGCTTGCGTTGCTTGCGTTCATTGCGTTGATCGGGTTTATTGCGTGTATCGGGATCTTTGCTCCATCGCATTGAATGGAGGGTCAGGAGAGGATGGGCTTGAAATAGCGGATATCTGTGACGGCCCCACGGCGTTCAGCGGGAGGAGCGAGAACTCCCTCGACAGCCATGCCGATATATACGGCCTCGGGAGAGACTGCGACACGCCCGAGGATGCCTCCTTCAGTTCCGTCGATACGGATATAGGCGATGACCTCAAGGCTCTGGGACGGCTCTCCTGTGGCACGCACGGGCACCACCGTATAGGTATGGATCACTCCTTGGAGGGGGACCTCCACCCAGGACTCAGAGAGGTCGGCAAAGCACCTCTGGCAGTAGATCCGGGGCGGGAGATACGTCACCCCGCACCTCTGGCAGCGTGTGGCGGCCAGCATCCCGCGTTCCCGGAGTGTCTTTGCAAAGCGCTCTCCTGCTACACCTGTGGTGTACAGGTACTCTACCGGAAAATCCGCCCGCCAGCTCTGGACCTGATCCATCCTCGTAGGCTTTTCGCGAATTCCCATGGCGCTCACTCCAGAGGCTGGAAGTAAAGGATGTCGGTGATGGCACCGACCCGCTCTGCTGGGGATTTCCACACCGCCTGGACCCGCATGCCCACACGTACCCGGCGCCGGATCGCCTCGACATCCTTCTCCCCGATGCCCCCAAGGAGGTGCAGGAACCCCACCCTGGGGTGCGTTCCGTCAATCTCAATGACGGCTGGGATTTGGGGGATCTCTAGGGGTTTCATGTCCCAGGTAACGTAGCAAATAGAGAAGGTGTTGACGGTGCCTGTGTCCTTGAGTTCCACCCATTCGTCCACTGGCCGGAAACACCACTCGCAGAACGCGCGAGGGGGCGTTACTGTCCGGCCGCAGGAATGGCAACGCACCCCCAAGATCTTCCCCTCTTTGAGCCCGAGGAGGAACCTGCTGATGGCAACTCCGCTGTCCCAGCGGTACTCCAGGTGGGGTTTCCAGGCGATCAGGCTCACCTTTCCCTCCCGGATGTCCTGGTCCTTCAAAGGAGTCCCGCGTGGACGCTCAGGTATCTCCCGCATCACCCGGCCAACATCGTGAGGATTTTGAGGGGAACTTTCCCGCTTCCTCGCCATGCGTTCCCTCCCGCCTTTCCCGTTTCCTCCCTGTTCCCTGTCACTGGTCACCTGTCCCTACCTTCCCAGGACCACCACCGTACCGATCTGCATCAAATCCCCCCATGCCTGGGCCAGCCCCTTCTTTGGATTCCCTGGCACCTGTCGCTTCCCTGCCTCCCCGCGGAGCTGCCAGAAGATCTCGCAGACCTTCATCAGGCCAGCGGCGGCGATGGGGTTCCCCACGCCCATGAGGCCCCCTGATGGGCAGCTCGGCAGTTCACCATCTCTGTCAAACCTTCCATTGACCAGATCCTCCGCGGCCTTCCCCCTCTCCGCAAGGAGGAGTCCTTCCAAGTGGTGGAGCTCTTTGTAAGCGAAGGGGTCATAGGGTTCCACCACGTGGATTTCCTTGCGGGGTTCACGGATCCCTGCCATCTCGTAGGCCATGCGCGCGGCATACTCCACGTAGCGGGGATACGCCAAGTCCCGGTTTCCCCAATAAGAGGTGTCCAGGCACCACCCCACACCTTCGACCCACACAGGCTTGTCCGTGATGCGCTTAGCGACATGCTCACTGGCCAGGACAATGGCCGCTGCGCCATCGGAAACAGGGCTGACCATGAGGCGGTGGACTGGCCATGCGACGACTTCAGAAGAGAGGACGTCCTGCACAGTCAACTCCGCAGCCACTTGGGCGCAAGGGTGGTTGAGAGCATTGCGCTTGTTCTTCACCGAGACCAGGGCGATCTCCTCGTTGGAGATCCCGTAGGTGTGCATGTATCGACTCTGCTCCAGGGCAAAGATCCACAGGAGGTTCGGTCCGAGGGGGCGCTCCAGGGTGTGGTCGAAGATGGTCAGGAATGCGCCCTGGGGATGGGGCTGGCAGCTCGACATCTTCTCCTCCGCCACCACCAGGACGGTGTCGAACATCCCCGAGGCAACCATGTACCAGCCGTGGATGATGCTGAAGACCCCCGATCCTCCTCCCACATAGGAACGCATGATTGGCTTGCAGTACCCACCCGCGCCGTCGGAGAGCCATTCTCCCTTCATGTGTACTCCATCGAACGCATCGGGTCCTGAGCTCACCACCACCGCCTCGATATCCCGGAGGCGGAGTCCTGCGGATTCCAGAGCTTGGCTTGCAGCGTAGTAGGAGAGTTCCTTCCCGGTCTCCAGGGCTCTCCGCATGAACAGCGTCAAACCCGCGCCGACCACCGCAACCTTCCGTCGGATCCTCCGCACGTTCAAACCCTCCTCACTACCTCGACAGAATTCCAGCAAGAGATCCGCGAGGTCTCCTCAGTCCGCCTGGAGGACCACAACTCCTCCCGTGGTCGTCGGGACCCCTCGCCAGGAGCACACGACCCCGGTACGAGCTCCTGGGACCTGATGGCTCCCCGCCTCCCCGCGGATCTGCCAAGTAGCCTCGGCAACTCTGTAGAGCGCCGTGGCGTCGAAGCAGTATCCCATGCCGAGGCTGCCTCCAGAGGCATTGACCGGGAGGGGGCCCTCAAAGTCTCCTCCGCGAGTGAGCTCGGTAGCCTCTTGGGGGGTCAGAAGTTCCAGGGCCTGGAGGTGCTGGAGCTCCTTGTAAGCGTATGTATCATCGACCTCTGCAAAGTGGATCTCCTTGCGCGGGCGGGAGATGCCAGCCATACGGTAGGCCATCTGGGCGCTCACGACAGTGTACGTTGCCCTTCCCCATGACCGTTCTGCGAGCCATGGGGTCTCTGTGGCCCACCCGATCCCCTTGATCCACACAGGCTTTCTTCCCTTGCGGCGTGCCCTAGCTGCGGAGGCAACGATCAGGACGACAGCTCCATCTGCGTAGGGGCTTGTGTGCAGGACCCTCAGGGGGCTCGCCAGAAGGGGAGAGGCCTGGACTTCTTCCACGGTCAGGGAGGCACCGTAAGATGCCAATGGGTTGCGCAGGGCGTTCCTGCGGTTCTTGACCACAACGCCGGCGACAGCCTCCTCAGGGAGACCTGTCTCATGGAGGTAGCGACGCATCTCCAGGGCAGCGATGGCGTGCGAGGGGACCCCGACCGGTCGCTCATAGATAGGGTCAAGGGCCATGGCGAATACCTCTTCGTGGTTGAGGATGTTGGAGGTCTTGCAGTGACCCTCCACAGCCACGAGGTCAGCGATGCCGCTCTGAATGAGCATGCATGCAGCCGCGAGTCCCTGGAGGCCGTCCCCGGCAATGGTATGGACAGGGCGGAGGATCGCACCCAGCTGGTCGGGGGTGTACTCGTCGGTGATGCTCGTCCCTTCGTGGAAATCCTCGGAGATGGAAATGAAGCTATGGATCTCCGCGGGTTCCGTTCCTGCGTCTATGTATGCCTTTGTCGCTGCTTCAAAAATCAGCTCGCGCTGGGAGAGTTCTGGAGAGATGGGACGGAGGGGAGTAACGCCTACCCCCAGGATGGCTACCCCTTCATCCATGAACATCCTCCTTTCTCCCCCCTGCACACGCTTCTTGCGCTCTTGGCAAGAGCATCGGGCCTCTTTCCTCTCACGGAGGAACATATACACCAGCCGTTGTGCGATTCCTGCAAGAGAGGAGAACGCTTGCCGGGAGCGAATACTCCACACGGGTTCAAAGCTACTAGACGTCTTTGGGTATTCCTGGGCACCTTGGACGGCGGGTGAGAAGAGCATCTCTGGCCTGCGGATGGGTTCACTGAGGGGGCATCTATGGACTTTCATCTCAGCGAGGAGCACCGCCTGATCCAGGAAACGGTCCGAACTTTTGCCTCCACCGAAATTCTCCCCATTGCTGCGGAGCTCGATCAGCAGGCCCGGTTTCCTAAGGAGATCATCCAGCGCGCGAGCGAGCTGGGGTTACTGGGGATGATGGTACCCCCGGAATACGGGGGCGCAGGGCTTGATACCATCAGCTACCTCATCGCCATCGAGGAGATCGCCCGTGCTTGTGCAGGAACTGCCGTGATCCTCTCCGTCAACAACTCACTGGTTTGCGATCCCATCCTGCGCTACGGGACAGAGGCCCAAAAGCGCCGCTACCTTCCTGACCTCGCGCAGGGGAGGAAGCTGGGATGCTACTGTCTCACGGAGCCTGAGGCGGGTTCAGATGCCGCTTCCATCCAAACGGTTGCCAGGGAAGAAGGGGACGAATGGGTGCTCACTGGGACAAAGATCTTCGTGACCAATGGGGTGGAGGCGGAGATCTGCATTGTGTACGCTCGTTCCGAGCCTGAGCCAGGAGCACGGGGGATCAGCGCGTTCATTGTAGAAAAGGACCGTCCGGGGATCACCGTGGGAAAGGTGGAGCGCAAACTTGGGATCAAGGCCTCTTCCACAGCGGAGATCCACCTGGAGGAGTGCCGCATCCCCAAGGAGAACCTCCTGGGGAGGCGGGGAGAGGGATTTCGAGTTGCCCTCTCCACCCTCGATGGAGGCCGCTTAGGGATCGCCGCGCAGGCGGTGGGGATCGCCCGCGCCTGCCTAGAGGAGTCCATTGCTTATGCCCGGGAGCGGCGGCAGTTCGGGCAACCCATCGCCTCCTTCCAGGCGATCCGGTGGTGGATCGCAGACATGGCCACCCGGATCGAGGCTGCAAGGCTCCTCATGTACCGCGCCGCTTCACTGCGGGACCGAGGGCGTCCCTACACTAAGGAGGCTTCCATAGCTAAGCTGTTCGCTTCGGAGACGGCGATGTGGGCAGCGCACAAGGCGGTACAGATCCATGGCGGGTATGGATACATCCAGGACTACCCAGCAGAGCGACACTTTCGGGACGCCAAGATCACGGAGATTTACGAGGGAACATCGGAGATCCAGCGGTTGGTGATTGCGCGCCATGTGCTCGGAGTGAGAAGTTAAGGGGAAGAGGGGAGGGACGGTATGGAGATCGTTGTGTGTCTCAAGCAGATCGTCGACCCGGAGATCCCTGCAAGCGAGTTCCGCCTGGATCCGGTCACCAAGCGGCAGATCCGGGGGAGCCACGCCCTTGTGATCAGCACCTACGACGAGAACGCACTCGAGGTGGCGCTCCAGCTCAAGGAGAAGCAGGGAGGTAAGGTGACGGCTGTGACCATTGGGGAGGAGCAGGCCACGGAGGCGTTGCGCAAGGCGCTGGCAATGGGCGCGGACAGCGCTGTGCTCATCTCCGATCCCCCTCTTCTGGAGGCCGACGACCTGGGAAAGGCGCGGGTTCTGGCAAGGGCTATCCGTAAGCTGACCACCCCTGATCTCATCCTCTGCGGGTGCGAGTCCGCCGACTGGGTGAGCCGTATCGTCGGCCCCTTCTTGGCCGAAGAGCTTGGCCTTCCCTGTGTAACCTTCGGCACGCGCATCGAGCCGAGGGACGGAAAGATCGTGGTCCGGAGGATCGTAGAAGACGGCTATCATCTCGTGGAGGCGGCGTTGCCGGCGGTGGTGACCATCGCCAGCGATGAGACGAACACTCCGCGGCTTCCTAAGGTTCGGGACATTATGGCGGCGGTGAAGAAGCCCATTACGCTCCTGAGGATGGCTGACCTTGGGATCGAACCGGGGAGCCTCAAGGAGATGGAAGGACGCATCGTCCTCCAGGACGTGGCCATTCCCGTGCGGGAGGCACGGTGCGAGTTCATCGAGGGGGATACCCCGGAAGAACAGGCGGAACGCCTGGTCTTGCGTCTGAAAGAACTCAAGGTCATTTAATTCTCCGGCACATGTCTACAGACTCTTTCCAGGGGACTGAGACCAGCTTACGGAGGGAAGGACGATGGCAACGATCCTCGTGATTGCACCTGCTTATGAAGGGCATGTAGGCCGCACCTCTCTAGAGCTGCTTGGGGGAGCACGGAGGATTGGGGAGGCTCGAGGGATGGAGGTGGTGGCAGCCCTCTTGGGGAAGGGGGCTGGCGCCGCTGCCTCCCAGATGTGGCAATACGGGGTGAAACGAGTGTATGTGGCCGACCATCCCTCCATCTTGCTGGGAGAACTAGAGGCGTTCTATCTTGCTTCCCTAGAGGCCTGCCGTGCCGCAAACCCTGGAGTGGTCCTTCTTCTTGCCGACTCCGTGGGGCGAGAGGTCGGGCCGAGGCTTGCGCATCGCCTGGGCGGTGGAATCGTCACAGAGTGTATAGACGTGCAGGCGGGGCAAGATGGAGAAGTGACATTCCTCCGGCCGGTTTACGGAGGGAAGGCTATAGCAACCTACCGCCTCGTGAATTTCCCTGTGGTCGTGACGGTCAAGCCGCATACCATGGAGGTCCCTGCGGAAATGCCGGTCTCGGGGGAAACCATTCCTTTGGAACTCTCCATGGATCCCGAAGGGCTAAAGACGAGGGTGCTAGAGGTTGTGAGCGAGGAGGTGACCGGAGTCAAACTTGAGGACGCTCCAGTGGTCGTGGGAGGAGGGAGAGGGATTGGAGGTCCTGAAGGGTTCCAGCTCTTGGGGGAGCTGGCCCGGCTCCTGAAAGGCGCCGTGGGCGCCTCCAGGCCTCCTGCCGACGCAGGGTGGGTACCTCCCACATGGCAAATTGGGCAAACAGGGAAGACCATTCGCCCGGACTTGTACATCGCCGTAGGGATCTCTGGCGCTACCCAGCATATTGCAGGTGTCTCCGGTGCGAAGGTCGTCGTGGCCATCAACAAGGACCCTGAGGCGCCGATTTTCAAAGTTGCCCACTTGGGCGTGGTGGCCGATTATCGGAAGGTCATACCCCCCTTGATCCAGAAGATCAAGGAAATCGTGGGGACGTAGCCGCAATGGGTATTGACTGGCCACGGGGGATTGCCGTTCTAGTCCTGACGGGGGTGGCCACTGCCATCTTCCTGCGGGAGATGGCGAGGATCTATCGGTTCCTCCGCCTTGGGCAGGGTTCTCTCCGAGTCGATCGGGTGGGCAAGCGGCTCCTGGACCTGATCGTCTATGTGCTCGGTCATGTCAAGGTCTTGGCCTGGACATATTCCGGGGTTCTCCATCTGTTCATCTTCTGGGGGTTCCTGGTCCTTCTCACCACGATCTTGCAACAGTACGGGGAGGCCTTTGTCCCTGGATGGTCCCTCCCATGGATTGGCAATAGCCCGGTCCTAGCAGGGCTGCAGGACCTATTCATCCTCCTCGTCCTCGTGGGCGTGGGGATGGCCCTCTACCTCCGGGCCGTGGTCCGCCCACCGAGGTTTCGGTCAAGCAACCCTCTCGATGCCTACCTTATCCTCGGTCTGATTACCGGGATCATGGTGGGCTTAGCGGGTTCGCGCGCCACCGCAATCGCCCTTTCCAAGGAAGCTCCCCCAGGGTGGCTAGCCGGAGCTTTCCTCAGTAGGGCGCTGGCCGTGTGGTTCAAGGGGTTCTCGCCTTCCATGCTCCACCTGGTCCACGAGCTCTTTTGGTGGCTCCACCTGCTGATCATCCTCTTCTTCCTGACCTGGATTCCTGAAGGGAAACACCTCCACCTCATCACCATTTTCCCAAACATCTTCCTGCGCAAGCTGACTCCTCGGGGCGCACTTCGACCCCTCGACCTGGAGAAGGCGGAATCGCTGGGCGTGGGGAAGGTGGAACAGTTCCACTGGAAGGACCTCCTGGACACGTTCGCTTGCATGGAGTGCGGGAGGTGCACAGCGGTCTGCCCTGCCAACGCCACAGGGAAAGAGCTTGACCCGCGCCGCTTACACACAGCCATCCGCCATCACCTCGTGGAGGTTGGGGAGCGGGTGATCGCAGCGAGGGAGAGTGGGCAAGCGATCGACCGTCCCTCACTCATCGGAGACGTGTTCTCCGAGGACTTTCTCTGGCAGTGCGTGACCTGTGCCGCTTGCATCCAGGAGTGCCCGGCCTTCAACGAGCACATTGACAAGATCGTGGATATGCGGCGTTACCTGGTGATGGAGGAGTCGAGGGCTCCAGACACAATCCTGGAGGCCTTGAGGAGTCTGGAGGCTCGTGGCCACCCGTTCAAGGGAGCGCTGGCCTCGCGAACCGACTGGGCGAAAGGGATGGGAATCAAGGAGGTAGCCCGCGACGGCCCTGCGGAGTGGCTCTTCTGGGTGGGATGCGCAGCCGCGTTCGATGAGAGGGCTCAGAAGGTCGCCCAGGCCATGGCCAGGATCCTCCAGATCGCAGGTGTAGATTTCGCCATCCTGGGTGGGGAGGAACGGTGCACAGGAGACCCAGCTAGGCGCATGGGCCACGAGTACCTCTTCCAGATGCTCGCCCAGGAGAACATCGCCACCCTCGAGCGTTACGGGATCACCCGGATCCTGACCATCTGCCCGCACTGTTACAACACCCTGAAGAACGAGTATCCCCAGTTTGGGGGGAACTTCCAGGTGGTCCACCACAGCCAGTTCCTCGCTGCGCTCCTCCGGGAGGGGCGGTTGCAGTTGCGCCAGCCTCTCAACCTCTCCCTGACCTTTCACGATCCCTGCTACCTGGGGCGCCACAACGGGGAGTACGAGGCGCCCCGGCAGGTGCTCCGGGCGCTTGGGGGAAACCGGGTGGTAGAGATGGAACGCTGTCGAGAGAGGGCGTTCTGTTGTGGTGCAGGCGGTGGATTATTCTGGGCGGAGGAACGCGTGGGCAAACGCATCAACCACGAGCGTGCGGAGCACGCACTGGAGACCGGAGCCGAGGTAGTCGGGACGGCCTGCCCTTACTGCCTCGTTATGTTCGAGGATGCGGTGAAGGCGAAAGAAGCGCCATTCCGTCCACGGGACATCGCGGAGTTGCTTGCAGATGCCTTGTGAGAACCGTTAAGATAGTATCAGCGGGCATCGGCATGGGGGCAGGGGCGCCGTGAGCTTCCCTGCAATACGCGTGCGCACCCTCGGCGGCTTGATCGATCCTGTCGATGAGATCTCGTGAGGGGTGGAGGGAGCATGGAGGAGCGCGAGGGAGAGCAGCTGATGGCGGAGACCGAGCGGTGGGAGCGGGAGACCGTTCGGAGGTGGATCGAGCAGGTCCCAGAGCGCGCGGAGCGGTTCTCCACGATCTCAGACCTTGAGATCAAACGTCTCTACGGACCGTGGGATATTGCCGGGACAGATTATCTCAGGGACATTGGATACCCTGGGGAGTACCCGTTCACCCGCGGTATTCACGCCACCATGTACCGGGGCCGCCTGTGGACGATGCGGCAATTCGCTGGGTTCGGGACCGCCGAGGATACCAACCGCCGCTTCCGGTACCTCCTCGAACAAGGGCAGACAGGGCTTTCTGTGGCCTTTGATATGCCCACGCTCATGGGGTATGACTCCGATCACCCAAGGGCCCTCGGGGAGGTGGGGCGGGAGGGTGTCGCGGTGGACACGCTGGAGGATATGAAGATCCTGTTCGACGGCATTCCCCTCGATCAGGTGACTACCTCCATGACGATCAATGGCCCTGCAGCAGTGCTCCTGGCAATGTACGTCGCTGTTGCCGAGGAGCAGGGGATCCCCCTCGACCGCATCGGGGGGACCACCCAGACAGATATCCTCAAGGAGTTCATCGCCCAAAAGGAGTGGATTGTCCCGCCCAGACCCTCAATGCGCATTGTCCAGGATATGCTTGTCTGGTCCACAAGAAACCTCCCCAAGTGGAATCCTATCTCCATCAGTGGCTACCACATCCGAGAGGCTGGAGCCACGGCAGTACAGGAACTGGCGTTTACCCTCGCGGATGGGATCGCCTACGTGCAGGCGGGGATCGAGGCGGGAATGGACGTCGATGAGTTTGCCCCTCGCCTCTCCTTCTTCTTCGACTGTCACATTGATTTCTTTGAGGAGATCGCCAAGTTCCGTGCTGCCCGCAGGATGTGGGCCAAGATCATGCGGGAGCGCTTTCAAGCCAAAAACCCGCGGTCCTGGTGGTTGCGCTTCCATACCCAAACGGCCGGGGTTAGCCTTACCGCCCAGCAGCCTCTCAACAACATTGCCAGGGTGGCAATCCAGGCACTGGCAGCGGTGCTCGGGGGGACGCAGTCGCTCCACACAAACTCCATGGATGAGACCTACGCCCTCCCCACCGAGGAGGCTGTTACGGTAGCGCTCCGCACACAGCAGATCATCGCGTATGAAACCGGTGTTGCCAATACCATCGATCCCCTGGGAGGAAGCTACTTCGTGGAGGCACTCACCAACAAAGTGGAGGAGGAGGCGTGGCGCTACATCCACCGGATCGATGAGATGGGAGGGATGCTCGCAGCTGTCGAAATGGGTTACCCTCAGCGCGAAATCGCGGAAGCCTCCTACCGGTACCAACAGCAGCTCGAGCGGAGGGAGAAGTTCATTGTGGGGGTCAATATCTTCCGAAGCGAGGAGGAGGTCCCCATCCCGATCCTGAAGATCGATCCGGATGTGGAGCGACGTCAAGTCGAACGGTTGCGAAGGATCAGGAGCAACCGCAACGCGCGCAGGGCTGAGTCCGCGCTCAAAGACCTGCGGCACGCCCTCGAGGTAGGGGAAAATTGCATGCCCTACATCCTCGAGGCGGTGAAAGCGTATTGTACCCTTGGGGAGATCTGTGACGTGCTCCGGGCGGTGTTCGGGGAGTACCGGGAACCGGTGATCATCTGATTGGAGCCTGTCATCCATTGGCCGTCGAGTGAAAAAACCAAGATGGGGAGGTACTCCTAAGAGTCTTTCACGAAATCGGCACTTGCGGAGGATCTACAAATCCGTGAGAACGCGGGACGGTTCGTGGGAGGCGATGGTGCGATGGCAGAGCCAAAGATTCGGATTCTCATCGCCAAACCTGGCCTCGACGGCCACGACCGGGGTGCCAAGGTCGTCGCCAGGGCCCTGCGGGACGCGGGATACGAGGTGATCTACACCGGGCTGCACCAGACGCCGGAGATGATTGTCAATGCGGCGATCCAGGAGGATGTGGATGCCATCGGGTTAAGCATCCTCTCGGGGGCCCACAATGCCTTGTTCCCAAGGATCATGCAGTTGCTCAGGGAGAAGGGGGCCGAAGATATTGTGGTGTTCGCAGGTGGAATCATCCCCGATGACGACGTGCCCGGGCTGGAGGCCTGTGGGATCCGGAAGATCTTCAAGCCTGGGACCTCCCTGGAGGAGATTATTGCTTGGGTCCGCGAGAACGTGAAACCCAGGCGCGTTCCAGCGGAAGGTTGAGGGGCCCACGAAGAGCCTCTGTGTCGGAGGAGGTCCCCATGAAGGTGATCCTGCACAACCCCAGGAGGGAAGTAGAGATCCAAGGTAGGCGCCGCGTGGAGGAGTTGCTGCGCGAGCTGGGGTTGAATCCCGAGGCGTTTCTGGTGATCCGAGGCGATGGCCTCCTGACCAGGGATATGGAGATTGGCGAGGAGGACGTCGTGGAGGTCCGGCCTGTCGTCTCCGGCGGTGCAGGGGTTCATGGCGTTCAGGCCTATCGAATGCGGTGGAGCGTAAGAGGCGTGGGCCATGCGCTGCGTCAAATGTAGGGAGCCTGCCGTCCTCGAGATCCGGCGACACAACGCCGCGTTCTGCGCACCGCACTTCCTGGACTTCTTCACTTCCCAGGTGGAAAGAGCGATCCAGGAGATGCGGATGTTCGACAAAACAGACCGGATCCTGGTGGCTGTCTCCGGTGGGAAGGACAGCCTTTCGCTTTGGGACGTTCTCCTCCGGCTGGGCTACCAGGCGAGCGGGCTGTACATCCATCTGGGCATCGGCGAGTACTCAGAGCGCTCTAAGGAGAAAGTCCTCCTCTTCGCCAGGAAGCACGAGGCCGACCTCCTCATCGTAGACCTCCCTGCGGAGTACGGGATGAACGTGGAGGAGATGGCCAAGCGATCTCACCGCGTCCCGTGCTCCGCGTGTGGGTTGAGCAAGCGCTATCTCTTCAACAAAGTTGCCCTTGACCATGGGTTTGATGTGGTGGCAACGGCACACAACCTCGATGACGAGGCGGCCGTTCTGCTCGGGAACCTGATCCACTGGCAGGTCGAGTTCCTCGCGCGGCAGTCTCCCGTCCTGGAGTCCACCCATCCCAAGCTCGTGAAGAAGGTAAAGCCCCTCTATCGCCTCTCCGAGCGGGAGACGGCGGCATATGCTGTCCTGCGAGGGATCGACTACATCGTTGAAGAGTGCCCCAATAGCGTAGGCGCTCGTTCCCTGCTCTACAAAGAGGCCCTGAACTTCCTCGAGGCCAAGGCCCCAGGGACGAAGCAAAGCCTCTACTGGGGATTCCTGGAACAACGCAAGGTCATAGCTGGGTCCATTCTCTCGCCTGCCGGAGATGGGAACAAGGCTTCGCTTCGCGAGTGCATCCACTGTGGCCAACCTACCACTGCCGAGATCTGTGCCTTCTGCCGAATGACGGAGAAGGCCATGGAGAAGATGCGAACGATCCGCGTGGGACCGGCCAAGCTTGGTTCTCGGCAGGAATGAAGCCATTCGCTGCAGGGGCTCCTGGTGCCATTCTTTCCCTCCCCCTTTGCTGGGCGAGGTGTGTCCTGCGTGTGTGAAGGTCTTGGTGAGGTGGCTGTTAAGGGTGCGACGGGGGCCTTTTCAAGAAGGGGAGCCGGTGGTCCTGTTTGACCGGCGTCTCCGAAGGTACATGATCTTCCTCCGCCGGGGAGGGGTGACTGACCTCCGCGGGGGAAAGCTTCTCCACGACGCGATCATCGGACGCGAGGAGGGCGAGGTCCTCTCCTCCACTTTGGGTGAGCGGTTCCTTGCCTTTCGGCCTACCCTCTCTGAGTACGTCCTGGAGATGCCCCGTGGTGCTCAGGTGATCTACCCCAAGGACCTTGGGATGATCCTCCTATGGGCCGACATTTTCCCCGGAGCTGTCGTCGTGGAGGCGGGGACTGGTTCCGGAGCTTTAACCATGGCACTGGTTCGTGCCGTTGGCCCCTCGGGGAAGGTCATCTCCTATGAGATCCGGGAGGACTTCGCCAGGCGGGCACAGCGCAACATCGAGGCCTTCCTGGGTCCTACGGAGAACCTAGAGCTCAGGCGCGCGGACATCTATGAAGGAATCCCCGAGAGCGGGGTGGACCGTATCCTCCTGGACCTGCCTGAACCCTGGCACGTCGTCCCTCACGCCGCAAAGAGCCTGCGGCCTGGAGGGATCTTTCTCTCCTACCTCCCTACCATCGTGCAAGTGCAGCAGCTTGTGGAAACGCTCCACGGAAGCGGGGCCTTCGCCCTTATCGAGACCATCGAGGCCCTTGTGCGGCCGTGGAGCGTGAGCGGGAGGAGCGTGCGGCCAGAACACCGCATGGTCGCCCATACGGGGTTCATCACCACCGCCCGCAAGCTTTGCAGTGAGCGTTCAGTGATCGGGTATCAGCCTTAAGCAAAAGCAAGAAGACAGGAAAATAGCAGCTGAACGCCCCTTGATCTCACCGACCCTTGAACTGCGGCTCGCGCTTCTCGAGAAAGGCTGAGATTCCCTCCTTGCGGTCTTCTGTGGCAAAGCAGACGGCGAAGCTCTCGACTTCAGCAACGGCTGCTGTGCGAAGATCGGTATCGAGTCCTGTGTTAATGGAGAGCTTGGCCATCTGGACAGCTACTGGCGCTTTCTTGGCAATGGTCCTGGCCATGTTCTTGGCTACCTGAAGCAGTTGGTCTGCGGGCACCACAATGTTGACGAGGCCGATCTCCTTGGCCGTGGCGGCATCCACGGGCTCTCCGGTGAAGATCATCTGCTTGGCCCATCCCTTCCCGACGTGCCAGGGGAGGCGCATCGTCCCTCCCCACCCGGGATGGATTCCCAGGTTCACCTCGGGTTGGCCGAAGCGGGCAGTTTCACTGGCAATGATGAAGTCACAGGCTAATGCCAACTCGCATCCCCCTCCGAAGGCAATGCCGTTAACCGCGGCGATGACGGGGGTGCGGAAGCGTTCCAATCGGTCTGCGACACGGTGTCCCAACATTCCCGTCTCCATCGCCTCAAGAGGCGTCTTGTCTTTCATCTCCTTGATGTCCGCCCCTGCACTGAAGGCGCGATCCCCTGCACCAGTCAGGATGACGCACCGGATGGAAGGGTCCCGATCGAGGGTGTCGAGGGCATCGAGGAGCTCGTGGAGCATAGTTACGTTGATTGCGTTGAGGACCTGAGGGCGGTGAAGGGTGATCGTGGCCACCCCTTCTTCGACCTCTACTATGATGGTCTCGTACGGCATTCTCCCTCACCTCCTTTGGTTATCGCTCGACTGGTTATCGCTCGACGGCCATTGCAAGGGCTTCTCCGCCGGCAAGGCAGATTGCCGCCACCCCACGCTTCGCCTTGTGCTCCTCCATAGCGTAAAGAAGCGTGGTGAGGATCCTAGCCCCGCTTGCCCCGATGGGGTGTCCCAGGGCCACCGCACCCCCATGGACGTTGACCCTTTCATAGTTCAAACCAAGCTCCCTGCACACGCCGATGATCACCGCGGCGAAGGCTTCGTTGATCTCAAAGAGGTCCACATCCTCCATCCTCCACCGGATCTTCCGAAGGAGGTTCTGGATGGCGTAGGCGGGGGCGATGGTGAACCACTCCGGGGCGAGGGCAGCGCCAGCATACCCGACGATGCGGGCAAGGGGGGTGCGCTCCAAGCGCTTGGCAAAATCGGCACTTGCCACAACGAGGGCGCTTGCCCCGTCGCTGATGCTTGAAGCATTGGCAGCGGTCACCGTCCCCCCTTCCTCAAATGCCGGGGGGAGGGTGGAGATCTTCGCAAAGTCCACACGCCGAGGTTCCTCGTCCTCCCTTACGTGGATGGGCTCACCCTTCCTTTGGGGAACCTCCACAGGGACGATCTCCTTCTGGAACAGGCCTTTGTCCATGGCGTGGAGGGCACGGGAATAGCTGAGCTTGGCATACTCGTCCTGCTCCTCCCGGGAGATCCGGTATTCCCGGGCGAGGATCTCCGCGCAGTTTCCCATATGGATTTGCTTATAGGCATCCACGAGGCCATCCCTGAGCATTGTGTCCACAAGTTTCCCGTCCCCAAGGCGGTATCCTGTGCGCGCCCCTTCGAGGAGGTAAGGGGCCGCGCTCATGTTCTCCATCCCCCCTGCGACGATCACCTCGGCGTCCCCAAGGGCAATGGCCTGGGTGGCGAGGATCACCGCCTGGAGGCCTGAGCCACACATTTTGTTCACAGTCAAGGCACCGACCTTCTCCGGAAGGCCAGCGTACAGTGCTGCCTGTCTGGCCGGCGCCTGTCCCAGGCCAGCGCTCAGGACGTTCCCCATGATCACCCCATCCACCTGATCGCCCTCGATGTGGGCGCGCCGGAGGGCCTCCCCAATGACGATGCTTCCGAGGCGCGGAGCTGGGATCGTGCTCAAGCCTCCCAGAAACCTGCCAATGGGCGTACGGACTGCTTCCAGGATAACGACTTCCCGCATAGGCATCCCTCCCATTAGCTCTTGGATGCGAAACTATGGAATACCTGCCAACTCAGGATACCGAAGTTCCTTCCGCAAATCGCTGGAGCCGGTTCACGGGAGGTCGAGGTACGCTAGCGCAGGATCCGGCACAAGAGCCGTGGTAGATCTTCTTAAGGGGACCTGGAGCGTTGGAGGCAAGGCCTCTCTCTGGTATCAAAATCAGGATCCGCGGGATCTACGCCACTGCGCTCACCCGCCTCCTCCAAGATTTGGGCGGGATCATTGTGGACCCTTCCCCCGCTCTGCAGGCCCTCGGTTTCCTCCCGGGAGAGGGGCCAGAGGATGTGACGATCCACGACCGTCTGGGAAAGGATGGGATCCGGATCTCCGGAACACCGCGGGAGGTCGATGCCGTGGTGAATACCCTCCGGGCCGTCCTACCCTATACGCTATTCCGGGAGCTCCACCCTGGCCTTTCCCTTGAGGAACTTCGGGGGAAGACATTTTCTCTTGAAGAGTTCCGCCGCATTGGGCGGGACCTTTCCAGGAAGGTAGAGATCATCTTCCCCGCTCCCGCACAGGAGGCCCTGGATCGCATCCGGGCAGAGGTCCGCCCCACGATCCCTGGTCATCACCACTTCAAGTGCATCCATGCGCAAGAGGTGGATTCCCTGGAGACAAGCGGAGACGCCCTCTCTGAGAAATCCTCGCGTCTTTGGGAGGAACTTGTCTACCGCCACTACGAGAAGGGGAAGTTCCTGTTTGTAGAGCATGTAAAACCTGAAGGACGGGTCTACAAGTACCGCGGGACGCTTGCCCGCATCCGTCCAGGAGAAGTAGTTCTGGAGAGGACCTTCCAGCCGGGGGGCCACTACGATGCCCTCAATGTGCCAAAGGAGGCAGGGGACTGGGGAACGGTGGAGTTTCGTCAGGGCTCTTGGCATGCTACCTTCTCCTACTACGCTGCGGATGGCTCCCTGAAGGGGAGGATCTTCAATATTCACACCCCGCCGCAGTTCTTCCCAGACCTGATCCGCTACTACGATCTTGAGGTAGATGTGGTGGTCTGGCCCGATGGGAGGGTTGCCGTGGTGGACCAAGAGCAGCTGGAGGAGCATTGCCGGAGGGGCATCGTGACGGAGGCCATGCGGGAGCGAGCCCTGGAAGAAGTACAGGTTCTCCTTTCTCGGTTGAGTGCGACAGAGGGGAATGCACACTTTAGGGAGAAGAGTCCGCGATGGTGAAACACGGGAGAAGTCCGCTGGGATGAGGATAACGGTCTTTCACGCGCAAGGCGCACAGGAAGCGCAGCCCGCCCATTTGAACACTCTCCTGGCTTCTTCTTTAGGGACCATCTGGGTGGACATAACCGGTCCCTCAGAGGAAGAGGTCCGCATCTTGGAGGAGGTCTTTCATGTTCATCCGCTGGCCATCGAGGATACGCGGAATCAACGGCAGCGCCCGAAAGTTGAGGAGTATCCTGATCATCTCTTCCTTATTCTCAGCCCGATTGGGGAGGAGCAGGATGGCCTGGTTTTCCGGCAGCTTGATGTCTTTGTAGGACGGAACTTCATCGTGACGGTTCACCCAGCGAGGGAGGAGGTGATCGAGGAGGTCTGGAATCGGATCGCGCACAGTACAGCTCCCTCTGTCTCCGCAGGCTATCTCGCGTACCTGCTCCTCGATGTAACTGTGGACGGCTACTTCCCGATTCTGGATCGGATCGAGGAGGAGATTGAGGAGCTGGAGGATGTTGTCCTCACCAGGCCCAGCGGGGAATCTTTGAGCAGGCTCTTTCGCCTGAAACGGATGCTGTTGGAAGTCCGGAGGGTCGTTGCCCCCCAGCGGGATATGTTCAATATTCTGACGAGGAGGGATCTCCCGTTCTTGAACCATGATTCCCTCCAGTTTTACCTCCGGGACATCTATGATCACTTGCTGCGGATCATGGACATGCTCGACACGTTCAGGGATATTGTCACGAGCGCTGTAGAGTTGTATATGTCAGCTGTCTCCAACCGGCTGAACCAAGTTGTCAACCGGCTGACGGTTTTGACCGTGATCATCGGTGCACTCGCGGTGATCACCGGATTCTATGGAATGAACTTCGAGCGGACGTGGCCGCCATTTGGGGCATCCTGGGGCGTGTTGTTTGCCCTTGGTTCCATGGGAATTGTGACGGCGATCCTCCTCGTGGTGTTCCGTTGTCTTGGTTGGTATTGATGTGGGAGGGGAGTCGCGTTCGCATCCACTTGACACGGGCGCGCGTTTGTCGGTAGGATGATCCCGGCAACCCGGTCCGCATGGTTCACCAGGAAAGGCACCGTTGTCACGAGGACTGTGCAGACCGTGGGGACTGTGCTGACCGTGGAAACTCCCCTGGGAGGTGAAAGCCATGGTCACGCAAGTGCGCGTGCGCTCTGCTGCATCCATCACCCGCCAGGAGGTCCGGCGGATCCTCACCCAACTGGAGTCCCTCTCGAAGTATCCATCTACCGAGGATGTGGTCAAGCACCTCAAGGAGCTTGTCCGTGTCCTTGACAGGTTCCTGGGAGAGTTAGAAGGGTGATGTGGTTTATCCGGTCTTTCCAGTTTGTCCTGTGCAGACTGTGAAGACCGTGGAGACTAAGTAGGTTACCACACCCGTACGCCTGGGACCTGGAGGGTTGCGTGTGCCACAAGCGTGATGAGGAGTGGCAAGTACGCTACGGCGATGAGGGCTCCTACAGCGATGATCCATGGATGGAGCCCGTCAAGCCACCATGGGAGCCTCTCCACTTCGTGACGGGGCTTGGCCAGGGGGACCTCAAGTGGCACAGGCTCCCTGGACCGCCACACGGTTAACGCAATATTGAGGAAAAAGAAGATGGCACTGATCCCCAGGAGGACCCCTCCCACTGCGGCCCAGGAGAGGGGGAGGTTCCACTCCGGGAGGCGGTAGGGGGCGCTTCCCAACGCGGTGCGCCGAGGTGCGCCGAGCAACCCTGCCCAGCTCATCCCCCTGGACATGATGGCCATCCCCGCAAACCACAGAAACGCTTGGACCACACCAAGCCTCCGACTCCACAAGGCGCGGCCACGCAGGGAGGGGATCAGCCAGTAGGCAATCCCCATGAACGAGAGGGCGACTGCTGTGGCGACCGTCAGGTGGAAGTGACCCGGGACCCAGAGGGTGTTGTGGACCAGGAGGTTTGTGGTGTAGGAAGCGTTGATGATCCCGCTGATCCCCCCGAAAGCAAAGAGGATGATCGCAAGGAGTTGCGCAGCGACGCTTGGATCGCCCCAGGGGAGTTTCGCAATCCAGCCCAGGATCCCCCTTCCCCCTCTTCTCCTGCCGGCGTCCTCCAGTGAGGCGGTCACCGTGAATGCGGTCATCAGGCTAGGGACAGCTACGGCGAAGGTGAGGAAGGTATGAACGCCCTTCCACACCTCGGGCACCCCGGGATCGGTGAACTGGTGATGGAGCCCCACAGGGACGGAGAGAGGAAGGAAAAGGAGGAGGGCCAGCCGCGCAAGGGGCTCACTAAAGAGCCTACCCCCCGCTTGATGGGGCAGCAGCGCGTACCAGGAGAGGTAGGCAGGGAGAAGCCAGAAGTACACCAGCGGGTGTCCAGTAAACCAGAACAGGGTGCGCGAGAGGAGTGGATCGATCCCGTTGAGCCAGCCCAGAGAGAAAGGGATGAGAAGTACGACCACCTCAACGGCAATACCGATGCTGGCGATGTCCCACATGACGAAGGTCACGAGCGCCCCGAGGGCGAGGAGCGGCATCATGGCCCCAGGGTTCAAGCGCCGCCACCTTCGATAGGTTAAGAACAGGTTCATGGAAAGCAGCCACGTTCCTACCACGACGAGAGCAAGCCCAATATAGAACGCCGGGTGTGCCTTCATTGGGGCATAAAAGGTATAGAGGACGCTGGCATTCCCGCTGAGGATGGACCACGCTGCGAGGAGCACGCCCACGACCATCACCCAGAATGCGCTCCAGCCCAGCCGGAGACTGTAGAGGGGGTGCTGTAATCCATAGACGAGGAGGAAGGTCAGCAACCCGCTGATGAAGAACGTCGTGAACACGAGGGCGTTCATTACCCCGTGGACTGTCAAGCCGGTATAGTAGTTCAACCTCAGGAACGGATAGAGATCAATTCTGGCGTGCTCCAGGGCCTGGAAGGGTCCAAAACTCGTCCCGATGAACAGGGCGATGAAAGAGGCATAGAGGTACCACAACACTTGTCGCTTCAACGCGGTATCCATGGGATGGGTGCGATGCAGCTCTTCCATGGGATCACCTCGATGCAGATGCACTCTCCACGATGATGCGCCCCGACATCACTTGGTGCCCTATGCCACAGTACTCGTGGCAGTAGAAGGTATACTCCCCCGGGCGGTCAAACCGCACAGTCGTTCGGGTGATCTGCCCTGGGATGATCATGAGGTTGACGGGGGTTTTGGGGATCCGGAACCCGTGGATGACGTCCTGGCTTGAGAGGACGAAGGTTACCTCGGACCCTGCCGGGATCCGCACCTCATTTGGTCGGAAGGTCCACGTCATGGCCACGAGGATCACCTCGTACTTCCCGGGGGCAATCTGCCGGAGTCCTGGCTGATCAAAGGGAGGGGTCTGGGCAAGGCGGCGAGGGTCGACGTAGCCTGCTGGCCCGGGAAGGTGATACCCGAAAACAGTAACACTTGCAATGACCCCGACGAGGAAGGCGACAAGAACAAAGAGACCAAGGACAATCCATACCCGCTCATAGGGATCGATGCGCATCGGTTATCGCCCCCAGACGAGGTCGATGTAGACGATTCCCCAACCTAGGATCAATAGCGCCAGGAAAACGAGAGTGAGAAGCAACGCACCGCGCGGGGTCTGTTCATTCTCCTGCATCCTGTGCACCTCCGGCCATGCGTGTCCGTGCACGTCTTCGTTTTTTGCCCATCGTGGAGGAGGAGATTTCCATGCGTGTCCGTATCTTGCGGGGGGTGGTCATAGCAAGGTCGGCAAAAGTCACCGCATCGAGTTCCCGCAGGAGGACAGACTGCACATGACGCCATACCTGATGTACCGGACAGAGGCGGTCCAACGGACACTCTCCTGGGCGGATGAGGCAGCGGTTGAGGTAAATAGGGCCCTCTGCGGCTTCCACCGCTTGGCGCAGGGTGATGGTCTCTGGTGGCCGCTCCAGACGGACTCCACCGCCCCTGCCCCGGAACGTGCGGACAAATCCTGTGTGCGCCAGTCGCTGGACGATCTTCCTGAGATAGGGAGCTGGGATAAGTTGCCGGCGTGCGATCTCCTCAAGGGGGACGAGGGTCCCTCGTGGACGCTTGCTCAGCTCCAGAAGAACACGGATCGAATAGTCCCCTTCCCTGGTCAATTGCATAGGATCAAAATTGGACCTCCTTTGTCTTATTCTCAAATTACCACCATTCAGCAGATGTGCGGTATCGGGTGGAGGCTGTATTTTTCTTTTCGGGGGGACCGAGTACCTTCATAGAAGGCAGGGTTTGCCGAAAAACAAGGGAGAGGAGCGATGGGTTGATGGAGTTCTTTGAAACGCTGCGACGGCGTGTTTCCACGCGGGCGTACAAGAGGACAGGAATCCCTGAGGAAGCTCTCTGGAAGATCCTGGAGGCCGCCAATAGCGCTCCCTCCGCGGGGAACTTGCAGGCCTATGAGATCGTCGTCGTGCGAGATCCCGTGCGCAAACGCGAACTCGCCCAGGCTGCTGTGGAGCAGTGGTTCATCGCGCAAGCGCCTGTGGTCCTGGTCTTCCTGGCAAATCCACCGCGGAGCAGCTGGCGCTACGGGCGGCGGGGAGCCGAGCTCTACTGCCTTCAGGACGCGACCATCGCCTGCGCTTATG
The DNA here is from genome assembly GCA_030550015.1 of bacterium. Lineage (GTDB taxonomy): Bacteria > Sysuimicrobiota > Sysuimicrobiia > Sysuimicrobiales > Thermofontiviventaceae > Thermofontivivens > Thermofontivivens primus. The sequence goes on along the minus strand of JAUQQG010000100.1, from coordinate 19,364 downwards.
CCCAGCTCGCTGCCACGGCCTTAGGGCTGGGGAGCTGCTGGGTGGGGGCATTCGATGAGGAGGCGGTACGCCGGATCCTGGACGCCCCGACCTCTCTCCGTCCTATCGCGATCCTCCCCATTGGTGTTCCAGATGAAACTCCGGAACCCAGAGGCCGGCGCCCGTTGCGTGACCTCGTCCACGAGGAGCGATTCCGTTCCTCTCTCTAGAGTCGCTCATGAGGAGAGTTGAAGGTGCCTTGCATTGCTCAGAAAGGGGAACGTGGATGTACGCAGAAGACAGTAGAATAGTGGACCGGCGTATCGTTTTGCTGATTGCGACGACTGCCTCGTTCTTGAACCCCTTCATGGGCTCTTCGGTGAACATCGCTCTTCCCAGGATCGGCCGGGAGTTTGGGCTCGATGCCATCCTTCTGGGTTGGGTGACCACTGCTTACCTTCTCTCGGCAGGGGTGTTGCTTCTTCCATTCGGTCGGCTGGCGGATATCTATGGGAGGAAACGCATCTTCTTGTATGGGATCTCTGTGTACACCTTCTCTTCCCTGCTATGTGCCCTCGCTCCCTCCGCCGGACCCCTCATTCTCTTCCGGGTCCTCCAGGGGATCGGCGGTTCCATGATCTTTGGCACCGGCGTTGCCATCCTCACCTCGGTCTTCCCTCCTCAAGAGAGGGGAAAGGTCCTCGGACTCAATGTCGCTGCCGTCTATCTGGGTCTCTCTGCGGGACCGTTCATAGGTGGGGTTCTTACAGCGCAGTTGGGCTGGCGTAGCGTTTTCCTGGCCATCGTGCCGCTTGGGATCTTGGAGATGGGTTTGATCCTGTGGAAGTTGAAGGGAGAGTGGGCTGAGGCAAAGGGAGAGAGGTTTGACGGCATCGGTGCTCTCCTCTATGGGCTCATGTTCCTCGCGCTCATCTATGGATTCTCGGAACTGCCCTCGAGGAGGGGAGGACTCTCCCTCCTCGCAGGACTGATGGGAATGGTTGCCTTTGTCCTTTGGGAAACACGGGTGGAGAGCCCTGTCCTGGATATCCGGCTGTTCCAGCAGAACACTGTTTTTGCCTTCTCCAATCTCGCTGCGCTGATCAACTATAGCGCAACCTTCGCTGTGAGCTTCCTCCTGAGCTTGTACCTGCAGTACATCTATGGCATGGATCCCCAAGGGGCAGGCTTGGTCCTCCTTGTGCAACCGATTGTACAGGCGATTTTCTCCCCCTTTGCGGGCAGGCTGTCCGACCGTGTAGAGCCCAGGGTGGTAGCTTCCCTTGGGCTTTCCCTGACGGTTGTAGGACTCTTCCTCTTGACAGGGTTGCGGGAGAACACCCCCCTCCCCATGGTCCTGACAGGCCTCGTCCTGCTCGGTCTGGGGTTCGCGTTGTTCTCCTCCCCGAACGCGAACGCCGTCATGAGCTCGGTGGAGAGACGGCTGTATGGCGTTGCCTCAGCAACTCTCGGGACCATGCGGTTGACTGGGCAGATGCTGAGCATGGGGACAGTCATGCTGATCTTTGCGTTGTTCCTGGGCAGGGAGCCCATCACCCCTGAGCGCTACGGTCTTTTCCTGGTGAGCGCGAGAACGGCATTCGTGATCTTCGCCCTCCTGTCCATAGGAGCTGTTTTCGCGTCCCTGGCGCGAGGAGAAGTCCATCGCGAAGATCGGCTTGCGGGATAGGGTTCGGTTCCTCGGCCTTGATCATGCTTGACAGGATTCTTCTGGCACGCTAGTGTTTAATTGAATAATTGTTCAGGTGATAAAATGATCACAGTAGAGCTCGTGAGGGGAACCCAGCACCGCCATGCAATCGACCCGGAGACGGTCCAAAGAGTCAAGAAGCGTATGAAACCGGAGAAGACCATGACCCTGCTCGCTGAGACGTTCAGGACGCTGGGCGACCCAACGCGGGCAGCGATCCTATATGCCCTAGTCCATGGGGAGCTGTGCGTGTGCGACCTCGCAGAGATTGTGGGAATCTCCGAATCCGCGATTTCCCATCACCTGCGCGTGCTGCGCAACCTTCGCCTGGTGAACTACCGCCGCCAGGGCCGGAAGGTGTGTTATTCCCTCGCAGACGACCACATCCGCACGCTCCTTGCCCAGGGCCTCCAGCACGTAGAGGAACGGCTGTAAGAAGGCACACATGGTGACAAAGGAGCTGGACCTTCCTACAATCCTTCCCATCGACGCGAGGGCATGCGAACGCTGCGTGGCGGATCTGCGCCAACTCCTGAGCCGCCTCGACGGGGTGGAGGATGTCACAGTGGATCCTGCAAGGGGAATTCTGACTGTTCGCCTCGATCCTGCCCGCATTCCCCCCTCTTCCTTAGAGAGAGCCGCACGGCGCCTGGGAAACGCCATCGCCCGGCGATTCCGGCACGAGGTCCTAGAGCTCGAGGGGTTGGACTGCCAGGACTGCGTACTCGTCCTTGAACACACTCTCGTCCGTCTCCCGGGGATCCGCTCGGTCTCTGTACAGTACACTTCCTCCCGCTTATGGATCGAGTATGACCGGGAGGAGGTAAGCCGGCGGGCGGTTCTCAAAAGAATCCAGGCCTTGGGATACCAGATAAGGGAGGTGACGTTAGGAGGAGACCACAAGCAAGAGCTTGGGTTTTCCTTCCTTGCCGGCTTTCTCACCTTGGCGGGATGGCTCGCTGGCCTTTTGCCCCTTCCCCAGTGGGCATCTCCAGCTCTGTTCATTGCTGCGTACATCCCCGGCGCCTGGTTCCCACTTGCGGCTAGCGTCAAGGCGCTCCGAGCCCGGCGTGTGGATATGGATCTCCTGATGGTGGTTGCAGCATTTGGCGCGGGGGTGCTCAATCGCTGGGCAGAGGGGGCGATCCTCCTCTTCCTCTTCTCCCTTGGGCATGCCATGGAGAGCTATGCCATGACCCGGGCGCGCCAAGCAATTGAGGCGGTCGTTCGCCTGATGCCTCGGGAGGCCAGGGTAAGGCGAGATGGGGTCGAGGGAGTCGTGCCAGTAGATGAAGTAAAGCCCGGGGAGGTGATCGTTGTCCACCCCGGAGAGCGCATCCCGCTGGATGGAGAGGTGATCGAGGGGATCTCCTCAGTCGACCAGGCTCCCATCACAGGCGAATCGTTGCCTGTCCCAAAGGAGCCGAGGGATATGGTATTCGCAGGCACCCTAAACCTGGATGGAGTGCTGGAGGTCCGAGTCACGCGTCCTTCTCGTGAGACTACCCTAGCGAGGATCGTTACACTAGTCCGGGAGGCTTCGGCCCAGAAATCCCCATCCCAGAAGTTCACGGAGAGGGTAGCGCGGTATCTCGTCCCTGCCGTGCTCTCTGCCGCAGCCTCGGTTCTGGCGATCCCTCCATTGTTTGGGGTGCCATTCCACGAGGCGTTCTACCGGGCGATGACCCTCCTGATCGCTGCATCCCCTTGCGCTCTTGCCATCGCGACACCCGTTGCCGTTCTCTCGGCCATTGGGAGGGCGGCGATGTCCGGGGTACTTGTGAAAGGGGGGACTCATCTCGAGGAGGCCGGTGCCATCGATGTCGTCGCCCTGGACAAGACGGGCACGTTGACCCTCGGGGAACCAAAGGTGGTTGAGGTCGTTTCCTATGGCGTCCGGGAGGAAGAGGTCCTCCGTGTGGCGGCGGCAGTCGAGTGGCGTTCCCATCACCCTTTGGCGCGGGCGATCGTCGCAGCAGCCCAGGAGCGGGGTCTGGAGATTTCTCCAGCGCACGACGTCCAGGTGGTGGCGGGGAAGGGGATCCTAGGAGTCGTGGGTGGCTCTCCCGTGGCTATCGGCACGGCAGAGCTGATCGAAGGATTAGGGATCAACCTGCCTGCGCGCGTACCCGCCGATATCGCGCAGCTCCAAGATTCCGGGAAGATCGCGGTGATCGTCCTCTGGGGTCGCCAGGTCCTTGGGATCATCGGTCTCGCAGACCAACCCCGGACCAGGGCGAGGGAGGCCTTAGATCGTCTCAGGGAGTTTGGAGTCCGCCGCTTGGTCATCCTGACCGGCGACAGCCCGAAAGTCGCGGAACCCATCGGGGCGACCCTGGGGGTAGATGAGATCAGGGCGGGATTACTCCCCGAGGAGAAGGTGAAGGCGGTGAAAGAGCTCCTTGCCAGGGAGGGGAGGGTCGCCATGGTCGGGGATGGTGTGAACGACGGGCCAGCCCTGGCGGTTGCCACGTTAGGGATTGTCATGGGAGCGAGTGGTGCGGAGGTGGCGCTGGAGAGTGCGGATATCGCCTTAATGGACGACGATCTGGGGAAGCTCTCCTATGTGATTGGCCTCGGTCGAGCTACCCGCCGTGTGATCCTGCAAAATCTTGCCCTTGCCCTTGGGGTGATCGTTCTCCTTGTCCTCACAACTGTCCCTGGGGTTCTCACCCTGCCGGCGGCGGTGTTCCTCCACGAAGGGAGCACAGTCCTTGTCGCACTCAACGGCTTGCGCCTGCTGGCATACCAGCCTAGAGAGAGTAGAGCATCCAGTAGATGATCCACCCGCTGGCCGCCACATAGAGCCAGATGGGAAGGGTGACGCGGGCGATCCGCTTGTGGCGGGCGAAGTCCCCCCGGAAGGCTCGGACCAGCGTGATCAGCGCCAGGGGTCCTACCGCGATTGCCAACAAGGTGTGAGAAGTGAGGATGAGGAGGTAGATGAACCGGATCACTCCATGGCCAGCGAAGATCTTCGTCTGGAACAAACTCGCCCGGGCCATGTACACCACCAGGAACAGCCCGGCAAAAGCGGTTCCTACGAGCATGCTGCGGTGGTGGAGGGTTGTCCTCCGTGTGCGAATGAAGGTATACCCTACGAGGATCGCCACGCCGCTGATGAGGATCAGCGTGGTGTTCAGGGCTGGTAGCCACGGGGGAGCGCTTGGTTTCACAGGATGAGTATAGCGAAATCGTCGAGGAAGGGCTAGAGCCTCAGCCTTGCGATCGTCAAGTGGCCTATACAAGCTCAGGCGGGATCCGCATGGTGGAAAAGCAAGGATAGGGTACTTCATCTTCTCTCAACAAACTCTTCATAGGCCCTTCACAAGATTCTGCTAGGGTTCCAATTGGAGGTTGTTCGGGAGATCCTTCTTCTCCTCAGAGGGAAAAGAGGGAACTCTCAGGCCAAGCGAAAGGGTGCTGACCATGGGAAAATTCTGGGCCGCTCATCTCCGGCTTCCTGTACTTGCTGGTTTTGGCGCCGGATTCTTCCTTCTCCTTTTCTACCTTGCCATCATTGGGCTTTCCTCGCGATCGTGGTCTCACCTAACAGAACAGTTCTCCCAAGACAAGTTCTTCATCATCGCCTTAGCGAGCGGCTTCGGCATCCAGGCCGGGCTGTTTACCTACATCAAGAAGGGGATGATGGGGGTGCGGGGGACGAGCCCTTCCCTGGCCGTCGCCTCGGCTGGAACGGCTACGTCCACGGCATCCATGGTGGCCTGCTGTCTCCACCACCTCTCCGACGTCCTTCCCTTCCTGGGGCTTTCTGGGGCTGTGGTCTTTCTCACCGAGTACAAAATCCCGTTGATCCTCATCGGTATAGGAAGCAACCTGGTCGGGATCGCCCTCATGGTCCGCATCATCCGTCGGGCCAGGGCGATGGCGTGTCACGTGGCATGATCGCGTTCGAAGGAGGGGATACCGTGAAGCGACGCTGGAAGCCCTTTGCCGTGCTGTCCACCATCCTCATTCTCGTCCTTGGGGCCATCGCCCAAGGAGCGCAGGCTCCCACGGATCTCAGCGCATTGGTGAAGCGTGCTTCTCAGGCTGGAGTCGAGGTTGAGGTGATCTTTGCCACACCGGAGTACTTCACGGCACGGGGAGATGAGGCCGGCCTAAAGAGGTATCGCCCCGACGAAAACCTCGTCTTCTTCATCTGGATGAACACCCATTCGGGGGATCTCACTCTCTTTGACATGCGCAGGATTTCCACCCTCCGGACTGACCAGGGCCGGGAGATCGAAGCCCTGCGGTGGGAAGCGATCAGTAACAACCCCCACCATCGCTCCGGAGTCCTGATCTTTCCTCAGGTGGATTCCCAGGGTAAGCGCATTGTCACGGCCCAGAGCAAGTATGTGGAGTTGGTGTTCCGCGGGCTCGTCGGTGTGGAGTGGAGGTTCCGCTGGGAACCACCCCCTCTCGGGAGGGGATGAGCGGATTCCCCTCTGAGCTCCTGATCGTAGGGAAACCGAGGGATACGCGCGCCGGCCAGGCCGCGAAATGGTGGAGCCAGCTTCTTCTTGACGAATGGAGAGAGGCGGCCTAGAATGGGAGAGGAACCCCCTCCCCCGTGGGTGGGGGTCAGAAGGAGGTGTCTCTGGTGGCGGAACTCCTTGAAGAACGGAGCGAGGAAATGCCCCTTGCTGAAGCCGCTCTCCCGATCCAGGGGATGACCTGCGCCTCCTGTGTTGCGACCATCGAAGGGGCCTTGCGGAACCTCGATGGCGTGGTCGAGGTGCGCGTCAACCTTACTGCCGAGAAAGGGTTCGTGCGTTACGATCCCAGGCGGGTCAACCTTAGGGATATCGCCAGGACAGTTCATGAGGTAGGCTACCAGGTTGGCGTGGAGGAGTTAGACCTCCAGGTCACGGGAATGACCTGTGCCTCCTGTGTTGCAACCATCGAGGGGGCCGTAAGTAACCTCGAGGGCGTGGAAAAAGTGGTCGTGAACCTGAACGCCGGGACGGCGAGGGTGTGGTACTACCCAGGCATCGTGACACCAAGCCAGATCAAACGGGCTATCCGGGATCTCGGGTACGGAGCGAGTGAAAGGCTGGAAGGGCCGGAAGCCTTGGACCGTGAGCGGGAGGCCCGCCAGCGGGAGATCCGCCGCCAGGGTATCTGGATGCTGGTCTCCTGGCCCCTCGCCCTCCTGGTGATGATCGGGACTTTCCAGGAGATGTGGATCCTTCCCCGGTTTGTCCCAGAGATCCTCAGGAACCGTCTCGTCCTCTTCGCTTTCACCACTCCCATCGTCTTCGGTCCGGGCTGGCAATTCTTCGTCAATAGCTACCGGGGTCTGCGCCATGGTGTGATCGACATGAACCTCCTCTACGCGACGGGGATCGGTTCTGCTTACCTTATCGCTGTCATCAACACGTTCTGGCCAGATGCCGGCTTTGGCGGCCCGAGGGCGACGTTTTACGAAGCGGCAGCGCTCCTCACTGCCTTCATCATCCTGGGGCGCTATCTCGAAGCGCTGACGAGGGGTCGGACCTCGGAGGCCATCCGGAAGCTCATGAGCCTGCAGCCCAAGGTGGCCAGGATCCTCCGTGATGGCCAGGAGAGAGAGATCCCAGCTGATGAGGTGGAGGTCGGTGATGTCGTGGTGGTCCGTCCAGGGGAGCGCATCCCTGTGGACGGCATCGTCCTCGAGGGCTACTCCGCAGTGGACCAGTCCATGCTCACGGGCGAGTCGATGCCCGTGGAGAAGAGGCCAGGGGACGAGGTCATTGGCGGGACGATGAATAAGACAGGGGCGTTCAAGTTCCAGGCTACCAGGGTAGGGAAGGAGACGGCGCTCGCCCAGATCATCAAGTTGGTAGAGGATGCCCAGGCCAGCAAGGCCCCCATCCAGAGGCTCGCCGACCTCGTGGCCGGGAAGTTCGTCTTAGGGGTTTACGTGCTCTCGCTTGCCGTGTTCCTTTTCTGGTTCTTCTTTGGCTATCACCGCTTCTTCGACCCGGCGACCCGGTTCATGCTCACTCCGTACACACTCGGGAGCGTCAGTGTCTTCGGTTTTTCCTTGCTCATCTCCGTGGCGGTGCTTGTGATCTCCTGCCCATGTGCAGTGGGCATCGCCACCCCTAGTGCGATGATGGCGGGGACTGGCAAGGCCGCCGAGAACGGCATCCTGTTCAAGGGAGCTGATGCCATCGAGGCGACGAGCAAGCTTGACACCATCGTCTTTGACAAGACAGGGACTCTCACAAAGGGGAAGCCTTCTGTGACCGATGTGGTCCCGGCCCCGGAATTCTCTCAGGAAGAGGTCCTGCGCTTTGCGGCCGTTGCGGAGGTGAACTCCGAGCACCCTCTGGGTGAGGCGATCGTTCAGGGTGCAAGGGAGCGAGGGCTCAAGATAGAAGAGCCTGAGGTCTTCCACGCGATCCCTGGACACGGGGTGGAGGCGAGGTTTGGAGGGCGCGAAATACTTCTCGGTAACCGCCGGCTCATGGGGGAGCACGGCGTGGACAGTTCCCTCCTCCTCCCTGAAGCCGAGCGGTTGGAGAACGATGGGAAGACGGTCATGTTCATGGCTGTGGACCGCAAGCTGGCCGGGTTGATCGCTGTGGCCGATACCCTCAAGGAATACTCCCTGGAGGCGATCCAAATCCTCCACCGGATGGGGCTAGAGGTTGTGATGATCACAGGGGACAACCGCCGGACGGCAGAAGCGATCGCCCGCAAGCTTGGGATCGATCGCGTCCTTGCAGAGGTCCTGCCGCAAGACAAAGCGCAGGAGATCAAAGCCCTGCAGGCGCAGGGCAGGCGCGTGGCGATGGTCGGGGACGGGATCAACGACGCGCCCGCCCTTGCCCAGGCCGATGTAGGGATCGCCATTGGTTCAGGAACCGACGTGGCCAAAGAGACAGGGCATGTGATCCTCATCAAGGAGGACCTGCGGGACGTGGTGACAGCCATCGAGGTGGCCAGAGCGACGATGCGCAAGGTGAAGCAGAACTTGTTCTGGGCGTTCGTCTACAACACCGTTACGATTCCGGCAGCAGCAGGCCTTTTCTATCCGTGGATCCACCAGATCGTGAGCCCAGAACTAGCGGCCTTCCTCATGGCCATCAGCTCTCTCACGGTGACCCTGAACACGACGCTTCTGAAACGGTTCGCTCCCTCGCTGAAGTACCTCAAGGTCAAAGCCGAGCCTCAACCGGCTATGGCCCCCGTGGCCGGAGGCAGAGGATAAGTCCCAGATGCTGAGGAGGGCTGTGATGGGAGGAAAGGAGAGCAATGTGGTACAGCGGGCAGGTTTGATAGGGATGGTCATCGCGTTGTTGGCCGGGCTCCTCTTTCTTGCGGTCACGAGCTTGTGGGGAGGGTATCCAGCCGTTGCGCGCTACGGCGGGGCGGTGTGGGTGTCCCTCCTCACCTGGATCATTACCATGCCCGTTCTTGCTCCGTGGCTCAAGCGAAAGCAACTGGGATGAGCCATAGTGTCCCAGCAAAATCTCGACAAGAGAATTGTGCTGGGGTTGCAATGGAGCTTGAAGGGTTCCTCGCCCAGTGCAAGAGGGTTTTCCCCCAGGGACGTCTAAAGAGGGGAGGGGGGACTTTACCTTTTGCCTGAGCATTCGGATGAGCCACCGAGATCGAGAAAAGGGGATCCCGCGATGACGCTGGAAGAGCTCTTGAACGCCGCTGCAGCCAATCACCATCGCCTGTGCCCCCGGCAGGTGCTGGGGGTGCGCATGGGCCTTGCTGGCGGGCGCTGGCTGGGTTTGGAGGTGCCGCGCCGGGACAAACGGCTCCTCGCTCTCATAGAGACTGACGGGTGCTTTGCCGATGCTATCTCGGTGGCCACAGGCTGTCATATCGGCCGACGGACAATGCGGCTAATAGATCACGGCAAGGTGGCCGCGACATTCGTGGATACCCAGGTGGGGAAGGCGGTGCGAGTGGTTCCCCGCCCTGGTGTCCGGGAGCGTGCCTGGGTGTATGCTCCGGAGGCCAAGAGCCGCTGGCAGGCCCAGCTTCTCGGGTACCAGCGCATGCCCGAGGAGGAGCTCCTGGCAGCCGAGGAGGTGACCCTCCTTTTCTCCCTGGAGAAGCTCATCAGCAGGAAAGGCGTTCGTGTCCATTGCCAGGCCTGTAGCGAGGAGATCCTCAACGAGCGCGAGGTGGTGCGAGACGGGATGACGCTCTGCCGGAGCTGCGCGGGGGAGCGCTACTATGCCCCTGCAGGGAAACCTCTAGAAGGAATTCCGCAGATCCTAGGCCCTACAGCATCCCTTCCCCCTCTTCCGTTATTATGACTTGCCTCTCACAAGAACCTTCAAGCTGAACTCCGTGTACAGGAGATCGCCTTCCTCCCGATAGGAAAGTTTGAACTAGCAATTCTCTGCTATAATGGGCATAGAAGGTTCCGTCGGAACTGCTTCCTGCACACATCGTCTGTGGAGATGGTGGAGACTGAGATGCCCAACCGACTTGTCCAAGAGACGAGCCCATACCTCAGAGCGGCCGCAGACCAGCCAGTGGACTGGTACCCGTGGGGGGAAGAAGCGTTCGAGAAGGCCCGCAGGGAGGGCCGGCCTATCCTCCTGGACATCGGGGCTTCTTGGTGCCACTGGTGCCACGTCATGGATCGGGAGAGCTACGAGGATCCGGAGGTTGCCAGGATCATCAACGAGAACTTCGTCCCGGTGAAGGTCGACAGGGACGAGCGTCCGGACGTAGACGCCCGCTACCAGATGTTCGTAGGCGCCCTCACGGGGGAAGGGGGATGGCCGCTCACCGCCTTCCTCACCCCGGAGGGGAAGGTCTTCTTCGGGGGGACCTATTTCCCTCCAGAGGATGCGTATGGACGTCCTGGGTTCAAGCGGGTTCTCCTCAGTGTAGCCTCCTACTACCGGGACCACCGCGACCAAGTTCTGGAGTACGCCGAGGATCTGTTCCGCCAACTCCACGAGGGGGTGGCTGGGGTTTCCCCTCCACGGGAACTCTCCCCTAGCCTTGTCCAGCGAGCCCTTGAGGACATCGGCCGGTCCTTCGATACCGTCCACGGTGGTTTCGGAGGCGCCCCCAAGTTCCCTCATCCCTCGGCCATAGAGCTGGTCCTTCGCCGTTTCTACCTCAGTGGTGAGGAGTGGCTGGGAACTATCGCGACGCGCACCTTAGAGAAGATGGCGAAAGGTGGGATCCACGACCACCTCGGCGGGGGATTCCACCGGTACGCCACCGATGCGAAATGGACGGTCCCCCACTTCGAGAAGCTCTTAAGCGACAACGCCCTCCTTCTCAGCAACTATGTCCAGGCCTTCCAGGTTACTGGCTCCAAGCTCTTCCAACACGTTGCCTTAGGGATCTTAGGCTACCTAGCGTCCGAGCTGTACGACCGCGAGCGGGGAGGGTTTTTCGCCAGCCAGGACGCCGATGTGGGCGACGAAGAGGGGGGTTACTACCTTTGGACGGAGGAGGAAGTCCGGAGCCTTCTTGATCCCGGAGAGTTTGCGGTGGTCTCCTCCTATTTCCACTTGAGCGGCCGCGGGGAGATTCCCCACGACCCAGACAAGCATGTGCTCTATTGCCACAAGGAGGCCGATGTTGTTGCTGCACTTCTTAGCCGTCCCCAGGAAGAGGTCGTGTCTCTGCTCGCTTCTGCAAAGGAGAAGCTGAAGAAGGCGAGGGCCCTACGTCCCAGACCCTTCGTGGATTCGACGGTCTACGCCTCCTGGAACGGGATGGCTATCTCCGCCTGCCTGGAAGCCTATGCAGCACTGGGGGTCGAGGGGGCCCGGGAGATGGCGCTACGAACCCTCGAACGGTTCCTCAACCAGGGACGGAGGTCGGACGGTGCCTTTCTCCACGCCTTGACCCCTGAGGGGCCGAGGCCTGAGTGGTTCCTGGAGGACCAGGTCTTCATGGGGAAGGCGCTTTTCGATGCGTTTGCGATCACCGGAGAGGCGAAGTACCTGCGCACAGCAGCAGAGACAGCAGAAGTCATCTTGCGGGAGTTCCGCGACAGGGATGGGACACTGGTGGATACCCCTCTGAGCGCGGGCGGAGGGTTGGGATTCCTCTATAGGCCGATTCAGGACAGCCCCATCCCCGGGTGCAATGCCGCAGCCGCGCGCTTCTTCCTTTCCCTGGGGCAGGTTCTCGATGAGCCTCGCTATCGCCAGGCTGCTGAGAAGATTCTCTCCAGCTTTGGTGGCCTCGCAGAGCGCCTGGGCCTCCATGCCTCTACCTATTTTCTGGCCCTGGATGAGTTCTGTTCTGGCTTGCTCCATGTGGTCATCGTAGGGGATGGGGAAAGAGCAAGGGCTCTGCATGAGGTGGCGCTGAAGACATTCTATCCAGGGAAAGTGGTCACGCCGCTTGTGGATCTTCTTGCAAGGGAAGAGTTTCAGGTTCCTGTCCCAAAGGTTTTGAAGAGTATGATGGAGGCGGCGCACGGACCCCGGGCATATCTTTGTAGGGGAGTCTCCTGTGCACCCCCCGTCGATACGCCTGGAGCCTTCCAAGAGGTTATCCAGATGTTTCGGGGGTGACCTCAGGGTGAGGACATGGCGCGCTGCGTCTCACCGGGATCGTCTCCGACCACAAACCGATGTACATCCAGCTGAAACACGCTTTCAGTGAACTTGTCCTTCGCACAGCAGAGGCTTGTTTTCAGGGGCCCGGCGAGGTCCGAGTGATCGGATCCGCCCTTGCCTTTCTGGTTGCATACGTTTACGAAACCCGCACCGGGGAATCTATGAATCGCAGGGCCATCGAGGGCGTTGCTAAGAGGCTTATGGGAGAAGCAGGTTTTCCTGAGCCGCTGCAATGGAACGTTCCCCAAGAATTCCTCGTCTTTGACCGGGACCATGGCTTGGTCTCCCTCCGCCCGGAGTACCGTCCACATCTCGCCTACCTGAAACGGCAGGCCTCCAGGCTGTGGGAATTGTTCTCCACGTGCGCGTCGCACTTTCCCCAAAAGCCTCACCCGGTGCAGTTAGGCTTGCTCCTGTTCAACCAAGGGCTCTTCTTCGAATGCCATGAGTATCTGGAAGGGATTTGGCGTGTGGCTCCAGAGAAGGACCGGAAGTTCTACCACGGCCTGATCCAGATCGCAGCGGCATTCTATCACTACGAGAAAGGGAATCCTCGCGGGGCCCGTGCGCTCCTCCAGCGCGGTCTAGAGAAGCTAGATACCTGTGGCCCGATACATCTTGGTGTGGAGCTCAATCATCTTCGTGAAGAACTTGCTCCCTGGCTGGAGGCCTTCTCCTGCAGCCGGTATCCTGTTCAAGCTCACTTCCCTAAGTTGAAGTGGAGTCCTGAACACACGGGTAGTTCCTAGCGCGAGTGATTCCCGCAGTGGTTCGCTTGGGAGCTTCAAGGAGCTTCCAGGCGATCGGGCCTAACGTAGGTGAGGTGCAGGCTTCCTGAGTAGGCAGGGATGGTGAGGGAGGCCTCTGTGCGGATCCGGACAGGGAAACCGAACGAGGTCAGGACCCCGAGCTGCCCATCCGGTCGGAGGAGATATTTGGTGAGCTGTTCCGGGTTGCCCAATGCAGCAATCCGATAGGGAGGGGCGATGCGTTTCTTGTTCACCAGGATCGTCGTCCCCACACAGTTGATTCCGGAGATGGTCATGAGGCGTTCCCCATTGATGGCGATGGCCTCCGCACCAGCGGCCCAAAGCTCGTTGACCACACTTTGGATGTCGGTGTAGTGGAGGATCACGAGGTTGGGGTCCTCGCCTGGTTTTAAGGGCCTCGGGCTATCCCTTAACTCCACCACGACCCCCGGCCCCTGGAGCGGTGTAAGCCCGGAGAGTCTCTTAAGACGGGCGAGCTCCTTTGCCATTTCTGCAAGGGTGGCCTTGTGTGCACCTGCCGCTTCCTCATACAAGGCGAGTTCAGCGCGTAGCTCGGCGACCTGCTTCTCCAGGACAGTGCGCGTCTGCTCCCTCTGGGCGAGGAGATAGCCAAGCGATTCTACCTGATGGGAAGGGATCTTGAGCTGGCTTTCGATGACGCGTCCCGTCCGTAATTGCAAGGCCAGGAGGAAGCCCAGGAGAAGGGCTCCGAACGTCAGAAGTCCGAGCTGGATACTTCGTGTTCTTTCCCGGTGCAGGGTACCCACGCTGCTTTGAGTATAGCCCCCTCTCTTGCCCAGCGTCAAGGAAGCGTCAAAGAGCAGGTAGGTACACTGTTTTCCCCAGCAAGAGGAACAGGGAAGCAGGAATTCCTGGATGTGTGGCGAAAGCAATCCTCCAGAGCAATACAGGACAGGATGCAGAGGGATGCTCAAGATTACCTGTTTGGTCTGCGGATCTGACTGTTATAGCTCCGTAGCGCCCCACGAGCATATGAGCCCTGAATGCCCGCAGTGCGGGGCTGATCTGCGGCGTGCAGGCGCGGTGGAGGCGGCGGTTCCCAAACTTGGACGGACCCTCATGGAGCTTTTCACAGGTTCCTACCCTATCTTCCTGGACTTCCCCTCTTTCTCCTGATCGGCTTCCTCACGAGGCTACTCCACACGGACCGCGAGCTTCCTGCCAAGGGAGGTGAATTGCTCTATCCAGACCTGCGCTTTTGTATCTCCCTCCACGGCCTTCCTCCGAAACCCAGGGTAAACCGTCTTGAGGGCGTGGTAATAGAGATTCTGCGCCCTCCAGAGGTTGACCTGAAAGGGGAGTGAATGGATGAGTTCCACGGCAGAGGCGAACTCCTGAAGGAGGGAGAGGTTTGCGGGATCTTCCAGGAACTGCTCTGCCATCCGCTCGATGACCTGCTGCGCCGCCAGGGCAAGGGGGGCAGTATCGAGAGGAACCTTCCGCTTTCGGATCTCCTCGAGGATGCTGTGAATCTCGGTGGGGTTGAAGGCCTCGCTCTCCAGCGCCCGGCGGAGGGAACGGTTCAGGACAAACTCTGCGGCAGCTTGGAATTCCCTGGGCAAAGGGATGCCGAGGTCATGGAGGAAGTTCATGAGCGGAGCATAGTGCTCGTAGATGTGTCGGTAGGAGGCTTCCGCTTCGGCCAGGGTGACCTCCAGGATCCGTTCGAGAATCCTTCGCTGTTCCTCTTTGAAGAGGGAGTGAAGGGAATACCGCTTCCCCTGGAAATGACTGTCCATACACCGGATGACCTCAGGGAAATCAGCCCTCTGGAAGGGCCCGACGATCCCTTCCACCATTGCTTCGTAGGCTTCCTCTCCTTGGAAACGACGCACCGTGGCGTTGAGGTTATGGTCGCCAAAGTGGAGGACACCGAAACTATATTGCCCCGACTCCCAGGTGATCTCCGACCTCACATGGACACGCCCCACGGCGAGCCTTACCTCTCCGGCCTGGAAGACACGGAGATCCTCACGGTCTACGATGTAGCAGTAGACCCTGGCTTGCTGCGGGTAGGATTCAAACAGGGAGCTCACCGCATAATGGGCTACCAGTTTCTCCAGATCCACCACCGCAGGTCGGACGAATTCCTCGTAGATCTTCCGCCCGTCGCCGTAGGAGGCGATATTGCTCTTGGCCTTCTCCAGGCGTTCCAAGAAGCCCGGTTCAAGGTCTTTCTGGAGCGTCTCCTGGGCGAGCTGAAGGACGCGCCCAGCGTGCCGAAGGACCTGGATGGTTTCGATCCCGGAAAGGTCGTCGAAAAACCATGCGTCGCTCGTGTACATGAGCATGGCGTGGCGCTGAAGTTCCAAGAGTTTCAGGACCGTGACCTTCTCCTCCCTTGAGAGCGGCCGGGCCGCGTGGTTGTGGAGCCAGCTGTCCACGAATTCTACCGACCGGTTCAGGAGCACATGGATGTAGTCGTCACGGGCTTTCCAGGGATCCCGCAGGAGCTCGCCAGCGGACACCTCAAATGGGGTGACGAGACTATCCCGCAGCCAGTCCAGCGCTTCCCTCAGTGGCTCGCGCCACTTTTGGTTCCACCCGGGGTGCATACCGGTATTGCACCCGCAGTCGCTCTTCCACCGCTCCACACCGTGGGCACAGCTCCAGGAGGTGTTTTCGAAGATCTCCACCTCATGCTCAGGAGGGTGTTTTTCCAAGTACTCCCCATAGTTGGTGAGGCGAGCGAGGCCGCTTGATTCAATGGTGTGGAGGGCGTAAGCGAGGGCCATATCGCCAAACCGGTGGTGGTGGCCATACGTTTCCCCATCGGTGGCGATGTGCACAAGTTGAGCTCCTTCCTTGGCGGCGGAGAACCCGCTGAGGAGCCTTCGAGCGAACTCCTCGCCGTTCGCCAGTAGGCCCTCGAAGGCTACGGCGTGGGAGATGGGCTCATGATAGAAGAACAGGTTGATCGTCCGTCCCGATGGGAGATGCAGGAGGTAAGCGGTGGTGGGATCGACCTTGCCCCCAGTCACATCCTCCCACCGAGAGGTGCCGATCTTCCGCACCCGCATGGCCTGATGGGGCGCGAGGATCGTGAAGCGGATCCCATGTGCCGCGAGGATCTCGAGCGTCTCCAGGTCCACGGCGGTCTCCGGGAGCCACATCCCTTCGGGGAGCCGGCCGAAGCGGTGAGCGAAGTCCTGAACCCCCCACACCACCTGGGTCCATTTGTCCCGGCGGCTGGCGAGGGGGAGGATCATGTGGGTATAGGCTTGTGCAATGGCCGAACCATGTCCAGCGTAACGTGTCTGGCTCTCCCGGTCTGCCTGGAGGATTGCCGTGGTGACTTCATGTGCGTTCCTCTCCAACCAGGCTAAGAGGGTGGGGCCGAAGTCGAAGCTGATCCTGGCGTAGTTGTTGACAATCTCGACGGTGCGCCCCTCCTCATCCAGGATGTGAGAGAGGGCGTTAGGGGCATAGCACTCCTCGGTGATGCGCGCATTCCAGTCATGGTAGGGAGAAGCAGAATCCTGGGGCTCCACGGCCTCCAGCCAAGGGTTTTCCCGCGGCGGCTGGTAGAAGTGGCCGTGGATGCAGATGTAGCGCTCCATCGCTGGGATATATTCCCTGGTTCTTCCGGCGGTCCCTCTCGTTCCGCAGGAAAATCTTTTGAGATTTCGCGAGGGGTCGAGGAAGGGTTCCCACGAAACTGGACAGGCTTTTTCCCACCTCCCCAGAAGGAATCTTGACCCCTGGGAAGTATTAAAAACTGAGCAATGAGCCTTTCAAAGGAGGCATCGAGGATGCGTCATCGCAGCATTGGGTGGATCTTCACCTTCCTAGGAATGGGAGTGTTCCTTCTCACTGTGCTCCTGCCCATGGCACCGGAGGTCGGAGCTGCCCCCGCAGGGAGGTTCAAGCTAGCAGGGGTCTTCCCTGGAGTGATCACCGACGCCGACTACAATACGCTCGGGTTCGTCGCGCTCCGGTCGGTCAAGAGCGAGATGGGAGTGGAAATCGGCTACTCCGAGGGGGTTGCCGTTCCCGATGTAGAGCGTGTCATGCGGGAGTACATCGACCTGGGCTACAACATCATCTGGACCCATGGAGGCCAGTTCATCGGGCAGACACAGAAGCTAGCCCGGGAGTTTAGGAACGTGATCTTCATCGGAGAAGCGGATGCTCCGGTCGAGAGGTCCGGAAACCTATGGGTGATTGACCGCAACTTCCAAATCGGGTTCTACCCCATCGGGGCCCTGGCAGGGATGCTCACCCAAACTGGAAAGATCGCCTATATCGGCGGCCTCACCCTTCCCTTTTCCTACTCTGAGGTCCACGCCATCCAGCAGGCCCTCCGGGATCAGGGGCGGAGGGTAGATCTGAAGCTCGTCTGGGTTGGGGACTTCAACGACCCTGCCAAGGCCCGCCAGGTTGCAGATGCCCTGATCGCTGAAGGCGTGGACGTGATCATGGGATCTCTCAACCTGGGGATGCTGGGGATCTTTGAAGCAGTAAAGGCTTCTCCCAGAAGAGTGTGGGTGACCGCGAAGTACACGGACAAGTCGAAATTCGCCCCCCAGCACTACGTCACATCCGTCCTCTACGACTTCGCTGGTCCCTTGCGGGCGATCGTCCGGAGGATCCAGAGGGGCGAGACCAGTGGGTACTATCCCCTCGGGTTCGATACCGGTGTGGCCTTGCAGTTCCCGCTCCGGAACGTTCCTGCATCGGTGGAGAACGCCATGCGCAAGCTCGTGGCCGACCTTGTAGCAGGAAAGATCAGAGTCGTCAAGGATATCACCCCCGTGAAATAGGTACTGTGCCATGCACACGTTCCCTCCCACTGTGCGGGCTGGAGCTAAGACGATCCTGGAGATGCGGGGCGTTCGCAAGACCTTCGGGCCCGTCGTGGCCCTGGATGGTGCCAGCTTCGAGCTCCGTGAGAAGGAGATCCACGCCCTGCTGGGAGGGAATGGGGCGGGCAAGACAACTCTGATGAACATCCTCTATGGCCTCTACAAGGCCGATGCCGGTGAGATCAACCTCGACGGCAGGCCGGTCCAGATCCGCTCCCCGAGGGACGCCCTGCGATACGGCATCGGCATGGTTCACCAGCATTTCCTCCAGATCGAGAGTTTCACCGTGGCCCAGAACATTCTTCTTGGCACCCCGCTTGGGCGCCAGTTCATGGTCAACCTGGATCGTGAGGAAAGGCGGATTTCCGATTTGGCGCACCGGTTTGGCCTGGAGGTGGACCCGCGTGCGCGTTTAGAAGAACTCCCCATCGGTGCCCGCCAGCGTGTAGAGATCTTGAAGGCCCTTTACCGGAATGTGCGCATCCTGATCCTGGACGAACCCACCACCAACCTGACCCCCCAGGAAGTGGATGCCCTGTTTCGTTCTCTCCGCACGATGGTGGAGGAGGGGATCAGCGTCGTCTTCATCACCCACAAGATCCGGGAGGCCTTCAGTGTCTGCGACCGCATCTCGGTTATGCGCCTCGGCCGGAATGTCCTGACCCTCTTGCGGGAAGAAGCATCCGAAGAAACCCTCGTCCGGGCCATGGTCGGAGAGGAGGTAGACTTTACCAGAAGCTTGGTATTCTCCGGGCGGCGGGAAGCTCGGGCTCCTGCGGTGCCGGGATCGACGCTCCTGCGGGTCGAGGGTCTCACGGTGATTGGTAAAGAAGGGAGAGCGCTTGTAAAAGACTGTACCCTTGAGGTGCGAGAAGGGGAGATCCTGGGTATCGCCGGGGTTGCTGGGAATGGACAGAGGGAACTGGTGGAGAGCCTCATCGGGGTGCGGCGAATTGACCGGGGGCGAGTCTGGGTCCATGGAGTGGAGGTGACCGGAGCCAGTACCGCGCAACTGCTGGAGATGGGTGTTACCTACATCCCAGAGGATCGCCTTCACGATGGGTTCCTCCCCAGGGGGACCGTCCTTCAGAACCTGATCCTGGGGTTCCACAGGAGGCCCCCTTACAGCAAAGGGAGGTTCCTAGATTGGAAGTCTGCCTCCAAGGCTGCTCGGCGGCTTATTGAGGAGTTCCAGATCCGGACCTTTGGGCCAGAGGAGATCGCGGCGAACCTCTCCGGGGGAAACATCCAGCGCCTGATGCTTGCCCGCGCCTTCTCCCATTCCTGTCGAATCCTTCTCGCGCACAACCCCACGAGGGGCTTGGACGTTCCTTCCACGGAATTTGTGTACCGGAAGCTCTTGGAGCTCAAGGAGAAAGGCGCTGCCATCCTTCTCGTCTCTGAGGACCTCGATGAACTTCTTTTGCTTTGTGACAGGATTTCTGTGATCTACCGGGGAGAAATTGTAGGGACCCTCCAGCGGGAGGAATTCGACCGCTACGAGGTGGGGCGCCTCATGAGCGGG
>JAUQQG010000017.1 GCA_030550015.1 bacterium | reverse complement strand
ACCAGTGCGGTCTCCCAAGAGAGATGGCTCTGGAGCTGTTCAAGCCGTTCGTGATGAAGAAGCTCGTCGACAAAGGACTCGCCCAGAACATCAAGAGCGCCAAGCGCATGGTGGAGCGCCAGCGTACGGAGGTCTGGGATGTGCTGGAGGAGGTAGTGAAGGAGCACCCCGTGCTGCTGAACCGGGCCCCCACGCTCCACCGCCTGGGGATCCAAGCATTCGAGCCCGTGCTCATCGACGGGAAAGCCATCCAGATCCATCCTCTGGTGTGTACCGCCTATAACGCAGACTTCGATGGCGACCAGATGGCTGTGCACGTGCCTCTCTCCGCGGCGGCGCAGGCTGAGGCAAGGCTCCTCATGCTTTCCGCCTACAACATCCTCTCCCCTGCGTACGGGAAGGCCATTACGAGCCCGACGCGGGATATCGTCTTTGGCTGTTATTACCTGACCCTAGAGAAGCCGGGGGCGAAGGGAGAAGGGAAGGTTTTCTCCACGCCCAACGAGGTGATCCTGGCCTATGAAAGCGGCGTTGTGGACCTCCATGCCAAGATCAAGGTCCGCCTGACGCGGGATTCCGCCCCCATCGAGACTACGGTCGGCCGGGTGATCCTCAACGAGGCCATCCCAGAGGAGCTCCGGTTCATCAACGAGGTCTGTGATAAAAAGGTTCTCTCCCAGATCGTCTCCGAGGCTTATGCGAAACTGGGGTCTGTGAAAACCGCGCAACTCCTTGACGCTCTCAAAGAGCTGGGGTTCCACTATGCCACCAAGTCCGGGAGCGGGATCTCCGTGGACGATATCCTCATCCCCCCGGAGAAAGAGCAGATCCTCCAGCAGGCCGAAAAGCAGGTAGACGCCATCGAGGCACAGTACCGCAGGGGTCTGATTACCGAGGGGGAGCGATACCAGCGGGTCATCGACGTTTGGACGAATGCTACTGAGGAGATCACGAGGGCGATGCTTCGCCACTTCGACCCCTTCAACCCGTTACACATGATGGCCCAGAGCGGTGCCCGCGGGAACATCCAGCAGATCCGCCAGCTCTGCGGCATGCGCGGGCTGATGACCGACCCCTCGGGACGGATCATCGAGTTGCCCATCAAGGCGAACTTCCGCGAGGGGCTCACGGTGCTCGAGTACTTCATCTCTACCCATGGGCAGCGGAAGGGCCTCGCGGATACGGCGATCCGCACCTCCGAGTCTGGTTACCTGACCCGGCGCCTCGTGGATGTTGCCCAGGATGTCATCGTCCGGGAGGAGGACTGCAAGACCACTGAAGGCATCGTCCTCGAGGCGATTAAGGAGGGCGACGAGATTGTCGTCCCCTTGAAGGATCGCATCGTGGGGAGGGTTGCCGTGGAGGACATCGTGGTCCCCCGGAGCAAGAAAGTGCTCGTCCGTGCCGGTGAGGAGATCACCGAGGAGCTTGCGGAACAGATTGAGCAGGCGGGGATCGAGCGCGTCCGCACCCGCTCGGTGCTCACGTGCAAGACCCGGTATGGGGTCTGCGCGAAGTGCTACGGGCGGAACTTGGCTACGGGCAAGCTCGTCGAGGTCGGTGAGGCGGTGGGGATCATCGCTGCCCAGTCCATTGGGGAGCCAGGGACGCAGCTCACCATGCGTACCTTCCACACCGGTGGCGTTGCCGGGTTCGACATCACCCAAGGGCTGCCGCGCGTAGAAGAGCTGTTCGAGGCGAGGAGGCCGAAGGGGCAGGCGATCATCTCCGAGATCGGCGGGAAGGTAGAGATTGAGGAAGGCAAAGGGTCGCGGAAGGTCGTGGTGCGCAATAAAGAGGAAGAGCGCGTCTACCACGTTCCCTTTGGTGTACGCTTGAAGGTGACCAACGGGCAGAAGGTGGAGGCTGGCGATGCCCTCACCGAAGGCCCCATCAACCCTCACGATCTCCTCCGGGTGAAGGGAGTCCACGCCGTGGAGAAGTACCTCCTGGAAGAGGTACAAAGCGTCTACAGGTCTCAGGGCGTGGACATCAACGACAAGCACATTGAGATCATCATCCGCCAGATGCTTCGCCGTGTCAAAGTAGAGGATCCAGGAGAGACGGACTTCCTGCCCGGGGAGGTCGTCGACAAGTTCGAATTCGAGGAGAGGAACCAAGAGGCCATGGCAGAGGGGAAGGAACCGGCCAAAGCGAGACCCATCCTCCTGGGGATCACGAAGGCCTCTCTGGCCACGGAGAGCTGGCTCAGCGCAGCCTCCTTCCAGGAGACCACGCGGGTCCTCACAGATGCGGCCACCAAGGGGAAGGTCGACCCCCTCATTGGTCTCAAGGAGAACGTAATCATCGGAAAGCTCATCCCTGCGGGTACCGGGATGGCAAGGTATCGGAGCCTCAAGGTCCAGCCGGAGCTGTGAGACCCCGGGAAGGACGCGCTCCGTTACGGGGAAGTGCACATCCTTCCTCCTGGCAGGGGTCTCCCCCGAGGGAAGGGGATCTCCCTCTTCGTTTGCTCATGGTTTCTCCCCATGCAGCAAGCCTTCTCGATAAGAGGCTTGCTCTCTTTCTCCTTAGGGTCCCCGACAAAGGAGAGGTCCGTGATGAAGTTGACAACGTCCGTGGAGGATGTTAGAATACCCGTCGTGCCGGGTGCTTGAACAGGCCATGGAGGGGAATACCCTGCCCTATCAGCGCATTCGAGCTGCCGTGGAAAGGGCCGTGGGTGCCAATCAGACCCTTAAGGCCATCCAGCGCGGAAGGGCGCGTGTGGTATTCGTGGCCAGGGATGCCGACCGTCGCGTCGTTGCTCCGGTGTTGCAGGCGGCAAGAGAACGCGGCGTGGAGGTCATCGAAGTGAGCTCCATGGCTGAGCTGGGACGGGCCTGCGGGATCCAGGTTGGGGCGGCTGCTGCCGCGATCCTAGAAGAGTCCGGATAAGGACTTGTACCGTCTCGGACCCCACTGGAATCGGTGGGGGAGCGAAAGGGATGCGCCGCAGGGTGTCGGAAGTACCCCCTCTGGCATGATGGGGTTCTTGCGAAACCCCGAAACGGGGACCCACCGAACGACACCGCGTATGGCGCGGCCTCTCTAGAGGAAGGCTTCGGGCATTCACCGGTCCTCACCCTGAGGGAGGGACTTCGGTGCGCTTGTGCTCTGGGCACGATGCCGAAGATCCCCGTGGGAGTGGTTTCTTATACCAAATTGCGATATGATCAGGGTGCGCCATCTCGGGCCCCCGCAAGAGGGAGGAAAAAGGCCCGAAAGAGGCAACGGGAGATGGAGGGTTTGGTATGGTAACGATGAACCAGCTGGTCCGCTATGGCCGGAGCCCAGTGGTCCGGAAGACCAAGTCTCCAGCTTTGCAGGGCTGTCCCCAAAAACGGGGGGTGTGCATCCAGGTGAAGACCACCACCCCCAAGAAGCCCAATTCCGCTCTGCGGAAGATCGCCAGGGTACGCCTGACCAATGGGATGGAGGTCACGGCGTATATCCCTGGGATCGGTCACAACCTCCAGGAGCACTCCGTTGTGCTCATCCGCGGGGGACGCGTGAAGGACCTTCCAGGCATCCGGTATCATATCATCCGGGGCGCGCTGGATGCGGCAGGGGTTGCTGACCGTCGGCAGGGGCGGTCCAAGTATGGGGCCAAGAGGCCGAAATAGTCATAGAGTGAGGGAGTGACTGGGACAAGGGGGAAATGGAGTCATGCCGCGTCGTGGTCCCGTGCCAAAGAGAGTGATCCCTCCGGATCCGGTATACAACAGTACACTCGTCCAGAGGCTTATCAATAAGGTCATGAAAGATGGGAAGAAGAGCGTCGCGGAGTGGATTGTGTACTCCGCATTCGATCGGATCCGGGAGCGCACCGGACAGGATCCCTTGAAGGTCCTGGACAAAGCGCTCCAGAACGTCATGCCGGTTTTGGAGGTGAGGCCGCGGCGCGTAGGCGGCGCCACGTACCAGGTGCCCATTGAGGTGCGACCGGAGCGTCGTCTCTCCTTGGGCATCCGCTGGCTTGTCGAATATGCCCGGGCTAGGAAGGATAAGCGGACGATGATCGAAAAGCTCGCCGCTGAACTTCTCGACGCGAGCCAGGGCACAGGGGGAGCGGTGAAGAAGCGGGAGGATACGCACCGGATGGCCGAGGCAAACAAGGCGTTCGCCCATTACCGCTGGTAACCAACACGTGATTGCAAGAGGCAGACTCAGAATGAGGCGCACGATGCGGGATCCCTCGCAAGGGATCCAGGGTGTGTGATGGTGACGGAAGTACCGATGGAAAAAATTCGGAACATCGGCATCGTAGCCCATATCGATGCTGGGAAGACGACCACCACGGAGCGGATTCTCTTCTACACAGGGAGGGTCCACAGGATTGGAGAGGTGGACGAGGGATCCGCGACCATGGACTGGATGGTCCAGGAGCGGGAGCGGGGGATTACCATCACCTCTGCTGCCACGACCTGTTTTTGGCGCGGGCATCGGATCAACATCATTGATACCCCGGGGCATGTGGACTTTACAGTGGAAGTGGAGCGCTCCTTACGCGTCCTGGATGGAGCAGTGGTGATTTTCAGCGCTGTGGAAGGAGTTCAGCCCCAATCAGAGACAGTGTGGCGACAGGCTGATCGGTATCGGGTTCCTCGGATCGCCTATATCAATAAGATGGATCGTACGGGAGCGGATTTCTTAGGAACCGTGGAGATGATCCGCAACCGCCTGGGGGCAAGGCCAGTCCCCATCCAATTGCCGATTGGTGCCGAAGCAGGCTTCGTAGGAGTCATCGATCTCATCCGGATGAAATCCGTGGTCTACCTCGACGACCTGGGGACCCAGAGTGATGAAACGGAGATTCCCCTGGAGATGCGCGCGCTTGCGGAGGCGTACCGGGAGAGGCTCCTGGAGGTGGCCTCCGAATTTGATGAGACCATTCTGGAACTGTACCTGGACGGGGAGGTCATCCCTGAGGAGACCCTCAAGAGAGCGATCCGCGCTGGTACCCTTTCGTACAAAATCGTACCAGTCCTTGCTGGGAGCTCCTTCCGGAACAAGGGCGTCCAGCCCTTGCTGGACGCCATCGTGGACTTCCTCCCCTCCCCCATCGACATCCCTCCGGTGGAGGGGGTAAACCCGGCCACCGGAGAGGTCACACGCCGCCGCGCAGATCCTACAGAACCGTTCTGTGCTCTCGCCTTCAAGATTATGAGCGATCCCTATGTGGGAAAGCTCACGTACTTCCGTGTCTATTCCGGCAGGCTGAGTGCAGGATCCTATGTGTATAACGCCACGAAAGGGATCCGGGAACGGGTGAGCCGGGTCCTGCAAATGCACGCCAACCATCGAGAGGATATCCCCGAAGCGACCGCTGGCAACGTCGTGGCCGCTGTGGGCCTCCGGGAGACCCAAACGGGGGATACACTTTGTGACGAACAACACCCCATCGTCCTGGAATCGATGGTCTTTCCAGAGCCCGTTGTCTCTGTCGCCGTCGAGCCCAAGTCCCGAGCGGATGAAGATAAGCTCACCTTAGCGCTCTCCAAGATCGCCGAGGAGGATCCCACCTTCCGGGTGCGCTACGATGCTGAGACGGGACAGACGATCATCTCCGGGATGGGGGAACTACACCTGGAGATCATCACCGACCGGCTGGTGCGCGAGTTCGGGGTCGCCGCGAAGGTAGGACGCCCGCAGGTTGCTTATAAGGAGACTGTGCGCGGCCGGGCTAGGGCAGAAGGGCGGTATATCCGCCAGACGGGGGGCCGGGGCCAGTATGGCCACGTCTGGCTTGAAGTGGAACCTCTCCCCAGGGGTTCTGGCATCGAGTTCGTGAACAAGATCACCGGAGGGATCATTCCCAAGGAGTTCATTCCGGCCGTAGAGGCCGGCGTGCGCGAAGCAGCCGAAAGCGGGGTCCTGGCCGGTTATCCCGTTGTGGACGTTCGGGTCACCCTGTACGATGGGTCCTATCACGAGGTAGATTCCTCAGAGATGGCCTTCAAGATCGCAGGTTCCCTCGCGTTCAAGGAGGCTTGCGCGCGAGCCCAAATGGTTCTCCTGGAGCCCATCATGAGGGTGGAGGTGATCACTCCCGAGGAGTACATGGGGGACGTGATCTCCGACCTCAACGCCAGGCGCGGTAAGGTAACCGCTCTGGAGCAGAGGGGGGAGCTGCGCGTGATCCGTGGTTTGGTCCCCTTGCGGGAGACGTTTGGATACGCGACGGACCTGCGGAGCAAGACCCAGGGCCGTGCCACATACACGATGGAGTTCTCCCACTACGAGGAGGTACCGCAGGAAATCGCGGAAGGTGTAAAAACCCGGATGGGTGTGAAGGTGTAAGGCGCTCTGGAACAACGCATTGCGCTGTGTGGGAATCCCGTGAGGGATGGGTTACTCTCGACAGGAGATCATGGTGGGGATACAATAGCGAGGGTTCAAAGGAACCCGAGATGGGAAAAGGGGTAAGAAAGGGGAGGTAGACCATGGCGAAGCCGAAATTTGAGCGGATCAAGCCACACGTGAACGTAGGGACCATTGGGCACGTGGACCATGGGAAGACGACATTGACGGCGGCGATCACCCAGTGTTTGGCGACG
>JAUQQG010000108.1 GCA_030550015.1 bacterium | reverse complement strand
TAGAGGTTGAGGAGGTTCAGCCTGGGGAGGAGGACAGCGAGCAGGAAGAAAAGCAAGAGGGCTGCGTTGGTGACCCAGCGCTTTCCCAGCAGTGCGGCGCAGCGCGCCGCCCAGGGTTGCACCCGTTGGTTGAGGATCTCCATGCGCAGACCTCCCGCCATTACACCTTCTGGATCATGGGCCGGCCCAGGATGCCCGTGGGCCGGAAGATGAGGAGGAGGAGAAGGATGGAGAAGGCGACGAAGTCGCGGTAGGTGGATGCCAGGAGCACTGGCGTGAAGATCTCCACCGCACCCAGGATGTACCCGCCGATCATCGCGCCGCGGATATTCCCGATCCCTCCTACCACGGCGGAGATGAATGCCCACCACCCAATGCGGATCCCCATGTAGGGATCAATGGTGTAGGCCATCCCGTAGAGCGTGCCCCCGATCGCGGCCATGACCGCGCCCAGGGCGAAGGTGAGGGAGATGATACGATCCACTGGCACGCCCATTAAGGAGGCCGTGAACTTATCCCAGGAAACCGCCCGCATCGCCATCCCCACCATTGTGCGCTGCACGATCGTATCCAAGAGGAACATGACTAAGACAGAGACGAGGATGATCGTGATCTGAATCGTGGAGAAGGTCACCCCGCCCACGGTCACGTTCACCACGGGGAGGAGCCGGGGAAGGAAGCGTGGCTCCGGACCAATGGTGGCCAGGGTGAAATTCTCCAGGAACAGGCCGACGCCGAGGGCCGTAATCACCGCAGAGATGCGCGGGGCCTTGCGCAAGGGCTTGTAGGCGAAGCGCTCAATGGCCACGGCAAGGACAGTGGTGCCAAACATAGCGACGACGATGGTTACGGCAAAGATGAAGAGGGGAGGGAGGGAGGCGAACAGTCCCAAGAGTAGTGTGGCTACGAAGAAGGCGATGTAGGTGCTCACCATGAAGATATCGCCATGGGCGAAGTTGATCATGGTGAGGATCCCGTAGACCATGGTGTAGCCCAGGGCGATGAGGGCATAGACGCTGCCCACTTGCAGGGCATTGAGGACTTGCTGGACAATGAACTGCACAGAGATCTCCCCTCAAGCTAAGGGGCCGTGCTGCGGGTGAGCGGCCTCGCCGGGCCGCTCACCCGCAGCAACAGCATCACGTTGCAGGCCACGACTTCGGGCGAAGTTTATGGTTTGGCGACGGAGTGGAACCGGAACTTCCCCTCCCTGATCTGGATGATCACCGCGCTCTTGATCGGGTCGCCTGTGCCCTTGAACTGCATCACCCCGGTGACCCCTTCGTACTCGGTGATGCTCGCCAGGGCGTTGCGGATGGCCTCCCGGTCGAGCTTGCCTGCGGCCTTGATCGCCTGGAAGGCCAGGCCAAAGGAATCGTAGGTGAGGGCGGCCACGTCGTCAGGCGTCTTGCCGTACTTGGCCTCGTAAGCTTTGATGAACTGCTGCGCCTTCGGGGTGGCGATGTCGGTGGCGTAGTGAGTGGTGAAGAAGAGCCCCTCACAATCCTTCCCGCAGAGGGTGATGAGCTCCAGGTTGCCCCAGGAATCGCTCCCGAAAATGATCCCCTTGAAGCCCAGCTTGTGGGCCTGCTGGACCTGCAGAGGCACTTCCGAGTAGTAGTTAGGGAGGAAGAGGGTGTCCGCCCCCGCCTCCTTGATCTTGGTCAGCTGCGCGGAGAAGTCCTTGTCTCCGGTGGTGTAGGTCTCAAAGGCAACCACCTGGATGCCGTTCTCCTCGAGGGTCTTCTTGTAGATCTCGGCGATCCCCTTGTTATATTCCGAGGCGACGTCGTAGAGGACGGCGGGCCGCTTGGTCTTCAGCTCGGTGATGGCAAACTTCGCCGCAACCTGGCCCTGGAAGTCGTCAATGAAGGCAGCTCGGAAGACGTACTTCTTGGGCTGGCCGGTCTTGGGGTCTAGGGTCGTCTTGGGGTTCGTCGACCAGGGGCTGATCATGGGCATCTTGTTGGACTCGGCGACCTCAGAGGCTGGAATGGCATTGCGGCTGGCATTGGGACCGATCATCAGAAGGACCCCAGCGGTGTTCAGCTTCTGGGCCGCAGCGGCGGCAGACTCCGCTTTATCCTCGTTGTCCTCCACGAGGAGGGTGACCTTGTACTTCTTCCCTCCTACCTCCAGGCCGCCCGCAGCGTTGACTTCCTCTACGGCCATCTCGGCGGCGTTCTTGCAGGAAGCCCCGACCACGGGGATGCTCCCGGTGAGCTCGGCGTTGAGGCCGATTTTGATCTCGGTCGGGGCTCGCGGCGCGCAGGCTGTAAGGACTATGGCCAGGAGAACCGCTCCACCAACAAGGAAGACGCGCTCTCGCATCTCCTTACCCCCCTTTTGAAGGATGTACGAAGTGCTTGCAAGTGAATGACTACGCCGTGCATCTTCCTTTCTCCTTGTCCTGGGAGACCGGGGAAAGTCCAGAGGAGGATTTCCTTTAGGGAGGGAAGAAGAGGTCGGCCTGGGCTCCTCGGGTCGATTCGGGAGGGGCGTCTTTGAGGCTCGTCGTGAGGTTTCGGGAGCCCAGGCCGATGCCTCCAGGCTATCCCGGAAGGAGGGAGGAGCAATTTCGATGCCCTGATGCAGACCATGATGACCATTCTCCTCCTCATCCAAGACCTCCTCAGGAACCTCCTGGTCCTCCTTGGGAACATCCTCGTCTCGATCCTCCCAAAGCCGGACTACGTCACCATCGACCTGGAGGGGCCGTTCCCCCAGCGCCGGGTCCGGCCGAGGTTCCCCGGACAGCCCGTCCCCCTGAGCCTCGAGACCCTGCGGGAGCGGCTTTCCCGTGTGGTGGCTGATCCCCGGGTGAAGGGTGTCGTGGCCAAGGTAGGCGACCTTCCTGCTGGACTGGCCACCGTGGAGAGCCTCCGGAACGCGTTCCGGGAGGTGCGGGAGAAGGGGAAGCGCGTGGTATTCTATCTCCCCTCTGCGGACCTCCGGCGGTATTACCTCGCCAGCGTCGGGGACGCTGTGGTCATGCCGGAAAGCGGAGACCTCTCCATCACCGGGCTCCGCCTGGAGGTTTCTTTCTACCGGCGGGGGCTCGACCGCCTGGGCATCGAGCCCCAGTTTGATCGCATCGCCGAATACAAGACCGCGGCCGATCCCTTCCTCTATCCCCAGATGCAGAGGCCCCACCGGGAGAACCTCGAGAGCATCCTCGATGGGCTGTTCGAGCACATGGTCACGGAGATCGCGCGGAGCAGGAACCTCGATCCCGGAGCGGTACGCCAGGCGATCAACGAGGCCCCCCTCACCCCTGAAGAGGCCAGGGCGGCTGGCTTGGTAGATGCCTTGCTCTACGAGGACGAGCTACCCACTTTCTTGGGCACGCCGGAGAAGCCTAGCCGGATTCTTCCCTGGCGCCTGGCAAGGTTCCGGCTGCGCAGGAGGATCGTCTGGCGGTTCCGTGCCCGCGGCGTGATCGGTGTCGTCCAGGTGCTCGGGATCATCGCCCCTGGGGAGAGCCGGGACCTCCCGCTGCTTGGCCCAGTGAGCGGTGCGGATACCATCATACGGGCGCTGCGCGCGGCCGAGCGCCACCCCCGTGTCCGCGCTGTCGTCTTCTACGTCAACTCCCGCGGGGGTTCTGCCCTTGCTTCGGACATGATCTGGAGGGAGGTCTCCCGCCTGGCAAAGCGCAAACCCGTGGTGGCGGCCATGGGGGACGTGGCGGGTTCCGGGGGATACTATGTGGCGTGCGGCGCACCGTACCTGATCGCCCACCCTGCCACGATCACAGGCTCCATCGGGGTGGTTGTGGGGAAGTTCTTCTTGGGAAACTTCCTGGAGAGGTGGGGGATCCACCGGGAGATCCTCACCCGGGGAGCCCAGGCAACCATCGAATCCCCCTTTTCTCCGTACTCGCCGAAAGAATGGGAACGCCTCCGGAAGCTCATGGAGGAGATCTACGCGAGGTTTCTCTCCCGCGTCAGCGAGGGGAGGAAGAAGCGCAAGGAGGAAGTGATCCCCATCGCAGGAGGTCGCATCTGGACAGGGTCTCAGGCCCACTCCCTGGGCCTTGTGGATGAGCTCGGGGACTTTGAGACAGCCGTCGCCCGCGCGCGAGGCCTCGCCGGGTTCCCCCCGGAAGCGGAGGTTCCCGTGGTGACCATCTCCCCACCCCGCGCTGTTCCCATCCCCACGCCCGCCCGCGTCCTCTTGGATCTGGAAGGAGCATTCCAGGTGCTGCGATCCCTCGGTTCGGAGACGGCCCTGGCCCTTATGCCATGGGACATCTGGATCGGGTGAGAAGAGGACAAGGTGAGCGAGGATGGGATCGGCAGGAGAGTCTCCTCCTCCCCCCGAACAACTTACAAGATGATGGGAGGGGACCCTGGAGCGCCGCCTGACGGGACGGCCTTCCAGATCAAGGTGTTGGCCAGCGGTAGCGCGGGGAACGCCATCCTTGCCCGGGCAGGGGATACTTGCCTCCTGGTGGACGCGGGCCTTTCTGCGGATGCGCTGGCACGGGCGCTTGCGCCGCTCTCCCTCACCCTTTCTGACCTGACCGCCATCCTCCTCACCCACGAGCACGACGACCACGCCCGGGGTGCTGCAGGGATCAGCCGGCAGGCGGGCATCCCGATCTTCTCTACAGAGACCGTCGCCAGGGCCTGCCGTGAGATGTTTGCCGACGCCAGGGTAGAGACCTTCCGGCCTGAGGTCCCCTTCCGCATCGGCCCGTTCACCATCGAGGCCTTTCCCCTGCCGCACGACGCCATTGACCCCGTGGGGTTCCACTTGAGCCTGGACGGCGCCCGAGCAGTCGTTGCCTTGGATTTTGGGGATCTTGAGGAGCCCCTCCTGGAGAGGGCGAAAGGAGCTCAACTCCTCATCCTGGAGGCGAACTACGACCTTCACCTCCTGCGGGAAGGGCCGTACCCGTGGTTTGTGAAGAACCGCATCCTGAGCAGGCGTGGGCACCTCTCCAACGACGCGGCGGCCAAGGCGGCGGTCGCCAGTGCAACAGGGAACCTCCAGACAGTGCTCCTCGTCCACCTGAGCGAGGTGAACAACCTTGCGCCCCTGGCCAGGGATACGGTGAAATGGGCCCTTGAGCGCGAGGGCCTGGGTCACGTACGCGTGGAGGTCGTCCGCCCCAACGGCCAGAGTCCCCTTCTTGTGATTTGAGTTTGTCGGGTTCATTGGGTTTATTGGGTTTGTCGAGTTTGAAGGTAGGGCGAGCACGATGATCACAGTGGACGAGGCGCTCTTTGCGGGCAAACCGGAGGAAGGGCTACGCAGGGACGCCTGGCGGATCCTGGCGAGCGCCCTCGAGGCGGTGGACCCTGAGAGGGCGATCTATCGGTACCTCCGCCGGGAGGGCGACTCCCTCGTGATCGGCGAGAAGACCTACAACCTCCGCAAGATCCGTCGCATCTGCATTGTCGGAGCAGGGAAGGCAACGGCCCGCATGGCCAAAGCCATGGAGACCATCTTAGGCGATCGCATCGAGGAGGGCGTGGTCGTCGTCAAGAGGGGATACACCGAGGTACTGGAGCGCATCCAGCTCGTCGAGGCAGGCCACCCGCTTCCTGACGAGTCGGGGGTCAAAGGGGCGGAGGCCGTCCTCGGGATCCTCCAGAAGACCGGGGAGGAGGATCTGGTGATCTGCCTCATCTCTGGGGGTGGTTCGGCGCTCCTTCCTGCGCCTGCGGAGGGCCTCACCCTGGAGGACAAGGTACGGGTCACCGACCTCCTCCTGCGGGCAGGAGCGACAATCCAGGAGCTCAACACCGTCCGCAAGCACCTCTCTCGTCTCAAGGGAGGGCAGCTCGCCAGGGCAGCGGCTCCTGCGCAGGTCGTGAGCTTGATCCTCTCCGACGTCATCGGCAATCCCCTCGACGTCATTGCCTCTGGTCCAACTGTCCCGGACCCCACGACCTATGAGGATGCCCTGAGGATTGTGGAGCGCTATGGTCTCGAGGATAAAGTCCCCCCAGGGGTCCTCCAGCACCTCAAGAAGGGCCAGGCCGGGGAGATCCCGGAGACCCCGAAACCGAAAGACCCGCTCTTCCAGCGGGTGCAGAACCTCATCGTGGGGAGCAACGAGCTGGCCACGCTGGCCGCATCAGAAGAGGCCTCTCGACTTGGTTATCGGACCCTGATCCTCTCCACGTTCGTGGAAGGGGAAGCGCGGGAGGTGGGGAAGGTCCTGGGTTCCATCGGCAAGGAGATCCTCCTCGCGGGTCGGCCACTTGAGCGGCCCGCCTGCATCCTGGCGGGAGGGGAGACCACCGTCACGGTCCGAGGTCAGGGCCGCGGTGGCAGGAACCAGGAGGTCGCGCTGGGAGCCGCTCTGATCATTGCAGGCCTCCCCAGCCTGCTCGTGGCAAGCTTCGCCACGGACGGGACCGATGGGCCCACCGACGCGGCCGGGGCATTCGTAGAGGGAACCACCATCGAGCGGGCCCTCGCCCTGGGCCTTGACCCGCACAGGCACCTGGCGAACAACGACGCCTATCCCTTCTTCGCTGCCCTCTCCGACCTCATCCTCACGGGGCCGACGAACACCAACGTCAACGACCTCATGCTGGTCCTTGCAGGTCCCCGGTCGTAGGCTTTCGATGTCTCAGCCCCGACCGTTCCTAAAAC
>JAUQQG010000010.1 GCA_030550015.1 bacterium | reverse complement strand
CCAAGCGGTTCAAGAAGGTGGAGCGGGCTGCGGCGGTGATCTGGAAGATGCTGATGGTGGCCCAGACGAGGTTCCGGCGGCTGAACGCCCCGGAGCTGCTGGCCAAGGTTTACGTGGGGGTGCGGTGCGAGGACGGGATCGAGGCCGCCGGGAAGGAGGTCGCCGCCCAAGTCTTCACACCCCCTTTGAGGGTATCCCCCCGACCTCGCGCACGGAGGCTGCTCGTCCCACGGCTCCCTCGGGGGGCCCAACCCCACGGTGTTCCAGCCTGCGACGAAAACACAGCGGGATTCACCAACAACCTCACAAGGAGGTGAGTACAATGGCTAAGTGGGCTCGCGTGGGTGTCGCAATCCTCGCCCTGGTCACTCTCGTGCTGCCATCGGGCGCCGCTCCAGCGATACCAGGACTACCCGCATACTACCCTACCGACTACAATCGGATCATCGAAGCTTCCAAGGCCGAGGGCAAGCTGCTCATCTACTCAATTATGTCCGCCCGGAACTGGGCGCCTGTCCTTGCAGAGTTCAAAAAACTCTATCCTTGGCTAGAGGTGGAAACACTCGACCTCGGTTCGTATGAGGTATTCGAGCGGTACTACGCGGAGTCAGCAAGCGGTGCACGGACGGCAGACCTGATTATCTCCATCGCCCCAGACGCTTGGCAGGAGTTTGTCCAGAAGGGGCAGGCCGCTGCCTACGAATCCCCGGAGTCCCGCTTCGTCCCCACCTGGGCCAAGTTTGGGAAAGAAATCTATATGGTCTCTGCGGACCCGATGGTGTTCATCTGGAACAAGCGCGCCCTGCGCCGCGACCTCTGGCCAAAGGGCATGGCACACCTCGCGGAACTCGTCCAGCAGAACCCGCAAACCTTCCGCAACCGCTTAACCACATACGATGCAGAGCGCGTGGCGACGGGGTTCGCCATCAACTGGTTTTGGATCAAGCGCCATGGTGAGCGGGGCTGGCGCATTCAGGAGACCCTTGCGGGTGCGGGAGTGAAAACCCAGAGCAGCGCAGGCCGCATGATTGATAGCGTGCTATCGGCAGAGAGCGTGGTGGGCTATTTCGTTTCCACTATCTCTGTCTTCCCCAGGTTCCCCGCTGCCGAACCTGTGCTTGGGTGGGGAATGATCGACGATGGCACTCCCGTCGCAAACCGAGGAATGGCCATCACCCGCGCAGCGCGGAGTCCAAACGCCGCCCGCCTCATGCTTGACTTCATCCTTTCCCAGGCAGGCCAGTTGGCCTTTGCGGAGGGGGGCCTGACGGCCTACCGTGCTGACCTCGCTGGCAAGGCAAAGTACCATTTAACCGACCTCGCCAAAGCCATCGGGGAGAAGAACTTGATCGTCTTCTCCTACGACAAGGACCTGATGGACAAGGCCAAGCGGGAGGCCTTCCTGACCCGCTGGAAGAAAATCTACCAGCGTTAGCACATGGAAGTTGCGGCAATCGTCCAGAGGGCTGAAAGAGCGGCAGTGGCGGACCGCCTCTTCCAGGGGCTGGTCGCCCTCATAACCATCTTCCTGGTGGCGCTGCCCCTTGTTCCCATTGTCTACCAAAGCTTCCTTTCCAGTCCACTGTACGAGCCGAGCCGGGCCTTGACACTCTCCAACTACCTACGGCTACTGCAGAATCCGGAGTTCCGGGAAGTCCTCTCCAACACCCTGGTCTTCGCCATCGCCACGACCGCCCTCGGCCTGGTTTTCGGCACCACCCTGGCTATCCTCGTCATGCGCACGGACATGCCAGGACGCACTTACCTCGCACGGCTGGTCATCTCCCCTTTGTTCCTGAGCCCCCTCGTCATCGCCCTTGCCTGGACAGTGATCTTTGGGCCGCAGGGATACCTTACCCAGCTCTTTCGAAGCCTCGCTGGCAGAGACTTGTGGAACCTGTACTCCCTTGGAGGCATGGCCGTCCTAGGCGGGGTCTACTATGCGCCTTATACTTACCTCTATGCCTCGGGAAGTCTCGCACTCTCCGATCCTGCGGTGGAAGATGCGGCACGCATCGTTGGCGCCGGACCCCTGCGGACGTTGTGGTGGGTAACGCTCCCTCTCCTTCGCCCTGCCCTCCTGCATAGTGGCCTGTTGACATTCATCACTGCTGCGGAGGTCCTTAGCATTCCCCTTGTCCTGGGGACGCCTGTGGGGATCGAGCTCTTCTCCTCCTTCCTATATAAGCTTGGGATCGTAGGCGGCACGACAGAATACGGAATGATCGCCGCCGCTTCCGTGCTGATGCTGGTTTTCCTGACATTCCTCATCGCCCTTCAGGAGCGGCTGCTCGGAGCGCGCCGCCGGTTTGTCACGATGACAGGGCGGGCGACACGCGCGCGCCTCCTTTCGCTGGGCCGGATCGGGTGGGCTGCGGCCGCGTCGTGCTGGCTTTATGTCCTGCTGGCAATCATCCTCCCACTTGTCGGGATCGTCGCCCAGTCCTTCACGGCCTTCCTCAGTCCCTTTATGAACCCGCTGGCGGTCACGACCCTGGATCATTACCGGCTGATCTTCGGCCATCCCTCCTATGTGCGGTCGATCTTCAACAGCTTCCTCATCGCCTTTGCGGGAGGTGCTGTAGGCATCCTGTTCACGGCTTTTGTGACCCTGGTGGCATTCCGCTCCGACTTTTCCCTCCGCAGGCTCCTCCTTTATGTTGCCCTCTATCCTCGTGCCATCCCTGGGATCATCGTAGGCATCGGGTTTCTGTGGACATTCCTTCTCCTTCCAGGGCTGGGGACGTTGCGTAACACGATTCTTGGCCTCACCCTCGCCTTCATCACACGATACATCCCCTACGGCTTTGGCGCGGTGACCCCTGCGGTCTTTCGCATCACCGAGGAGATGGACCGGGCCGCTCGCGTTGTGGGCGCGAGCTGGATCACAACCATCCGCAATGTCCTCCTGCCACTTCTCCGGGAGGCCCTCTTTGGAGGATACGCCCTCTTATTCATCACGTTCCTCAAGGAGTACGCCTCAGCGGTCTTTCTCTTCGCCCGCGGGAGTGAGGTCATAGGGACAACCATGATCGAGCTTTGGCGCCAGGGCGATAGCGGCCCGGTGTCCGCCCTCGCGGTCGTACAGGTTGCCCTCACGGTTCTCTGGCTTGGGCTCGCCCGGGGCTTACTTGGGGTGAAGCTTCATGGCTGAGCTCGTGGTGGAGGGCCTTCGCAAGCGTTTCGATGGCGTCCTGGCCGTCGACGCTGTGAGCTTTACAGTCCGCGATGGGGAATTCGTGACCCTTTTAGGGCCATCAGGGTGCGGGAAATCCACGACCCTGAACTGTATTGCCGGCTTCGAGGTTCCAGACGAAGGAACCATCAAGTTCGGGGACCGCATCCTCACCGACACGCGCCGGAAAATCTTCCTGCGTCCGGAAGCACGCAACATTGGCATGGTATTTCAGTCCTATGCGCTCTGGCCCCACATGACAGTATTTGAAAACTTGGCCTTTGGGCTCCGTATGCGCAGGGTGCCCCAGGTTGAGATCCGACGGCGCATCCAATGGGTCCTGTCCTTGTTGCAACTCGAAGGCTTTGAGCGCCGCTATCCACACCAGCTATCCGGAGGGCAACAGCAGCGCATTGCTCTAGCGAGGGCCCTCGTCTATGAACCCAGTATCCTGCTGCTCGACGAACCACTGTCCAACCTGGATGCCAAGTTACGGGAGCAGGCACGCTTCTGGTTACGGGAGTTGCAGCAGCGGCTCCGCATGACGGCGATCTACGTGACCCACGATCAAGCAGAGGCCCTAGCGCTTTCAGACCGCGTGGTGGTCATGAACCGTGGTCGCATTATGGCCATCGGAACCCCGCGGGAGATCTATGAACTCCCTCCAAACCCCTTCGTGGCCGATTTTATGGGCTCCTGTAACTTCCTCCACGGTCATATAGAGACCATCGGGGAAGCGAATCGGATTACTGTCAAGTTGCACACTGGAAAACTGGTGCAGGCCTCCGGCCTGAACCAGTTTTCCCCCGGGCAGCCGGTGATCGTGGCTGTGCGCCCGCAACGAGTCCGCATCCGTACCGATGGCCCAAAGGAGATGAACACCCTCCCTGGCAAGGTGGAGTCAGGCCTGTACCTCGGAGCGTCGTTCCAGTATATCCTCGAAACTCCCGTCGGATCGTTACGCGTAGAAACAGCAGAGCCCCTGCAGGGGGAGGTTACTCTTTACCTTCCGCCGGAGTGCTGCATTGTCCTTCCCGCATCGGGTTCTGAAAACGACGGAGGTAGCCCTGCCGATGCTCCCACTTGAGGATCTCCGTGTGCTGGATTTATCCCGCCTTGTGGCAGGGAACATGCTAACCCTTGTCCTTGCGGATTTCGGGGCGCATGTGGTCAAGGTGGAGCAGCCAGGCGTCGGGGATCCGCTAAGAACTTGGAAGACGAACAATCTGGATCTCTGGTGGCGCGTCTATGCAAGGAACAAGCGGAGCGTTACGCTGAACTTGGCGCACCCACTGGGACGCTCGCTCCTGCTCCAGATGGTCGACCGCTTTGATGTGCTCGTGGAGAATTTCGTCCCTGGGAGGCTCGAGCGATGGAAGATCGGCCCCGATGTCTTACTCGCCCGGAACCCGCGGCTAGTCGTGGTGCGGATCTCCGGATGGGGCCAGACGGGGCCGTACCGGGAGAGGCCAGGGCTTGGAACGTTGATCGAGGCCATGAGCGGGTTTGCAGCCATGACAGGATTCCCTGACCGGCCCCCGACCCTGCCGCCATTTCCTCTCGCCGACATGGTTGCTGCCCTGTGGGGTGCCGCGGCAACGGTCATCGCCGTCTCCCATGCGCGCCGAACGGGAAACGGGCAGGTCATTGACCTTGCTATCCTTGAACCGCTTTTTGCCATACTGGGGCCTCTTGCAGCCGAGTATCGATTAGCGGGGCAAGTGCGCGAACGCATCGGCAACCGATCGTACAATACCGCCCCCAGGAATACCTACAAGACCGCGGACGGCCAGTGGGTGGCCATCTCCGCCTCCACTCCCCATACTGCCGCCCGCCTGCTCGACGCTCTTGGGCTGTCTGAGCTTCTTTATGACCCCCGGTTCGCCACAAACGAGGCCCGGGTTCAGCACGCAGAAGCGCTAGACGAAATCCTCGGAGAAGCCATCCGGAGGTACACGCTCCACGAGTTGATGGTACTGTTCATACGCCACGAAGTCACTGCCGCACCTGTGTACAATGTCTCACAACTCCTGGCGGACCCGCACGTCCGAGCGCGTGACCTGGTGATCCAGGTCCAGGATCCCCAGCTGGGAGGCATCCCTATGCATGCTCCCCTCCCCCGTCTCATGGGCACACCAGGTACAATCCGCTGGCCCGGCCCTCCCCTCGGCGCGCACAACGAGGAGTTCTATCTCAGCGAACTGGGTCTTACTCGCGCAGAACTGGAGCGAGCTAAAGCACAAGGTGTAATTTAGGTGCCTCAGCGTTCAAAAAGAGACTGGAGCAGACTTCCAGGCCCTTTGTGAAGGGCCTGGATGAGGAGGATGCCTATGGAAGCGTGGAAAACGTCGATTTCTACCTATGATCGCGACCGCATCATCCTGCGGGGATACCGCGTGGAGGATCTCATGCATCGCGGAAATTTTGGCGATGTGGCATTCTTGCTTCTCCGCGGCCGCATGCCCTCCCCTGCCGAGTCCAGAGTGTGGAATGCGGTCCTCATCGCCTCCTCAGACCATGGGCCTACTCCCCCTTCCACCATGGCCGCGCGTGTCATCGCTAGCGGAAACCGGAAGGCGGCGGAGGCTGCCGTTGCAGGGGGCCTGCTTGCCATTGGGGATGCGCATGGCGGGGCGGGAGAGGAAGCGATGCGCATGCTGCAGGAAGGTATGAAGTTGATCTCCCACCAGGGCATCTCTGTGGGCGAAGCTGGAAAACAGATCGTGCAGCGATACCGCATAAAGGGCAGAAGGATCCCAGGCGTGGGACACAGGGTGCACGAGCGAGATCCCAGGACCGTGACTTTGTGGGCGATGGCCAGGGAGGAAGGAATCGCCGAACTGCCCATCACCCTGATGCAAGCCATCGCAGATGCCCTCTCAGTCCAACTCGGACGAACGCTCCCGGTGAACGTGGATGGAGCGCTTGCGGCCGTGCTATTGGGCCTGGAGTTCCCTCCCGAAGTCGGCAAACTCGCGTTCATCCTCGGCAGGTGTGCGGGTATTGCGGCGCACCTGCTGGAGGAGCTGACGCGAGAGGCACCCATGCGGATCCACGTCCCCTTTACCTACGATGGCCCACACCCGGAATAGGATGCGAGCAGCGCAAAGACTCTCGAAGATGCGTGATCTATACCAAGAGCTGTTCGCAACGTATGCATGGAGCGTCCAGTAAGAAGGTCTCCCCGAAAGAACAGTCCATGGGGTGAAACGACGCATCCTCAACTCCCTCGGACTGCCACTCGAGGTACCCTCGAAAAGTGTGGAAAAGCGAGGGCGGTGTACCCTCCTAGACTGTACTGTTTCAGTTTAGTGTTGACACCAAAGGAGGGTCATATGACGTATCCTTCCCGTTGGATACCAACCCCACATGGGGAGACGGGGAGGACCGCCTATGACCCTCGAAGCCAGTGTACACGCCTTCCGCCTGCGAGTGATAGCCCGGGCGCAGGCGCTGGGGAACGTCAGCCAGGCCTGCCGGGAGTTTGGGATCTCCCGGACGCTGTTCTATCGCTGGCGACGGCGCTACCTGGCCTATGGACCCGACGGGGTCTACCCCCGGCGGCGCGGACCTGGACGCGG
>JAUQQG010000043.1 GCA_030550015.1 bacterium | reverse complement strand
TGTGATGTTGGCCTGCTCCATAGCCGCGTTGAAGTCATTGACGATCTGAGAGAGGGTCTTCCCGGCGGCAAGCGTGACCTGTGTTGTCCCGTCCACGGTGATCGTCTCCCCCACCGCCGTAACCCCGGTTGCCCCTGCAGGGATCCCCGTCGCCGTTTGGGTAGCGTTGGTTCCTGTCGTCGTGTACCCGGAACCGGTTCCAGAGACGAGCTTGTCGCTGGTGACCGTGAAGTCCGTGTTGAAGTACTTCCCATAGATCCTGAGGTGGCCGTTTGCATCCACCTCCGCGTAGACTTTCGGGGAAAGGGTCGCATCACCGTTGATCTGAGAGGCCATTTGGGCTGGGGTCGTCCCGTTGGCAAAGACGATCTGGTAGGAGGTGGGGAACAGCGCGCCGGAGAAAGTCAGCGTCTCCGACCCGACCACATTTGTGGCCGCCGCCCCTGGATCCGTCACCCCCTGCGTCCGCTCTGTCGCGGAAGCCGTCCCCTGGGTCGCTGCCTGGGTGATGTTCACGGCATACCCAGTGGAAGTGGCCTTCGTCTTGGAAGTGGCCGTCAGAAAGCTAATGTCCGGGTCAGAAGCCGTGCCACTGAGGATGAAGAGCTTGACCACATCGTTGTACTTCGTGGTCAGCGCGTCCTTGAACTTGGTGGCATCGAGGGTGAGGTGCTTGTCCCTTCCCAAGGTGATCCCCACATCACTCAGGGCGTTGGTCTCGGCGGGCAAACCGGCGACGATCCCGGTAGCCAGGTTGATCAGGTCCTGCTCCACGCTACGGACAGTGAACTGGCCGAAGAGGGGGCCTGCCGTCTTTGTGTTGGGGTCGTAGGAGGCCTTGTCCTTGATGAAGTCCATGACGCTGTTGAACGCGTCCACGAACTCCTGGACCTTCTTGGTGATCCCGTCCTTATCAAGGTCCACAGTCACAGTGACGGGCGTGGCGCTCTCTTTGAAGAGATTGAGGGTGACGCCAGGGACAACATCTGTGACGGTGTTGCTGGGTTTGTTCACCGTGAGTGCCCCTGCTCCGCTCCCAACGACGATCTGCGCATCCTGGTTCGCCTGGATCGTGTTGAAGGTGCCCAGGGAGTAAGTACCCCCGGTGAGAGTATGAGAGATGGTGACGGTATTGGCTGCACCGGTGTTGTTCCCGGTGACGAGGAGCCGATACCCAGTACCGTCATTCACGATGGAAGCACTAACCCCTGCGTTCGCTTGGTTGATGGCGTTCTTGATTCCCTCCAGGGTGTTATTGGCAGCACCGATGGTGATGGTCACTGGTGTATTGGATCCGACCTGGATGGTGATCGTCCCTGTGCCAAAATCTGTGGCGTCCTTATCCGCAAACGTGCTGGCAGTACCCAGGATGTGCGCCTTGGCTAACTGTTGGACAGTAAAGGTATAGGTACCAGTGCTCGCCGAGGAGGAAGCGGTGGCCGTGAGAACTGTGCTGTCGGACACGGTGGTGGTGAAGACCTTGAACCCATCGGCCTTCTGGATCGACTCCGCTTTTGTCTTTAAGGACAAGAGCTTCGTATTCAGGTCCTGCCAGGCTTTCAGCCTTGTCTCGTAGCTTTTCTGCCGCGACTCCAGCCTGGTAATCGGAGCCCGCTCCACGGTGATGAGCTTGTTGATGATGTCTGCCGTGTTGATGCCTGAGATGAGGCCGCTGAGCCGAACAGGATCAAACGCCATATCGCCCTCGCAAGGATCTCGTGGATCTTTTGGTCAACCCAAACACAAGCGATCAGATCAACCAGCTCAGACTTTTTTGTCGATCACGCTTCTCCCAGCGAACTGGCTGATCAATTCGATGAGCTTCCCTGGCGGAATGATCCGAATGACCTCTCCTGTCCGGATGTTCATGATCCGAACGGTCACCCGATGTGTCTTCTGGTCTACGATGAACTCGGCTGCAACATCCATAGGGCTTGGGGGCTTCTTCACATCCCTCCCGGCCTCTCCAGACCCTCCCTTGGAGACGGCCTGACCTTCTTGCGAAGGAGATGGCTTCGGCTCCACATCCTGCTGGGAGGCCTTCCTGCCTTCCTCTCTGTGCCTGGCAGGAGGTGTAGCCTCTATGCCCTTCCCAGGTGTCACTCCCC
The DNA here is from genome assembly GCA_030550015.1 of bacterium. Taxonomy (GTDB): domain Bacteria; phylum Sysuimicrobiota; class Sysuimicrobiia; order Sysuimicrobiales; family Thermofontiviventaceae; genus Thermofontivivens; species Thermofontivivens primus. The sequence continues at coordinate 4,775 of JAUQQG010000043.1, read as the reverse complement.
CGATCCTCTCCATACTTGGTTGGCACCCCGGATGCACCTCCGGGTGCCATTCCCTCCTTGGTGGGGTCTATCTGCTACCTTAGGATCGGCGCACCCGGTCATATCTTGAGTGAAGGCAATCAAGCGTCCCCTACTGCAACCACTAGGGCTTTCCGTGCCTCCTCAAGGATCCGTGCATGCGGGAAAATTCTCTTCGCTTCTTCGAGCACATCTAGGGCTTCACCATACCGTCTCAATCTGGCAAGTGCCTGCACGAGGGCTGTATACGTGGGAAGGTGCTGCCCATCCATCTCTAGGGCTTTGCGGTAGAAGATCACCGCATCCTCCCAGAGCTCTTTCCCTTCCGCTAACCTCCCCAGAATACGGTATCCTTCTGCATCGATCACCCCTGCCTCGTGCGCTTGGCTAAGCTCTTCAAGGGCAGTCTCCTGGAATCCATGAGACATATAGAGCTTGCCGAGCTCGAGGTGCACTTGTGGTCTGGGGATAAGCCAGCTGAATATCGGAAGAGCAAGCTCGAATGCATCGAATTCGTTCAGGCCAAGCAAGGTGCTAAGTAAGCCGATTACCGTATCGATAGCGCTCTTTCTGTCTTTGGGCATATCCAGGATCGGTTTCCCGTCGAGAACAGCAACGAGCGCGCGGCATGTCCATGCGACTCCGGTTTTTCCTATTGCCTCCAGCTTCACAGCACATTGCTCCACCCCTGCTGTATCCTTACGGAGAAAAGCGCACAATGCCGCGTGCGTCATCGCGGGAACAATATCCTTTCCAGGCCCTGCGAGCTGTCTAAAGGCTACTTCCGCTTCTGCGTACCTACCTAAGAACATGAGCGCTTTCCCGCGCACCGTAAGGGCTGCTTCGGATGGCGTTAACTCGTCCAGAAGGTCTATTGCCTCCTGTGGCCTCTTCGCTGAGCACAGGGCGTCTGCAAAAACAACCTGCATGGCCTCATCGGAGAGATCCGCTACACGCCTGAGGAAACCCATTACCTTTTCTGGGTCTTCCCGGGATAGAAGGAGGTCCGCAAGACCCCGGAGAGCAGGGGTGTACCTCGGGTTCGCCTGCAAGGCTTTCGTGTACGCCTCAACCGCCTTCTTCCTCTCCTCCATAACTGTGAAAATGTTCCCGAGCATGGCCCAGGCATGATGGGAACCAAGTCCTCGCTGACTGACGTAGCAGGGTGGAGCATCCCCCATTTCGACGCACCGGGTGAAACTGTGCATCGCGGATGCGTAGTCCCCGACGTCCAGGTAGATGAGTCCACGAAGGAACTCCATATCCGTGAAGTCAGGAAGAACTGCAAGTGTATCCGAGACGACACGGAGGGCATCCTCGTGTCTACCGAGTGCCCTGAGGCAAATGCACAAGTTCTTGAGGAGGTGAGGAGCGTAAGCGGAGGAAGGATCGGGACGCAGGAGGTATGCCTGCCGGAACTCGCGTTCCGCGTCTTCGTATTCTCCTCTCCGGATATATTCCATCGCAAGGTTAAATCTTGTGAACGGATCATCTGGATACTTCTCTACCTCCTCCTTCAGAAGAGCAAGGTTGCGCCCTGTCTTTCCACGTTTGAGAACACGATCCTCAAGGTACCCGTAATGATAGATGCGGACAGGAATGGTCTCGATACGGGCCTCCGGGAGGGCCGATTGGATGGAAACAAGAATCTGTTCATGAATCCTACCGGTGAAGGCATAGGCAGGTCTTCGCCTGAACAGCCTGGGGGAGAGGCCGACAACAGTACTCCCCTCGTCAGGCGTCCCCCCAACATAGTTCACAACATGCACAAGATAGGCCTCGCAGTCATCCCTTAGAACTGCTTCGCGGAGAACGGGAATATCCTCCCGGCACAGCTCCTCATCGGCATCCATCCAGAGGATCCAGTCCCCTGAGGCATGGGCGATGGAAACGTTGCGGGCATCGGCGAAGCTCCCGGTCCAGGCGAAGGGCACCACCTTGGCCCCGAACAATTCAGCGACCTCCCCTGTTCTGTCTGTCGACCCAGTGTCGACAACGACGATCTCGTCCGCTACACCCCTGACGCTTTCTAGACACTTCGGAAGATCCTCTTCCTCATTTCTCACAATCATGCACAGCGAAATCCTCACCGGCTCCCCACCTCCCCGCTGCTGCAGTCGCCATTGATCGAAGCGGAACGTAGTGCTTCTCAGGATTGAATGCGGTAACCGCCGTTATCCATTCGATGTGATCGTACAGTTCTTCCATCCTGATGTGTTCCGGAAGTCCCCATTTGTGCAGGAACAAATGGAAGTTTCTCCCTATAAGGCTTTTGTAGTCAATTTCCTCTTCCTTGAACGTCCTACTGCCCTCGTGGTGGATGAATGTATCCAAGGCAACCTTAACCCGGAACCCCGCGAGCCTAGCCCGTAGGCAAAAGTCATCGTCCTCAAAGTTCCCAGGTGAGAAGGCTGGATCGAACCCTCCGATTCTATCCACTACCTCCCTGCGGACAAGCATGCACATCCCAGTGACCCACTGGACATCCATGTACATGCCACAGTATTCCGCGGCGCGTTTCCTGGCGAACTCGGCGAGCTCCTCTATGGTCCTATAGGTGCAGTTCTCTACGAACTGAGGGCCGGGCGCATAGTTGGAGACAGCACCGGCAATCCCGACATCTGGCTCGGAGGCAAGACAGCGGTGCAGCCTCCACAGCCATCCCTCCGTGACCACGGTGTCATTGTTGAGAAACAGAATGGCTTCCCCCCTGGAAGCCTCAATGCCGAGGTTACATGCTCCCGGAAATCCAAGGTGGACGTCGCTCCTTATGACCCTGACGCGCTCTGAGGTAGAGGCAAGGGTCTCCAAGTACATTCTGATGAGGTCGTCCGAAGCATCGTCGACAATGATAAGCTCAAACGGATCGGGCGTGTTTGCCAGCACGCTGCGAATGCATGCCCTCAGAAACTCGAGCCCCCTGCGCACCGGGATGACGATGGAGGTGATCGGCAGAACCTTGGACCTATCCCTGAATACTTGTTTTTGATTCTCTTCCACTTCGATCCATCCGGCATTGAGCAGTTCGTCTAGAGGGGGGACGTTCCCCTGACCGTACCTGGAGGCAAACAGAGGGATGAGTAGCTCCGCACAGGTGTGGTGTTCTGTCTCTTCATTTAAAGCCCGGGTTGAGCGGGCAACCAAGGTATCAGTAGCTAGAAACATAAGCTTCCCGCGCTCCCTCAGCGCCCACGAAATGGCCGCACCAGCGCACCTGGAACACAGACCAGTGGGCACCGTCTCCATGGCTTCCAAGAGTTCCACCGTCCTCCCCACCATACAGAACGTACCCAGGGACTGCGTCCGCACCAAGCGACCTTCGTTGCGCGCCGCCAGGATGCCCGCCAGATCTCTGAGCGTCTCTTGGCCCTCCTTGGAGATAGCGGGCCCCGCGTACAGCTCGTACCTCTGGGTGCTAAGACCAGGCTCCACACAAAGAGGTCCAACAACTACCTCTTTCTCTACATGGCGCAACAGCCGCACCTCCCACCCAGGTGGCCCGTATACGTCGGCTTCGAGCACGATCGCTGTGTCCTTGCTGCAGGCACGCAGTCCCTCACGGATGGCTCCGGAGAAGCCTGCGTTCTCATCCAGAAGGATCAGCTTTGTGCCAGGATGCTCCTCTGCCCAAATCTGAAGGTACTCCCGCGTCATGTCCGTGGACCCCACATCGACTAAGATCACCTCATCGCCATCCCAGATAGGAAGCTGACGCATGCAGCCTCCGACTGTTTCGATGTCGTTCCTAGCCACGACAATGAACGCACTCTCCTGCCTCCTCTCCGCCGACCGCGTCCGCTCAGGTTGAACTATGATCCTGTCTTGCCGCAGGATCTCCTCATAGTCGAAGCGTACCTTCTCTAGCCACTTCCTGTGCAGCAAGGCGACGTTCTCGTGTACAGCGTCGAACCTGCCTGGAGTCTGCGACTCCAGGTGGATCACTTCGGCCTTAGGAGTGTAGACAACACGGTATCCTGCCTCTTTCAGGCGCAAGCAGAAGTCTACATCCTCATACCCGTTCTTGAAAGCCTCATCAAAACCCCCAAAAGCCAGGAACACGTCTCTGCGTACGAGCATGCACGCTCCCGTGACAACCTGCAGGTCCTTCTCGCGATTCACATACGGTGCATCCGCTCGCTCCCTGAAGTATATGTGGAAAGGAACAATAGGTGCAGAGAGATCCTTTCCGATCGCAATACCCGCGTGCTGGATGGTGCCGTCCGGGAAGAGTAGCTTCGCTCCGACTGCTGCGATCCGCTCGTCCTTCTCCGCAGTGCTCACAAGGGCCACGAGCCACCCTTCCAGAGGTTCCGTGTCGTTATTCAGGAAGACGACATACTTCCCAAGTGCCTCTCTCGCTCCCAGGTTGCACGCCTTTGCGAACCCGAGGTTAGTGTCGCTGAAGATTGCCCGCAGCTTCCCCAACTCCTGTTCTGAACGAAGGAACTCTCGCGTTCCATCCGTAGAGGCGTTGTCTATTACGATGACCTCGTAGTCAACCTCGGATGAGTTTTGGCGGATACGTTCCAGGCATGTCTTGGTGAGGTGGAGATTATTGTGGACCGGAATGATGATGGAGGCTTTAGGGCTGAATCGATCGCTACAAGAGCTACACATCACTGTGACACCTCAAGTATACTTCGTGACAACGATTCCATCATTCTCCAAACTTCGGTACCTGAAGGGTTACCTGCATATTTGAGATCTAAAAGGAGATTATAGAAGCGTCCGCCATAATTCTCTCTCGTGAATGAAGA
>JAUQQG010000037.1 GCA_030550015.1 bacterium | reverse complement strand
TTTCCGCCGCGTCGGCGGGGACGACGACGCCCATGTTGGGAAGGGCTCGCATCATAGCGATGTCTTCAATGGCCTGGGCGGAGATTCCATCCTCCCCGACGGTGATCCCGGCATGGGTGGAAACGATCTTTACAGGGAGGGAAGGCTGGGCGATGAGGACGCGGATTTGGTCGAAGTTCCGGCCCGGTGAAAAGACCGCAAACGAGCTGATGAAGGGGATGTAGCCGCACGTCGCCAAGCCTGCAGCGATCCCTGCCATGTTCTGCTCGGCAATCCCTACCTCAAAGAAGCGCTCGGGGAAGGCTTTGGCGAAGTATTCCGTGCGGGTGGAGTCCCGCAAGTCGCCGGTGAGGACAACGACCTCAGAGCGTTCCCGACCAATCTCCACAAGGGCTTCCCCGTAGGCATCCCGCGTGGCCTTCTGGGGGCGTTCCCGGACGAGATGGATGGACATTGTTCTTTTACCCTCCTAACTCAACGAGTGCTCTCTCCAATTCTTCTGGGGTGGTCGCCTTCCCATGGAACCCCACGACCCCCTCGATGAACGAGACGCCTTTCCCTTTCACAGTATGCGCGATGATGACTGTCGGCCGTCCCCGCGTCCCTTTGGCTTCTTCAAGGGCGGTGAGAATCTGGGGGAAGCTGTGTCCGTCGATCTCCAGCACGCGCCACCCGAAGGCCTCCCACTTGGAGGCAAGGGGCTCGAGTCGGATACGTTCCTCGGTCTTCCCCGTCTGTTGGAGGCCGTTGCGGTCCACGATAGCGGTGAGGTTGTCGAGGCCGTAGTGGGCGGCGAACATCGCCCCTTCCCACACGGCTCCCTCCTGACACTCCCCGTCACCGAGAAGGGCATAGACCCTGTAGGATCGCCCGCTCAGGCGTGCCCCAAGAGCCATCCCGATCGCTGCAGAGAATCCCATCCCAAGCGAACCAGTGGAGATCTCTACCCCGGGAGTGCGCGTCATGTCGGGATGTCCCTGGAGAATGCTCCCCACCTTGCGCAGGGTCCATAGGTGCTCCTCCCCGAAGTATCCACAGTCGGCGAGGACGGCGTAAAGGGCAGGACAACCGTGCCCCTTGGAGAGCACGAACCGGTCGCGATCCGGCCACTTTGGGTTCTTCGGATCGTGCCGGAGGTGGTGGTAGTACAAGGCCACCAGCAGATCAATGGACGAGAGAGACCCCCCAGGATGACCCGAGCCTGCCATGGTGATCATGCGGAGGATGGTCTTGCGTAGCTCTCTCGCCTTCTTTTCCAGTTTCTCGATCACAGTCGCATCCACGGGATACGTCATCGCGCATGCTCCCCTCCCTTAGCTACCCATGGATTCTCATCACGTCCTGGGAAGTCCTCCTCAGGAACCCCAGGGAAGTCTTTGACAAGATCCTGCTACGGGCCTCGTTTCCACCTCACACCGGGTCTCAAGGACTTCCGTCAAGGTTGCAGGAGCCTCTGTTGGACCTGGGGCGAGCAAAAGCTCCTCCTCGGTTCAGTCGGCTATGGGCATCCTCGCGAAGTTCTGGGAACAGGGAAGAGAACAGGTTTGACGAACTGGTGCTCAGATGCTATGATGTTCACCGGTGTTTCCGCCTCCCCTGCTCTTGGAACAGGGCCGGGGGGTTACAAGGAGGGAGTGTTGTGTCCGATTCGGCCCACCCTCCCGCAGGCCATATTCGTGTAGCCCCCATAGACCGGGCAGTGGAGATTCTTGACGCGCTCCCCGGTGGGGGAGTCGTTCTTACCACCGTTGAGTCCTTGCTGAACTGGGCAAGGTCCGCATCCATCTGGCCTCTCACTTTTGGTTTAGCCTGTTGCGCCATCGAGATGATGCAGGCGTACGCCACGAGGTTTGACCTAGACCGCATCGGTGTGATCCCCCGGGCGACCCCACGCCAAGCGGACTGTATCCTCGTCGCAGGGCGCTGCACCATTAAGATGGCACCGATCGTCCGCCGCCTCTGGGAGCAGATGCCCGAGCCAAAGTACGTCATCTCCATGGGCTCATGCGCAACCTGCGGCGGTCCCTTTTACTATGATAACTACTCGATCCTCAAGGGGATCGATACGGTGATCCCGGTAGACGTATACGTCCCCGGCTGTCCGCCGCGCCCCGAGGCTCTTATCGAAGGCATTCTCAAACTCCAGGAGAAGATCCGGAAGGAACCCTTCCTTCGGCGAAGAAGTAGGGTGGGAGCTGGCCTTGGCGCTTAGGACCGAAGAACTCATCTTGAACATGGGCCCACAGCACCCTAGCACCCACGGGGTGTTGCGTCTCATCGTTACCCTCGACGGGGAGAACATCACTGAGGTCCATCCAGACATCGGTTACCTCCACTCCTCAGTGGAGAAGATGCTAGAGCACCGCACCTTTGCCCAGGGGATCGCTCTGACCGACCGGGGGATGGACTACCTCACCGCGCTTGCGAATGAAGAAGTCTACATCCTCGCCGTGGAGCGCCTTGCAGGGATCGAGGTTCCGGAGCGAGCGCGGTACATCCGCACGATCCTCCTGGAGCTCCAGCGCATCGCAAGCCACCTGCTGTGGCTGGGGACCTTCGGCATCGACCTTGGTGCCTTTACCGCCTTCCTCTGGTGTATGCGAGAGCGGGAGCGCGTCATGGACCTCTTCGAGGCAGTGACAGGAGGGAGGCTCCACCACGTCTACTTCCGCATCGGGGGGGTCTATGAAGACCTGCCTGAAGGTTGGACCGACCGCGTGCTGGAGTTCTGCGACTACTTCCTGCAACGCCTGCCTGAGTACGACGAGCTCCTCACTGGCAACCCCATCTTCAAAGTCCGTACCCAGGGAGTGGGGGTTCTTCCCAGGGAAGTGGCCATTGCCATGGGAGCCTCAGGGCCAGTAGGGCGTGCCTCCGGTGTCGCTTACGATGTCCGGAAGGCTGACCCCTACGAGGTCTATGACCGCGTGGAGTTCGACATCCCTGTTTACACAGAGGGTGACTGCTACGCCCGCTACCTGGTGCGCATGGAAGAGATGCGCCAGTCGGTACGCATCATCCGTCAGTGCATCGCCCAGCTCCCTGGGGGCAGCATCCGCGCGAGGGTCCCGCTCTCGCTCCGGCCGCCTAAAGGGGAAGTGTACGTTCACACAGAATCGCCGAGGGGGGACCTCGGGATATACATGGTGAGCGATGGTTCGGAGAAGCCGTACAGAGTGAAGATTAGGGCTCCTTCGTTCAGCAACCTCTATGCTCTCACCGAGATGATGCGGGGGTGGAAGGTTGCCGACGTCATCGCCATCCTGGGGTCCGTGGATATCGTCCTCTCCGACGTGGATCGCTGAGAAGCCCTACTGAAATCTTTTCGACGAGGTTCCGGTGGGGGCCGGGGAGAGGCTCCAGGCGAGCGTGAGACCTTTAGAAGAGTAGGTGGAAGGCTGGCTTTCCTGGTCGGGAAGGAGGTCAGGATGCAAGGAATCATTCAGTGGGCAACGCAGGCGGTCATCGGGCTGGTTGTCGGGCTCCGGTCCACTTGGAGGACGCTCTTGGAACCCAAGATCACCGTCCTCTACCCCCTGCAGAGGGTCAACGTCTCCCCGCGATGGCACGGGCTCCTGGCGCTTCCCATCGACCCGGAGACAGGGAATGACCGCTGCATTATTTGCTTCCAGTGCGAGCGCATCTGCCCCGACAGGTGCATCCACATCGAGGCAGAGGGGAAGGGCAAGGAGAGGTACCTGACGCGCTTCGATATTGAAATCGACAAGTGTTGCTACTGTGGCCTGTGTGTAGAAGTCTGCCCAACAGAGGCCATCGTCTTCGTCCCACACTACGAGACAAGCACCTATAACCGGGCGCGGTTGCTCTACTCCCTTTCCGATCTCCACCAGGCAGCCCCCAAGGAGCCCATTGCCCGGGGAGTCGTGGGAGGGGTGCGAGGATGAAACCAGAGCTCATCTCGCGGCTCCTTGAGAGGTTTCCCTCCCTACGCGATCTCAAGGCCGAAGCGGAGAAGGCCAGGCAGGAAGAGGAGCGCCGCCACCAGGAGGAAGTTCAGAAAGCGCAGGCTGAAGGGAAGAAACCTCCAGCCCGGGTGGAGTCCCATGTCCCTGTCTACCCGAACCCTACCTTCCTGGTTCCACGGGAGCAGCTGCTGGAGGTCTGCACATTCCTGCGCGACGATCCGGAGTTCCGCTTTGATTACCTCTCCTTTGTGACTGCGGTGGACAGGCCCCCCGACAGCATGGAAGTCGTCTACCATCTCTACTCCATGGAGCACCGGCACAACCTCCTGCTCAAGGTGGTCGTCCCCAGGGAAGATCCGCGGATTCCCTCTGTGGTGAGGATCTGGGATGGTGCCAACTGGCACGAGCGGGAGACATACGACCTGCTCGGAGTGATCTTCGAGGGCCACCCCAACCTCCGGCGCATCATGATGACGGAGGACTGGATCGGGCATCCCCTCCGCAAGGATTACGTCTACGAGGATCCTGCATGGCTCGTCGAGCTCGCCAAGCAGCGCCAGCAGGAGATCGCCGCCACAGGCGAGGAGCCCATTGGCGAACGAGCGTAGCCACACCTCGCATGAGGCGCATCATCACCATTCATGATCCCGACGCGTCGATCCTGCGGCGCAGGAGCCGCCCGGCCCCGAGGGTCACGCGGGAGATCCGCGCCTTGATCCGGGAGATGCTGGAAACGATGTACGCCAGCAACGGCGTCGGGCTCGCCGCACCTCAAGTAGGTGTCCCCCTGCGGGTGATCGTGGCAGACATCGGAAAAGGCCCCCTTGTCCTGGTGAACCCCAGGATCGTCCGTCGCTCCGGGGAGCAAGTCGGCCCGGAAGGATGTCTTTCCATCCCAGGAGTCGCAGGGATTGTGAAGCGGGCGCGTCGCATCGTGGTGACTGGACAAACGCAGAATGGCCGGAAGAAGACCCTCATCGCCGAGGACCTTCTTGCCCGGGTGATCCTGCACGAGGTAGATCACCTCAATGGTGTGCTGTTCATTGACCGGGTAGAGGGCGGAATGCTGTACACGGTGGAGAGGGAAGAGAAGGCGGCTAGGCCGATGAGCGCTTCTTTGCCTTTGGGTGTGATGGGTGATGACGGAGCCGTATGACCTCACCATCATCGGCGGAGGACCGGGTGGATACGTAGGGGCCATTCGTGCCGCCCAGCTCGGGCTACGGGTCGCACTCGTGGAGAGGGACAAGCTTGGGGGCGTCTGCTTACACGCGGGGTGTATTCCCACAAAGGTCCTCCTGCAGACTGCGGAGCTTTTGGAGAAGATACGCCGGGCAGACCAGTTCGGCCTTCGCGTCGGGGAGGTCGTCCTGGATTATGCCCGCGCGCAGGCACGCAAGCGACAGGTAGTGGAAACTCTCCACCGGGGCGTCGGGTACCTCATGCGGAAGAACCGGGTGGACGTATTTTCAGGCCATGGGCGGCTTCTTTCCCCGACAAGGGTAGGGATCTCCCTCAACGACGGCTCGGAGACGGAAGTGGAAACCCGGCACGTCCTTATCGCCACGGGATCTAAGCCCCGTTCCTTGCCAGGAATCCCCGTCGACAACGCTCGTATCCTTGATAGCACAGGGGCTTTGGACCTCCCGGAAGTCCCCCGATCCATGGTGATCGTGGGCGCTGGCGCCATTGGGGTGGAGTTCTGCACGCTCTTCCGCTCCTTCGGGGCAGAGGTGACCTTGGTTGAGCTCATGCCCTCTGTCCTCCCCATGGAGGATGAGGAGATTGGGGAGGCAATGGCGAAGGCCCTGGTAAGGAAAGGAGTAAAGATCTACACCTCCTCTACAGTCCAGGGGGTTGAGCCAGTGGAAGGAGGGCTCCAGGTTCGCGTCTCCACTCCTGAGGGGGATCGCCTCATTGAGACGGAATACCTCCTTGTGGCCGTGGGCAGGGAAGCCCTCACAGAGGATCTGGGCCTTGAGGAGGTAGGGGTGGTGACAAGGAAGGGGTTTGTGGTCGTGGACGAGTACATGCGTACGAGTGTGGAGGGGATCTTCGCCATCGGGGACGTGATTGGAGGCTACCTCCTCGCCCATGTTGCGTCGGAGGAGGCGATCCTCGCTGTGGAGGTCATTGCCGGGATGAACCCCCGGCCCATTGACTACCACGCTGTCCCCCGGTGTACCTACTCCATGCCGGAGGTTGCATCGCTTGGGATGACAGAGAAGCAAGCGCGCGAGGCCGGATATCCCGTAAAAGTAGGAAGGTTCTCCTTCCAGGCCAACAGTAGAGCGCTCACCCTAGGAGAGCGCGAGGGATTCGTCAAGGTTGTGACCGACTCGAAGACTGGAGAGATCCTTGGTGTGCACATGATCGGGCCTTCCGTGACCGAGCTATTGGCGGAGGGGGTACTGGCCCGTTCGTCGGAAGCCACAGTTTTTGAGGTAGCAGGGAGCATCCATGCGCATCCCACCCTCTCTGAAGCATTGAAGGAAGCAAGCCCTCGATGCCCTGGACCGGGCGATCCACGGGCAGTAGGGAGGAAAGGGAAAACAGGGATCTAGAGGGAAAGGGTAGAAGGTTTTAAGTACCCCAGCAAAAGTCTTTTGACTTTTGCGGGGGGGCCTCTTGAAATAAGGGGGTTCTCAGCAAAATCTCGACAAGAGATTTTGTTGGGTTAGGTAGGTGGGGTGGAACCACGGCGGGTGTAGATTTCCCATTGCTCATCTGATCCAGGCGATCTGCAGGGCTCCCACCATCTTGGGTTCCCCTCGATCATTCCCGCCGGACATGTGGTGTGTTCCAGTCGCCCACGGAAGAAACAACGCCACGGACGCTAATGGGGGGTGGAGGGATGGAAAGCAAGGAAGCCAGGGGAGTGCGCGAGATCGAGTCTCGCCACCAGGCGCTTGGCCTTGCCGGGGAGCATCTCCTGGAGATGTACTACTACATGGCCCTCGCCAGGGCCCTGGATGAGCGTATGTGGGTTCTCCAGCGCGCGGGGAAGGTACCTTTCGTGATCTCTGGACAGGGGCATGAAGGCGCCCAGGCGGGCGTGATGTATGCCATCGACCGGGATCTTGACTGGTTCGTCCCCTACTACCGGTCGGTGTGCGCGGTGCTCATGAAGGGGATGACGCCCAGGGAGCTCATGCTGAGCCTCTTCGCCAAAGCGGAGGATCCAAGCAGCGGAGGGCGCCAGATGCCTGGACACTACGGGCACCCGCGCTACAAAATCCTCAGCACCAGCAGCCCCGTGGGGACCCAATATCCCCACGCCGTCGGGATCGCCTATGCTGCCAAGGTGCGGAAGACAGGGGAGATCTGCGTGGTCTCTATTGGAGATGGAGGGACAAGCCAGGGCGACTGGCACGAAGCGCTGAACTTCGCCTCTATCCATAGGTGCCCCGTGGTGTTCGTCGTGGAGAATAATGGGTACGCCATCTCGGTCCCTCAGGAACTCCAGATGGCCGTGCGGGACATCGCTGTCCGCGCGCAGGGATACGGGATCCCCGGCTACACTGTGGACGGGAGCGATGTCCTCGCTGTGTACGCCGTGGCCAAGGAGGCGGTGGAACGGGCAAGGCGCGGGGAGGGGCCATCGCTCGTCGAGTGCAAGGTCGTTCGCCTCACCGCGCACAGCAGCGACGATAGGCAGGAGAAGTACCGCCCAGTGGAGGAACTGGAGGCGATCCGCAGCGTAGACCCGCTCGTCGTCTTCCGGCACTATCTCGAGCGCGCCGGGATCATGGACGAGGCCAAGTACACCGAGATCCACACCCGGATCCGGGAGGAGGTCGATGACGCCACAACCTACGCAGAATTGGCACCCTACCCTGACCCGCTCACGGCCACGCGTCACGTCTACTTTGAAGAGAACGGGGAGTGAGGGGGAATGGCTGAGCTGCGCCTCATCGATGCGATCAACCAGGCGCTCCATGAGGAGATGGAGCGCGATGAACGGGTGCTGGTTCTGGGAGAGGACGTGGGCAGGAAGGGTGGCGTCTTCGGGGCTACGGAGGGCCTCTACGACCGGTTCGGGGGAGAACGCGTCATCGATACGCCTCTGGCGGAGTCCTCGATCGTGGGCGTGGCCATCGGGATGGCCGCAAATGGTCTCCTCCCTGTTGCCGAGATCCAGTTCGCCGACTTTATCTTCCCAGCGATGAACCAGATCCTGAGCGAGGCGGCCCGGATGCGCTACAGAAGCAACGGTGCCTTCGGCTGTCCCCTCGTGATCCGCGCTCCCTATGGGGGCGGGGTGCACGGGGCGCTGTACCACTCCCAGAGCGTGGAGGCATTCTTTGCCCACATCCCTGGGCTGAAAGTGGTGGTGCCCTATCATCCTGGCGACGCGAAGGGGTTGCTCAAGGCGAGCATCCGGGATCCCGATCCTGTGCTCTTCTTCGAACACAAGAAGCTGTATAGGATGGTCCGGGGGGAAGTCCCGGAGGGGGACTACATCGTGCCGCTCGGGAAGGCCGCTATCCGGCGAGAGGGGAAGGATCTCTCGGTGTTCGCCTACGGGCTCATGCTCCATGAGGCTCTTGTGGCCGCCGAGGAGGTGGCCAAGGAGGGGATCGATGCGGAAGTGGTTGACCTCCGGACCCTTCGTCCACTGGACAAGGAGACCCTCCTCGCCTCTGTGCGGAAGACGAATCGAGCTCTCATCGTCTACGAGGACAACGGTTTCCTAGGGTATGGGGCGGAGCTGGCAGCGATCCTCGCTGAAGAGGCGTTTTTTGATCTCGACGCGCCCATCATGCGGGTGACGGGGCCGGAGGTCCCAGCGGTTCCGTACGCTCCGCCTCTGGAGCGCTGGTTCATGCCTGATGCGCGCAGGATCGCCGAAGCCATGCGCCGGCTGGCACAGTATTAGCGTTCATCGGGTCTATCGCGTTTTTGCGTGTATTGCGTTCATCACAAACGCGATGGACGCAACACACGCGATGACGCGACAAACGCTATTAACGCGGTAAACGCGGAGGTTCGGATATGCCCGTGGAGGTGAAGCTCCCCCAGCTGGGGGAAAGCGTCTATGAAGGCACCATCGGCCGGTGGCTGAAACAACCTGGGGATCTGGTGGAGCAGTACGAGCCCCTCGTGGAGGTCGTCACGGACAAGGTGAACGTAGAGATGCCCTCCCCGTGGAAGGGGCGGCTGGTGGAGATCCTGGTCCAGGAGGGCCAGACCGTCCCTGCAGGGACCCCCATTGCCCTGATGGAGGTGGAAGAGGTTGCTCCCGGGGAAGGGGCCAAGGAAGAAATGGCTGGGGAGGCGCCCCCTGGACATCCCAGGGAGGAAGCGAGGCCGCGGCTCTCCCCTCTCGTGCGGAGGCTGGCAGAGGAGCACGGGGTCTCCGCGGAGGAACTCACACGCATCCCTGGGACAGGCACAGGAGGTCGCATCACGAAAGAGGACCTCCTCCGCTACGTGGAATCGCGCCGCCCTGCTCCATCCCCCACAGAGCCCTCCGCCGTCACGGCGGTACCCTCGAGGGCGGAGGAAGCCCGAGAGGGCTTGCCCACCGCAGGAGACACCCTCATCCGCCTAAACCCGATCCGGCGCACCATCGCCGAGCGCATGACCCAGAGCAAGCGAGAGATCCCGCACGCCTACGGGATCGTCGAAGTAGATATGACCGAGATCGTACGCTGGCGGGAAGCGCACAAGGAGGAGTGGCTCGCGCGCGAGGGAGTGAACATCACCTATACGGCGTTCATCGTGCGAGCCACGGTGGAAGCTCTCCGGGCATTCCCCATCGTGAACTCCACGTGGACGGAGGAAGGGATTCTCCTGCGCAGAACCATCAACATCGGTGTCGGCGTGGCCATCGAAGAAGGGTTGATCGTGCCGGTGATCAAGAATGCGGAGGAGAAGAGCCTTTTGGGAATTGCCCGCGAGCTCGCCGAGCTGACACGGAAGGCCAGGGAGGGAAAGCTTACCCTCGAGGAGGTACAAGGTGGGACCTTCACCATCACCAACCCAGGGGTGTTCGGCTCCCTTCTGTCCATGCCCATTATCGTCCCTGGGCAGGCTGCGATCCTAGCCGTGGACGCTATTGTCAAGAGGCCTGTTGTGCGGTGGGATGCTATTGCCATCCGGGAGATGATGCACCTGGGACTCAGCTTCGACCACCGCATCTTTGATGGGGCGGTGGCGGTCCAGTTCCTGAACCACATCAAGGCCAAGTTGGAGGGGTTCAAGTCCGATGCAGCAGTGGTGAGCGACTTTTGATGTCTTCTTGGGGAACGCGATGAACCAGATGAGGGTGGGCAGGGAAGCAGGTAGCCTTTGAAAAGGGACCTTTCCGGCCTCCTACCTTGCGAGATTGCTCACATGGTCCGCCAAAATCACTCAGGCAACCGAAAAGAGGGAGAATAGGCCAGATGAACCAGGTAGACCAGAAGGTCGAAGTGCAGCGGCGGCCGGAGTGGCTGCGCGTACAGTTCCCATCGGGTCCGAACTTCCATGACCTCCTCCAGATCATGCGTACCCAGACGCTGCACACGGTCTGCGAGGAGGCCCGCTGTCCGAACATTGGGGAGTGCTGGGGTCGGCGCACAGCCACGTTTCTCATCCTGGGCAACATCTGCACGCGCAACTGCGCGTACTGCGCGATCGCTCACGGGCTCCCCACGGAGGTGGACTGGATGGAGCCGGAGCGGGTGGCACGGGCGGTCCAGCGCATGGGCCTGCGTCATGCTGTGATCACCTCGGTGAACCGCGATGATCTCAAGGATGGGGGAGCGATGATCTTTGCCGAGACCATCCGGAGGATCCGCGCCTACGTTCCCGGCTGTACCGTGGAAGTTCTCATCCCTGACTTCAAAGGGGACCCCGAGGCCCTGCGCATCGTCCTCGAGGCTAGACCGGAGATCCTTAACCATAACATCGAGACCGTGCGGCGGGTGTTCAAACAAGTCCGGCACGGAGGAAACTACGAGCGCTCGCTAGAGCTTCTCCAACGTGTCAAAGCGTGGGGGTACCCATGTTTGACCAAGAGCGGGATCATGGTGGGGCTTGGAGAGGAGTGGGAGGAGATCCTCGAGACGATGAGAGACCTCCGGGCTGTGGATTGCGACATCCTTACCATTGGCCAATACCTCCAGCCTGGGAAGGACTATGTGCCCGTTTCCCGGTTCTATACACCTGAGGAGTTTGCCGCACTCAAGATCATCGGGCTCCGTATGGGGTTCCGTCATGTGGAGGCTGGGCCGCTGGTGAGGTCCTCTTATCACGCGGACGACCATGCCCGCTTGCTCGATCGCTCTCTAGGAAACTCTGCGGATTCCTAAGGGGAGGAGCGCGCCAAGGTCTACGAGGAATCTTCCCAGGCGATTTTACGACCCGTCCGCTCTGGCCGGCTGGCTCTCTTTGTGTTGCTTTTCTACAATGGAGCTGCTGTGGCCGGGGAAGACGCTGGCTTCAGGGTTGAGATACCTGGTCAGGTTGTTCACTGCAGTCGCCGCCTCTCCAAACCCGGTGACAATGAGCTTCACTTTTCCTGGATAGGTGACGATGTCTCCGGCAGCATAGACCCCGGGGATATTGGTCTCCATCTTGGTGTTCACGAGGATGCTCTCCTCTTCGAGGTGGAGCCCCCATTCCTTGATAGGACCGAGATTGCTCTGGAGACCCAAGAACGCCAGGATCGCGTCCACCTGGAGGACTTCCTCCTGGCCGGTTTTGTTGTGGAAGATCACCGCTTCCTCCGCCCGGTCCTCCCCCCGAATGGCTTTCAGCTCGTAGAAGAGCTTGACGGTGATGGGGGAGCTAAAAAGCCTTCGCACACTGTCCTCGTGGGCGCGGAATCCGTCTCGCCTGTGGATCAAGGTGATCTCCCTGGCGACCTCTACGAGGTTGAGGGCCCAATCGAGAGCGGAGTCTCCCCCGCCGATGATGAGCAGTCGCTTCCCCTTGAACTCCTCCCGGTTATGGACGGCGAAGAAAAGGCCCCGTCCTTGATATTGGTCGATCTCCGGTCTCTTGAAGGTCTTGGGGGTGAACGCCCCGATTCCCGCGGTGATGAGCACTGCGCGGGAGAGGTGGGTAGTGCGGTCTGTGGTCAATCGGAAGAGCCTCTCTTCCACTTTCTCCAGGCGCTGGACCTGCTCTCCCAGCACAACGGTAGGGTTATACTGCATGCATTGCTCCACAAGGTTTCGCACGAGCTCACGGCCCAGGATCTTGGGGAACCCTGCGACGTCGTAGATGTACTTATCTGGGTACAACGCGGTGATCTGTCCCCCTAGGTCAGGCTGGCTGTCGATGAGCTTGGTCTTGAGGCCGCGGAACCCCGCGTAGTAGCCGGCAAAGAGCCCAGTGGGACCGGCGCCGATGATGGTGATATCATAGATCTCGTTCATAGAACCCCCCATTTCACAAGCGTACGGGGGTAATTATACCATTCCCCTGAAAGATCCGTCCACTGCGAGTCGCCCTGAGACCTTCGTTCACCGACATTCGTCCTTGTCCACAGCTGAGGCCCGACCTTCCCTCTGTCTCCAGTTCCTCCCTTGACAGGCCTAACCCAACCGCTTATGTTAGGAATGAAAGTGGAGGCTTTTAGTCAAGAATCTTAGAGAAGGGGTTATCGACATGGCCAGGTCATTGATGCAGGGTCCACCGCTTCTCACGAACGAGCAGCTGGAGCGCTATTCCCGCCAAATCATCCTCCAGGAGGTAGGGGTCCTAGGCCAGCGCCGGCTCCTCGATTCTAAGGTCTTAGTGGTTGGCGCGGGCGGCCTCGGATCGCCGGCCTCCATCTACCTCGCCGCTGCGGGTGTAGGCACCATCGGGATTGTGGACGGCGACCGGGTGGATCTCACCAACCTCCATCGACAGATCCTGCATTTCACGCATGACATTGGGCGGCCCAAGACCCAGTCGGCTCGCCGTCACCTGGAGGACATCAACCCAGACGTCAAGGTGATCCCCTACCAGACCACCCTGACCAGCGAGAACGCTTTGGACATCCTTAAGGACTACGACGTCGTCGTCAATGGGAGCGACAACTTCCCCACGCGCTACCTGGTCAACGACGCCTGCGTCCTGCTCGGGAAACCCCTCGTGGATGCGAGCATCCTCCGTTGGGAGGGTCAGGCCACGGTTTTCCTTCCGGGGCGGGGGTGTTATCGTTGCCTGTTCCCCTCCCCCCCTCCTCCTGGGACAGTGCCAAGTTGCGCGGAGGGAGGGATCATAGGGGCGCTGGCTGGGTTCATGGGGACTTTGCAGGCGATTGAGGCGATTAAGATCCTCCTGGGCAGGGGGGAGACCTTGGCAAACCGCTTGTTCATCTTTGATGCCCTGGAGATGGACATGCGGATCGTCCGCTGGCAGAGGAACCCTGCATGCCCTGTGTGTGGCGATCACCCCACGATTCGGGAGCTCATTGACTACGAGGAGTTCTGCGGTCTTCCAGGCCGTCATGCTGTTGCTGCAGAGGTTGAGACCCCGACTGTCCCCGAGGTAAACGCGGAGGAGGCCTGGGAACTCCTCCAGCGCGGGGAGGCCCAGCTCGTCGATGTGCGGGAGATGTGGGAGTGGACGCAGCTGCGCATTCCCGGCGCAAGGCTCATCCCCAAGGGGGAAGTCCTCCGCAGGCTCCACGAGCTCGATCCGTCCCGGACGATCATCGTCCAGTGCGCGTCAGGGCAGCGCAGTGCCGAGGTTACTCAGCTCCTCCGGCAGCGCGGATACGAGAAGGTCTTTAACCTCGCAGGTGGGATCATCGCCTGGATGAACCAGCGACTTCCCGTGGAGTTCGGGAGCCAGTAGGAACCCTGACCCCTGCTACACCCCAATCACCTGGGCATGGATCTGCCTTTCCTGCGGCCCATCTAGCTCGGCGAAGAGGATACTCTGCCAACGGCCGAGGACAAGCTTCCCGTCCTCCACGGGGATGGAGACATTGTGGCCGAGGAGCATGGCTCGCAGGTGAGAGGTAGCGTTCTGCCTGGTGCAGTCGGAGTAGTCCGGGTTGTTATGCCGATACGTCCCATTGTCTGTGATAAGGGAGCGCAGGGTCTCCTTGATGTCATCCAGGAGGGCTTGTTGGTATTCGTTGAGGAAGATGGCCGTGGTGGTGTGGAGAGCGTGGATGGTGACGATCCCGTGGGTGATGCCTGCGAGCCTGGGCAAGCCCTTGACGAGTTCCGTGATGTTGTGGACCTCAAATCGTTCCTGGGTGATGATCCGCAAGGTTTTTGAGAAGACCTTAAGCCCCTGCGAGAAGGCATCGACGACGGAACTCACACCTCGCCCTCCCTTCCCCTAAGTACTTTGGTAACAGTTGAAATGAGGCAGGGACCCCTTTTGGAGTTGCGGGGTCGCTTCTCTAGGATCCACCCTCTCTGGCGAAGCTTTCTTGTCTTCGGGAAACGCCCGGACAGGTTCACGGCGCGATTGTACCATAGGGATCTAGGGTTGTAAAGGACGCCTTCCCCTCTCTTCTCGCTTCGGGTACACTGTTAATGGACCGCGCGCGACTCCCGGAATCGAGGGGAGGCTTGTTCCAATGGGAGGGAAGGATCATGGCCAAGCCCTGGACACAGATCCTCCGCAAGATCAGCGACTACCAGTGGGAGATCCCCCAGGATTACAAACCGGGGATGCGGGTGCCCGGCCTCGTCTTCGCCGATGAGCGCATGCTCCAGCACATCACCGAGGAACAGGTCCTCGAGCAGGTTGCCAACGTGGCTACCTTGCCGGGGATTGTACGGTATTCCATGGGTATGCCGGATATCCACTGGGGGTACGGCTTCCCTGTGGGAGGCGTCGCTGCCATGCGCTTGGAAGACGGGGTGATCTCCCCTGGAGGTGTAGGGTACGATATCAACTGCGGCGTCCGGCTCATCCGCACGGACCTGCACGAGGAGGATGTTCAACCACGGCTCGAGGAGCTCGTCCGAGAGCTGTTCAAGAACGTCCCCTCCGGGGTTGGTTCTGAGGGAAAGGTCCGGGTGGACATGCACGAGATCAACACCGTGCTCGTCAAAGGGGCAAAGTGGGCCGTGGAGAAGGGCTATGGCTGGCCAGAAGATCTAGAAGTCATCGAGGCCAACGGCGCTCTTCCCCAGGCGGATCCCGATAAGGTGAGCGACCAGGCGAAGCAGCGGGGAAAGGCCCAAATCGGTACCCTCGGTTCCGGGAACCATTTCCTTGAGGTCCAGGTGGTGGACCAGATCTACGACTGGGAGGCAGCACGGGCCCTAGGCCTTCATGGACCAGGGCAGATCGTCGTGTTCGTGCACTGCGGCTCCCGCGGCCTGGGGCATCAGGTGTGCACAGATTACCTCCGGGTCTCTGAGCGGGCTCTGGCAAAGTACGGAATCAAACTCCCCGATCGGCAGCTCGCCTGCGTTCCCATCCAATCCCCTGAGGGGGGTGATTACTTCGCCGCCATGTGCGCGGCGGCGAACTTTGCCTGGGCCAACCGCCAGATGATCACCCACTGGGTGCGGGAATCCTTCGCCAGGGTATTCGGGCGGAGCCCGCAGGAGCTAGGGATGCATCTCGTCTATGATGTTGCCCACAACATCGCCAAGATCGAGGAGTATGAGGTAGAGGGGAAGCGGATCCAGGTGTGCGTGCATCGCAAAGGCGCGACCCGGGCCTTCCCCCCTGGTCACCCCGAAGTTCCCGCGAAGTACCGGGAGGTCGGGCAGCCGGTGCTGATCCCTGGGGACATGGGGCGATACTCCTATGTGGCCGTGGGGACGCACGATGCCATGGAGATCTCCTTCGGCTCCACCTGCCACGGAGCCGGCAGGATGATGGGTCGGCAGGCAGCCAAGAGGACGCTCAAGGGCGTGGATGTGGCCGCCGAACTTCGCAAGCATGGCATCCTCGTTATGGCCCAGGATCCCCACCTCCTAGCAGAGGAGGCCTCTATCGCCTACAAGGATGTCGCCGATGTAGTGGAGGTGTGTCACAAGGCGAACCTCTCGAAGCGCGTCGCCAGGACCCGGCCCATTGGGGTCGTGAAAGGGTAAGGACAACCTCTCATGGACTTCGACCTCTCCGAGGAGCAGCAGCTTATCTACCAGACCGTCCGGGAGTTCGCGGAACGCGAGATCCGCCCCCACGCCGCCGAATGGGACAGGGCCGGAGAGTTTCCCAGCGGACTCCTCCATCGCCTCGCTGAGCTGGGGCTCCTTGGGATGACCATCGAGCCAGAATACGGGGGAAGCGGGATGTCCATGGTGGCCATCGCCCTGGCCATTGAAGCCCTCGCCTGGGGAGACGCCGGGGTGGCCCTCTCTGTTGCTGCCCACAACTCCTTGTGCGCAAAGCACATCGCCCTTTTCGGAACAGAAGAACAGAAGCGTCGGTATCTCCCCCGGTTGGCATCAGGTGAGGCTATGGGCGTGTGGTGTCTCACTGAGCCCGGGGCGGGGAGCGATGCGGCGGCGATTCAATCGCGGGCAGTGCGAGTGGGGGATGGCTGGATCCTCAACGGTACCAAGGCATTCTGTACCAATGGCTCCCTCGGCGGGATCTACGTCATCATGGCCAAGACGGCTCCTGAGCGAGGACGGGAGGGGATCAGCGCCTTCGTGGTGGAGCGGGGGACTCCCGGCCTCATCATCGCGCGGAAGGAGGACAAGCTGGGAGTCCGGAGTAGCGACACGGCCATGATCATCCTAGAGGAGTGCTTCGTTCCGGAAGGGAATATCCTGGGCGCCGAGGGAGAGGGGTACGCCCAGGCGATGCGGATCCTGGAAGGTGGCCGGATAGGGATCGGTGCCCTTGCCGTGGGGATCGGCAGGGCGGCCCTTGAGGCGAGCGTGGCATATGCACGAGAGCGGCGGGCGTTCGGGAGGACCCTCGCTGAGCACCAGGCGATCCAGCACATGATCGCGGACATGGCCACAGAGCTGGATGCCGCCTGGCTGCTTGTCCTGGAAGCTGCGTGGATGGCCGACCAGGGGCTGCCGTTCCGGACCCATGCCTCCATGGCCAAACTCTTCGCCTCCGAGGCGGCGGCGCGGGCAACGACCAAAGCCGTGCAGATCCACGGTGGGTACGGCCTCATCAAGGACTATCCTGTGGAGCGCTTCTACCGGGATGTGAAACTCACCGAGATCGGGGAGGGGACTTCGGAGATCCAGCGAATGATCATTGCGAAATCCCTGTTGAAGATGTAACAAGGAAGGAGCAAAAGTTGAGGGAGGCGAGAGATGATCACCACCGTCGTGGGTAGCTACCCCAAGATTCCTGACCTTCCCGCGCCGGGGAGGTGGCGTACTGCTGTAGAAAAGTTCCAGCGCGGGGAGATCTCAGAAGAAGAACTTCGGCGCGTGGAGGATGAGGTAACGGTGGAGGTCCTGGCGGAGCAGGCGGAGGCTGGTGTGGACCTCGTAACCGATGGCCAGATCCGCTGGGAAGATGGCCAGACCTACTTTGCCCGGCGCCTCACCGGTTTTTCCATCAACGGCCTCCAGCGGTACTTCGACACCAACGTGTACTACCGGGAACCTGTGGCGGAGGGGGAGGTCCGTTGGGTGGCGCCCATTACAGTGCGGGACTTCGAATTCGCCAGGGCCAACAGCAGAAAGCCTGTCAAACCTGTGATTACAGGTCCCTACACCATCGCCCGTCTGAGCCAGAACAAGTACTATCCCTCCCTCCGCGAATTTGTCCTTGCCCTGGCCAGGGCGCTGAATCAGGAAATGCGCGCATTAGAGGCGGCCGGCGCTGAGATCATCCAGGTGGACGAGCCGGCGATCCTCAAGCACAAGGAAGACTTCCCCGTGTTCGCGGAGGCAATGGGGGTCCTCACCGAAGGGGTGAGGGCAAAGAAAGCCCTTTACACCTACTTCGGGGACGTGGGCGGGATTTACCCTGCGATCCTGGACCTTCCCTTCGAGATCCTCGGCCTGGATTTCGTCGCAGGGTACAGGAACTGGGAGGTTGTCTTTACTAAGCCCTTCACCAAGGAACTTGGGTTTGGGATCCTAGATGGGCGGAACACCAAGATGGAAACCGTCGACCAGCTCATTGAGGATCTTCGCCGAATCACCCAAGTGGTCCCGCTTGAGCGGATTTATCTCAACCCGAGTTGCGGGCTGGAGTTCCTCCCCCGCAGGGTCGCCAAGAGGAAGCTCGAGGTCATGGTGCAGGCGGCGGCCCGCGCGCGGGAAATCTTTGGATAGGAGGGTTGGCCGATGAAGGCGATTCGCGTGCACTCCCATGGAGGCCCCGAGGTCCTGCGATACGAGGAAATCCCGCAGCCTGCTCCCGGGAAAGGAGAGGCCCTGGTGCGGATCTTGGCCGCGGGGGTCAACTACATCGATACCTACCACCGCAGAGGGCTCTACCAGGTTCCATTGCCGTTCACTCCGGGAGTAGAGGCTGCTGGGGTCGTGGAGGACGTCGGTCCCGAGGTCTCCGAGGTCCAGGTGGGGGATCGTGTGGCCTATACGGGGCCGCTGGGGGCATACGCCGAATATGCTGTGGTCCCGGCATCCCGGCTGGTGAAGCTTCCGGAGGGCATCGATTTCTCTACCGCAGCCGCTGTCCTGCTCCAGGGGATGACCGCCCACTACCTGACCCACAGCACCTACCCCCTCAAGCCAGGGGATACAGCACTCGTCCATGCCGCCGCAGGCGGTGTGGGTCTCCTCCTCGTCCAAGTTGCCAAGATGCGGGGAGCCCGGGTTATCGGGACCGTCTCCACGGAAGAGAAGGCAGCCCTGGCGAAGGAAGCTGGAGCGGATGAGGTCATCCTGTACACGAAACAGGACTTTGAAGCCGAAGTCAAGCGACTGACCGATGGCAGAGGGGTGCACGTGGTCTACGAGTCCGTGGGCAAGGATACCTTCGAGAAGAGCCTGAATTGTCTTTTGCCCAGGGGCTACCTCGTCTTGTTCGGGCAGTCCAGCGGGCCCGTGCCGCCTTTCGATCCCCAGATCCTCAACCAGAAAGGGTCCCTTTTCCTGACCCGGCCTACCCTTCAGCACTACGTGGCAACGAGGGAGGAGTTGCTCCAACGCGCCGGGGATGTGCTTGGCTGGGTGGCTTCTGGGAAGCTCAAGGTGCGCATCGATAGTACTTTTCCGCTCGGAGAGGCCGCGGAGGCTCACCGGAGGCTAGAGAGCCGCCAGAGCGCTGGCAAGATCCTCCTGAAGCCCTAGCCTCCTTTCAGAAGGTCTGCCCGGGGGCTGCGGGAGCTCAGGCGGCGTACTATGTTTTGAGCAGAGATGGGAGAAGCGGGGATGCCCGTGGTGTGGGATTTCGCAGGTCCACCCGAAATCCCAAAGGGCGGAGCTGTGTCTTCCCGGAAGATTCGTGCATGGTGAGCCCTACCGTCAACGAACTAGCCCCTGCAAGAGTTCCTTGACGTGTGCTGGAGTATCCCCTCATGCCACGCGTTGCGGTGATTGGAAGCACAGGCCAGCTCGGCTTTGACCTAGTCCGTGTCCTTCGTGAGCCTTCTTTACCTCTTTCCCCCACCCGGAAGGGTGAACCTGCCGGATTCGAGGCCATTCCCCTCTCCCACCGTGACATCGAGATTACGGATCCCGGTTCTGTTCACACAGTGCTGATGGCCATTCGCCCAGAGATCATCATTAACTGTGCCGCTTTTGTCCGCGTCGATGAGTGCGAGGATCATCCGGAGGAGGCCCTCCGAGTCAACGCTCTGGGTGCCCTTCACGTCGCGCGTGCCTGCGCTGAGGTTGACGCCCTCTGTGTGTTCATCAGCACAGATTATGTCTTCGATGGGGGGAAAACCGAGCCTTACACCGAGGAGGATCCCCCGCGTCCCCTCAACGTGTACGGCATCTCCAAGCTCTGCGGTGAGTACTTTGTGCGCGCTTCTTGTCCAAGGCACCTCATTGTGCGCACCTCAGGGCTCTACGGCGTGGCAGGATCCAGAGGCAAGGGAGGGAACTTTGTCGAGACGATGATCCATATGGCAAGGGAGGGGAAACCTATTCGGGTCGTGGATGACCAGGTCCTCGCCCCCACCTACACGAAGGACCTCGCAGAAAAGATCAAGGAGCTTCTCCAGGGACAGGTCTCCGGAGTGATCCACCTGGCGAGCAGTGGTCAGTGCTCCTGGTACGAGTTCGCGCGGAGGATCTTCGAACTCATGGGCATTCAGGCAGATCTCAACCCGGTGACCTCCAGGGTCTACGGGACAAGGGCCCAGCGCCCGGCCTATTCCGTGCTGAGGTCGACGAGGCTGGAGAAACTCGGGCTAATGTCCTTGCGTCCTTGGTACGAGGCCCTCGAGGCCTACCTCTCTGAAAAAGGGTATCTTCCGCTCGAGGAGAAGAACTAAGTACCCCGGCAAATCTTTTTTGGCTTTCGCCGGGGTCCCCAGCAAAATCCCGACAAGAGATTTTGCTGGAGCTGCGGAGGTGGTGCTATGGAAGACGAGATTGATCTCCGAGAATACTTCGCTGTCCTTGGCCGCCGCAAGTGGACGATCATTGCCGTATTCCTTGTTGCCGTCCTCGCTGCTGCTGTATTGAGCTTTTTCGTCCTCCCTCCGATCTACGAGGCTTCCCTGCTCCTCCAGCCCGCGAAGGGGAGCGGGGACGTCTACGCCGATCCCAATGGGTTGACCGCGGTCCTCGAGAGCGAGGGGTTCACCAGCCGGGCGGTGTCGGGCCTGGGACTCAACCCACAGATCCTCACCGTGAAGGCAAGCGTGGTACGGAACACGCAACTCGTCCGCCTGAGCGTGCGTGCAAAAGACCCGCATCAGGCAAGGCGCGCTGTCGAGGCCTTGGCAAACCTTGCTGGAGAGGAGAGCCGTCCCTCCATTGAGAAGAAGAGGCAGGTTCTTCGAAGGCAGTTGGGAGAGCTCTCCCAACTGTTACAGACCAGTGCAAGGACGAGGGCTGACCTGAGAAGGATCGTGGAGCCTCTGCTACGACAGGCTCGTCCAACAGTGGAAGGCGTCATTACGAAAAGCTACGTCGTAGACGTCCTGGGGAATACCGATGCATTTTACAACGCCCTGCTTTTGGCCCAAGTGAACCTGAACCTCCAGATGACCGATCTTCAGCCTGTGCAAGTCCTAGGGGCGCAGGGGGCGGTACAATTGGTCGCCCCCCGCAAGACCCTGAACATTGCCCTCGCAGCGGTCCTGGGGCTGATGGCAGGCGTCATGCTGGCCTTCTTCCAGGAGTTTCTCGCTGCTCCTAGACCAGAGGCCGTTTCGACGCCAGCCGGTGGGGCAGGACATGCTCCCGTCCCTTCCCGGCTTCCCGGCGACCCCCACTCCTAGCAAACTTCCCCCTCTGCTGAACTTCTCTCCCCTCGGGGGATAAGCGAAGGGTGGTCAGCTCTGAGAAGCTTGTCGTTCTGTCCTTAACCTGCGCGCAAGCTTGCCGCAGGCTTATGCGGCGAAGGGAAGGACTGTTGTATTTGGCCTCGAACTTGCTCGAGCGGGAAATACGGGGTAGAAGATCTTCGTGGAGTGGTGCGCCATGAAAGCCCTTGTCCTAGCTGGCGGAAAGGGAACTCGCCTGCGCCCTCTGACCTATACCATGGCCAAACAGCTCGTCCCTGTGGCCAACAAACCCGTCGTCCATTACGTCATGCACCACATCGCCGAGGCGGGCCTTCGGGATGTGGGTGTGATCATCTCCCCAGAGACGGGGGACCAGGTTCGGGAGTCCCTTGCGCCGAACCCCTGGGGTTTTACCTTCACCTTCATCGTCCAGGATCGCCCCGCGGGCTTGGCGCATGCCGTGAAGGTCGCCCGGGACTTCCTCGAGGAGGACCCTTTCGTCATGTACCTTGGGGATAACCTGATCGGGCAAGGCATCGGAGAGTTCGTCCGGGCGTTCAGGGAGTCCGGGGCGGATGCGGCTATCCTCCTCAAGGAGGTGGCGGATCCACGCATGTTCGGTGTCGCCCAGCTCAACGGCTCGGGTCGGGTCATCCAGCTGGTGGAGAAACCCCAGGACCCTCCTAGCAACCTGGCCCTTGTCGGGGTGTACATCTTCTCCCCGGCTATCCACCAGGCGATCGATCAGATTGAGCCCTCCTGGCGGGGGGAGCTGGAGATTACCGATGCCATCCAGAAGCTCCTGGAGCAGGGAAGGCCCGTCCAAAGCTTCCTCCTCCAAAGCTGGTGGCTCGACTGCGGCAAGAAAGACGACCTCCTGGAAGCCAACCGGGTCGTCCTCGACGAGTGGATCACCCGGGAGATCCTCGGGGAGGTGGATGAGGAAAGCAAGATCTACGGGCGCGTGGAGGTCTCCCCGGGAGCCCGGGTGGAGGGGAGCACCATCCGCGGCCCCGCGATCATCGGGGAGGGGACGCGCGTCAAGGGTTCCTTCATCGGCCCCTTCACCAGCATCGGCAGGGGCTGCGAGATTACAGACGCTGTCATCGAGCACACCGTGATCCTGGACGGGGCCAAGGTGATCGGCGTCTCCCGTCTCGAGGATAGCGTCATCGGCCGGAACGCCGTGGTGCGCAAGCAGGTCACCAACCACGGGGCGTTCCGCCTGATGATTGGCGATGACGCGGAGGCATTGCTCTGATGCCGTTCCGGTTCACTCGGCTCGAGATCCCAGATGTCATCGAAATCCAGCTCGTCCCCCACCCTGACCGCCGCGGTTTCTTCGCGGAGATCTACCGCCAGTCCGAGTTCGAAGCCCACGGCATCCGGGGGCCGTTCGTCCAGGACAACCGTTCCCGCTCATTCCGGGGAGTCCTCCGCGGGCTGCACTACCAGAAGGCTCCTGCTGCCCAGGCGAAACTGGTGACCGTCCTCTCCGGGAAGATCTTCGACGTGGCTGTGGACATCCGACGCGGTTCCCCAACCTATGGGCGCTGGGTGGGCACGGTCCTTTCAGGAGAGGATGGACGGATGCTGTACATCCCCGTGGGATTCGCCCACGGCTTCTGTGTGTTAAGCGAGGTGGCCGATGTCCTGTACAAGGTTACGGCAGAGTACGTGCCAGAGCTCGAGCGGGGGATCCGCTGGGATGATCCAGACATCGGCATCCGCTGGCCCATCTCTGATCCTATCCTCTCTCCCAAGGATCTCACCCTTCCTTTCTTGAAAGACGCAGACCATGATTTCTTCTATGACACGACGCGGGGGACGTGATGACGCGACAACGCGACAACATCCTCCTTGTTACAGGCGGCGCCGGTTTCATCGGCAGCAACTTTATCCGTTACATCCTGCGCGAGCGGCCTGATTGGCATGTCATCAACCTGGACAAGCTCACCTACGCAGGAAATGTAGAGAACCTCCAGGACGTGGAAGGCCACACGTGCTATCGCTTTGTGAGGGGAGACATCTGTGATCGGGCCTTGGTCCACGCCCTTCTCGCTGGCGAGCATCCTCAGACAAAGCCCCTCCGGCCCAACATCATCGTCAACTTCGCCGCCGAATCGCACGTGGATCGTAGCATTCTGGACGCATCTCCATTTGTTGAGACGAACGTCCTGGGGACTCAGGTGCTCTTGGAGGCAGCCCGCACGCTCTGGCTCGGTGTCAGAACAGCGGACCCCAAGCCAACGCTGTTTGTCCAGATCTCCACCGACGAGGTCTACGGCTCCATCGAGGTAGGGAGCTTCACGGAGGAATCCCCCTTACACCCCAACAGCCCTTACGCGGCGAGCAAAGCAAGTGCCGATCTCCTCTGCCGCGCTTACCACAGGACCTACGGGCTTCCGGTGATCATCACCCGGAGCTCGAACAATTACGGCCCCTATCAGTTTCCAGAGAAACTCATCCCGTTGATGATCCAAAACGCGTTGGAGGGGAAGCCCCTGCCCGTGTACGGGAAAGGGGAGAACGTGCGGGACTGGCTCTATGTGGAGGACAACTGCCGTGCCCTCCTCATGGTTATTGAGAAGGGAAGGGCCGGGGAGATCTATAACATCGGGGGAAGCTGCGAGAGGCGCAACATCGAGGTCGTCCAGCTTCTCTGTGAGATCCTGCGCAGCCATCCCCGGACCCGTCGCCTCAAGCCCGAGATCCAATTCGTCCAGGACCGCCCAGGCCACGACTTCCGCTACAGCCTAGATTCTACAAAGATCCAGCGAGAACTGGGATGGGTTCCCTCGACATCTTTGGAAGCCGGCCTGAACAAGACCGTGGAGTGGTACTTGGACCACCAGGACTGGGTCCGCCGTATCCTCACAAGCGAGTACCGGGAGTATTATGCGCGCGTCTACGAGAAGGGCTGGCGATAGGTGATGGACTCCTTTCTGCCCTTTGGTGGAAGCGGGGACCACGCAGATGTACACGAAGGCCCGGTCCACTTTGATGTCCGCTAGGACGCGGAAAGAAACGCTTCTCGAGCGATGACCGCCAAGGAAGGTTTGCATCGGCCCTTCAAGGTCCTGATCACCGGCGGAGCCGGCTTCCTGGGCTCCCACCTGTGCGACCGTTTGGTCCAAGAAGGGTTTGACGTGATGTGCTTGGACAACCTCCTCACTGGGAGCGTGGAAAATATCCGCCACCTCCTCGGGCACCCGCGCTTTACCTTTCTCCATCACGACGTCACCCATCCCATTGACCTTGATGCCCTGCTCGTCCCCTCTTCTCGCTTGCACCCTGGTTCCTCGCCTCCACAGGTGGACTACGTCCTCCATTTCGCTAGCCCGGCGAGCCCCAAGGACTATGCACGGCACCCCATTCACACGCTCAAGGTCGGTGCCTTGGGGACCTACCACGCCCTGGGGTTGGCCAAGGCCCAGGGGGCGGCGTTTCTGCTTGCCTCTTCTTCGGAGGTGTACGGCGATCCACAGGTGAACCCCCAACCCGAGTCCTACTGGGGGAACGTCAACCCTGTGGGTCCGAGGAGCGTCTACGACGAGGCCAAGCGCTTTGCCGAGGCGATCACCATGGCCTACCATCACGTCCATGGCTTGGATGTACGCATCGCCAGGATCTTCAATACATTCGGTCCGAGGATGCGGCTGGACGACGGCCGGGCCCTTCCCACCTTTGTCACCCAAGCATTGCGGAACGAGCCTCTCACGATCTATGGGGATGGCTCGCAGACCCGCTCCTTCTGTTACGTAGAAGACCTCGTGGAGGGCCTCCTCCGCCTCATCCGCTGGGATCCGGTCTCCCTGGCGTCTTGGGAGGGAGATCGAACGCCTATCTTCAACTTGGGGAATCCAGACGAGGTCTCTATCCTCCAGCTGGCTCACGAGATCATCGAGGCAACGGGGAGCCGTAGCCGGATCGTCTTCCTCCCGCTTCCTGCCGACGATCCGAAGGTGCGCAGGCCTGACATCACAAAGGCCAGGGTTTTGCTGGGGTGGGAGCCCCGCATCTCCAGGCAGGAAGGCCTCCACCGGACGGTCCCTTACTTCCGAAAGGCCCTAGGACTTTGCCCCTAAGCATCGCGAGGAGGGGACAACGGTGGCTGCCTTGAACGGAATCCGAGATGTCAGATCGTGTGGCGGAAGGAACAAAAGCCCTGAAGCAACCAGAGTCTAAGCTGTCAGTCGTCAGGTCTATTTCCATGGATGGCCTCGTCGCGGCACTGATGCCTTTCTCTCCCCCGCTAGCCCTTTTCCTCCTCCTGGGGCTCTCCATGCGCCGGAGGGATAGGCTCCTCGGTGGCTTGAGGCAAGATCGCCTGACCCTCGGCATTGTCAGTGCCGTTGTGCTCGTCGGGGTGGTAGAGGTGATACGGTTTCGGTTTGGACGGGAGACCTTCGGGGATCTCCTCGGGGTGCTCGCGCTAGTCTGGTTATACATTGTTGGGGAGCACATTCTGGAGAATCCTCCCGTGTTCTTCCGCATACTCTCCCGCTCCTTGGGGGTTTTCGCTCTCATGGGGCTCCTTGCGTACTTCCTTCCTGTCTCCCTCAGGTTCACCGCCCTTGGCCAGGAGATCGTCTTCTTCCAGCGTGCTCCTGGGGATCCCAAGAGTGTTGTCCTCTTGGGCCTTCCCGCAAATAGCCTCGGTCCCTTGTTCATGGCGACATTCCTCCTGGGCCTTGTGCGGATATTCCGGCCGGGATCCCCTTGGACCCGTGTTGAGGGAGCAGGCATCGCGCTTGTGGGCCTTGGATCCACGGTCCTCATGGGGGTCCGCCTTGCCGTGTTGGGAATGGCTGCAGGGTCCTTCATTTTCAGCTTTGCCGTGGGCCTTCGCGGTCTTCTTCTCGCCGGGCTGGCTTTTCTCGTGGCAACGGCGATCTCACCAGGCCTCCTTGGCCGTTTTGAGAACCTCCTCGCTATCCAGCAGACCGAGGCGTCCCGCTTATACCTCTGGCAATCGGCCCTGACCATCGCCCGGCGGTATCCCTTGCTTGGCGTCGGGCCGGGACGGTTCGCTGAAGGGTACCGTCAACTTCCTCCCGTGCCAGAGTGGGCCTACTTTGAGGATCCCCATAACGCCTACCTCCGGTTCACTGCAGAATGGGGAGTGCCGATCGCCATCGTGTTTTTTGGCTGGCTGTTCTGGAAGCTGGACCAGGTATGGACCCGCAATCACAACCTCCTCCGGTGGGGCGCAGTTTCCGCGGCCGCAGCATTCCTGTTGATGGCCTTCTTTGAGACCTACTTTCTGAAATTCCACGTAGCCATGCCCTTCTGGCTTCTCCTCGGCCTAGCCCAACGGGAGGATTGGGAAGAAGCAAGTGGATAGCTGCATTGCAGCGTCGAGCCTCTCCACATAGGCTTCGAGCATGGTTCCCTCCCTCTTTCTGAGACCCTCCTCGAGATCCCCAACTTCTCCTACGCGGAGTGCTCCTTCCTGAAGCCCTCAGCCTCCCCCTGTACGTGCTCCTTTCTAGGATGCTCTCTCCCCGAGGAAATGGGGACCCTCCCTGCCCTATACGCTCTTCTGGCAAGGATTGTGAGCGATCCCGCTCGCCTCAGATCCAGTGGGAGAGGAGGCCGAAGAGGCCACCGGCCAGGACGAGCCATGCTGAATGGATCCTGGTGCGGAAGAGGAGCACTGCAGCTGCGAGCGCGAGGAGGATCGTCACTTCATCGACCAGCGCCGCCCGCGCAAGTTGCAAGGTTACCGCAGCCATCAGGCCCAGGGAGGCAACATTTGCGCCATCCAGGAAACCAGCGGCCCAGGCTGAGGTTCGGAGCCTCGGGATGAAGGGGTGGCTTAAGGCAACGAAGAGAAAAGAGGGGAGGAAGATGCCCACAGTTGCGATAATGGCGCCCCACCAGTCCCCCAGGAGGTACCCAATGAACGTAGCCGTGGTGAACACGGGACCTGGGGTGATCTGTCCCACGGCAATGGCATCCAGGAGTTGTTGATCGGTAAGCCAGCCCAGTCGCGCCACAAGATCTGCATGCAAAAAGGCCAACAGGACGTATCCGCTGCCGTACAGGATAGCACCCACCTTGAGGAAGACCAAAAAGAGCTTGGAGAGGGTGAAAGGTACGGCTGCGCCGAGGCTCAGGAGGACAGGTTTTCCCCCGGTGACAGGGAGGAGGAGAAGTGCGGGCGTCCCGCGCACCCACCCTCCTGCCCCTTTGAGAGTCATGGCCAGGGAAGCGGTGGAGAACAGCAAGAATACCTCGTTTACGCCTGCGAGGGAGAGTGTGAGGACTGCTGCTCCCAGGCCTGCGAGGAATGGGCTCTTTACTGCAGCTCTCCCCAATCCCCACAAGGCGTGCAGGATGATGGCGAGGATCACAGGCTTGACCCCGTAGAGGATCCCTCCCACTTCGGGGAGCGCTCCGTACCTCGTGTACATCCATGCGAGAGCCATCACGATGGCCGTGGCAGGGAGGATGAAACAGACCCCCGCCGCAATCAACCCCCGCCACCCTGCGCGCGTGTAACCGATGTGGATGGCCATCTCCGTGGAGTTCGGCCCAGGGATGAGGTAGGTGGCCCCGAGGAGATCCAGGAACTGCTGGTAGTCTAGCCATCGCTTGCGCCTGACCACCTCCTCCTCCATCATGGCGATGTGCGCAGCAGGCCCCCCGAAGGCAACTGTGCCGAGTTTGAGGAAGAGGCGGGCCACCTCCGTAAGATCTTTCCAGCAGATCATCTACTTGATACCCTCTCGAGGTGCTGTCTCAGGCTCCAGATGAATGAGGACGTCCAGGGAGGGAAATTCCTTGCGCAAGGCAGCCTCTACACGGTCGGCGAGGTCATGGGCTTCCTCGACGCTCAGGTGGGAGGGGACCTCCATATGGAGATCGACGAAACGCTGTGCCCCAGACCTACGGGTTCGCATATCGTGGTAGGCGACGCCTTCAGAGGCAAAACGGTCGAGGATCCTGCGGAGAGTTCGCTCCTCTTGCTCGCTGAGACGCTCGTCCAAAAGCCCTCCCAGGGAGCGTCTGGTGAGGGACGCTCCCGTTCTCAGGATGTGGAGGGCTACGAGGATCGCCAGGAGCGGGTCAAGGATTGTCCATCCTGTAAGACGCACGAGGATGAGCCCTCCTACGACCCCGCCTGTGGTAGAGACGTCTGTGAGGAGGTGAGCGGAGCCTGCCTCCAGGGCAATGGACTCCGTCTGTTTTGCGGATCGACGCATCACGAGGGCCACGAGGAGATTGATGCCGCTCGCGACGAGGGAGATCGCCAGACCCAACCCCAGGCGCGCGAGGGGGGCAGGTTTCACAAGACGAGGGATGGAGAGGATGAGCACAGAAACGCCTGCGGCGAGGATCAGCACCCCCTCCAGGATGCTGGAGATGTACTCGATCTTTCCGTGACCGTAGCGGTGGTTCTCATCGGGAGGTTGTCCGGCCAGCCAGAGGGTGAGGAGGGCAAGGGCTCCTGAGGCGACGTTGACCACCGATTCTCCTGCGTCGGAGAGCAAGGCTACGGAGTTCGTGAGGAGGAAGGCCCCGAACTTCAGGAGGAAGATGAGGACTCCTGCGACAAGCGCCAGAAGGGCTGTGCGGATGCGTAGCCAGAATGCACCGGATGCATCGGCGATGGGAGAATCCATGGAATTCCTCCTGCCCTCCAAGGCCTTGTTGCGTTTCGCTTAGGTCCTTCACGTCCCTGCGAGGAATGACCTAAGGTGAGTATATCACGACTCTACAAAAAGCGCAAAGCCTTCTGTGGTAAGGTTTAGCGCCATCTCAATCTCTTTGGGAGGAGTCTTGTGAAGGAGGGCGAAAAAGAGAGTACAACGAACCCTCCGGGTGCCCGTTTGGAACCAAGCGGGTGAAAAGGGAAAGCGGTGAAAGTCCGCTGCGGTCCCGCCACTGTGACCGGGGAGCGGGCTCGCACCTCCCGTGTGAGGGAGGGAAAGCCACTGGGCTTGGTACCGCGGTAAGGTTCTTCCTTGCCGAGGACTGGCCTGGGAAGGCGCGAGTTCCTTCTTGCTTGGGCGCGCAAAATGCAGGGGTTTTGCCGACGCTCTTGCGATGATCCGGAAGCCAGGAGACCTGCCCGGGGGGAGCCGAGATCCTTCGGTCGAAAGGAGGCAGGCAGATGCGCCGGTACTGGCTTTCCCCTCTTGTTCTTTTCCTCTCCTTCCTCCTCGTGGGGACCTCCCTTGCAACTCCCGCTGATCAATTTCCTCTTTCCCTTCGCGATGATCTGGGACGATCCGTCACCCTGCGTCAGCCCCCGCAGCGCATTCTCTCCCTTGCTCCCTCGAACACAGAGATCCTGTACGCCCTTGGTTTAGGCGACAGGATCGTTGGTGTCGACAGATTTTCGGACTATCCCCCGGAGGTTCGCGAAAAACCAAAGGTTGGGGGGATGATCGACCCCGACTACGAGCGGATCCTGAGCCTCCGTCCGGATCTCGTCCTGGTCACTGGGGGAGTGCAGAGAGTTGTTGTGGAGAAGCTGGAATCACTCGGGATCCCTGTATTTGCCCTCCATCCCCAGACTGTGGAAGGGGTCTTGGACTCCATCCTCACCGTCGCGCGTCTAGGGGGCGTTATCCGGAAAGGATGGGAGGTTGTTGGTGCGCTGCGCAAGCGCATCCGAGCAATCACCCTCAAGACAGGGAAGATCCCTCTGAGCCAGCGTCCCACGGTCTTCTGGATCGTCTGGCCCGAGCCCCTCATGACCGCGGGGCCGCGAACATTCATCCACAGTCTCGTTACCATGGCGGGAGGGCGAAACATCGCCGGGGACCTGGTAGGGCCAAGAGAGTATCCTCTTTACAGCATGGAGGACCTGATCGCCCGCGATCCAGAAGTGATCATCGCCACAACCGATGCGCACGGCGCTATCGGGAAACTCTCGGAGAAGCCTGGGTGGAGGAGGCTGCGCGCCGTGCGCTCTGGGAGGGTGTACTTCGTAGATCCAAACCTTGTGCACCGGCCTGGCCCTCGGCTCGTGGACGGTTTAGAGGTGATTGCCCGATTGCTCCATCCGGACCTGTTCAGGTGAAGGGGGATGGGGGAGAGGGGAATGGGCCATATGATTCTGGTCCTGGGAGGGGCACGCAGCGGGAAGAGCGCCTTTGCCCAGCGCCTCGCCAGCACCCTCAAGGAGCCCGTCGTCTACGTAGCTACAGCGACCGCTGGGGATGAAGAGATGCGAACGCGCATCGCCAGGCACCGGCGGATGCGCCCGAAGAGCTGGAGGACCGTGGAAGTGCCTGTGGGCCTTTCCGGGAGCGTCCTCCGGATTGCAGGCCGCGCGCGTACCCTCGTGATCGATTGTCTCTCCCTGTACGTGGCCAACCTGCTTGAGCCCTTCTCCGACAACCCGACCCATCCTGCAGCGGCGCGGGCGATCCTCAAAGAGGTGCGGGCGGTCCTCCGGGAGTTGCGGAGGTGGAAAGGTACGGTGATCGTGGTGTCCAATGAGGTGGGCCAGGGAGTGGTCCCGTCCACACCTTTGGGGCGTGCCTACCGGGACATCCTGGGAGAGGCGAACCAACTCGTGGCTAAGCAGGCCGAGGAGGTCTACTGGATGGTGGCGGGGGTTCCAGTGCGAGTGAAGTAGAGGCAAGGGAGCGGATGGGCAATTCGTAGGGGCACGGCCACGCCGTGCCTTAGAAAGGAGAAGTGTCTAGAGATGGGACGGGCGATCATGGTCCAAGGGACGGCCTCAGGGGTTGGGAAGAGCATTCTGGTGACCGCCCTCTGCCGCCTATTTGCCCAAGAGGGATACCGGGTGAGCCCCTTCAAGGCGCAGAACATGTCCTTAAACGCAACTGTCACCCCGGACGGGCGGGAAATCGCTTGGGCCCAGTATATCCAGGCCCTCGCCGCGAGGGCGGTCCCCTCCGCGGACATGAACCCGATCCTTCTCAAACCCGAAGCGGGCAGTCGGTGCCAGGTGATTGTGCATGGCCGTGTGGTCGGCAGTTTCAGCGCACGGGAGTATCCTGCGTGTATCCGGGAGATGGCCCAGGAGGCGATCTCCTCTTCCTTGAAGCGGTTGCTCTCCACTTCGGATGTCGTCGTGATCGAAGGTGCGGGGAGCCCAGCCGAAGTGAACCTGAGAGAGCGCGACCTGGCCAACATGGCCGTAGCAGCTATGGCAGATGCCCCTGTCCTTCTCGTAGCAGACATCGACCGCGGCGGAGCCCTAGCCGCGCTGGTGGGGACGATGGAGCTTCTCCCTCCAGAGGAGAAGCGGCGCGTGGTGGGCGTGGTCATCAACCGGTTCCGCGGGGATGCAGATCTCCTCACCCCGGCCATCTCGTTCCTCCAGGAGACGCTCGGGGTCCCTGTCGTCGGCGTTCTCCCCTACCTTCCTGGCCTTGCACTTGGAGAGGAGGACAGCCAGACCCAACCTAGACTGTACTTTTCTCGTGAGAGCACGGTGCAGGTTGATGTGGTCGTGGTAGACCTCCCGCATCTCGCGAACAGCACGGATTTCCTGGCCCTCGCTACGGAGCCGGGGGTGCGCCTCCGCTTCGTCCGGCCGGAAGAGCGCATCGGCCCCACTGATCTCATTGTGCTTCCTGGCACGAAAACCACCATTGCCGACCTCAAGGCTCTGCGCGCGACAGGGATGGTGGACCAGATTTGCGCCGCGCGCACGTTGGGGATTCCTCTTGTGGGGATTTGTGGTGGCTTTCAGATGCTTGGGAGATCCTTACACGATCCGGATGGCGTGGAAGGTTCTCTCGCCCAGGCAGAAGGCCTCGGTCTCCTTCCGCTAGAGACGGTGTTTCAAAGGGGGAAAGTCACGGTGCAAGTCGAGGCTGAAGTGATCACAGATCTTGGACCGTTTGCTGGCCTGCGCGGGATGCGGGTGCGCGGTTACGAGATCCACACGGGACGGTCTGGGGGAAAGGGCCAGTCTGTGTTTCGCATCTGTGGAGAAGGAGCGCGGGAGGAGGGAATGATCTCTCCTGACGGCCTCGTCTGGGGGACCTACCTCCATGGGTTGTTTGAGAATCCTCCTCTGCGGCAGGCGCTCATCTCCTGGGTGGCTTCCCGGAAGGGTCTCCGCCTCGATCTCCTGCGGGAAGGGGAACCTGCCATGTTGGAAACCTCCTTCGAGCGTCTTGCCGAGGCAGTGTGGCGTCACCTCGATGTGGTGTGGTTGTTCAGGGTCTTAGGGCTCGTCCCACCAACATCCCGGCGGATTTTTGAAGGGGCTCTGTCATTGGAAAAAGACGAAGGAAAGGGTGCTTGAGGCGTTTTGGGGTGCAGGGATGGTGCATGTGCCGCGCGTTGTCATCGCTGGGACCCATAGCGGGGTCGGGAAGACGACAGTTGCACTGGGCCTCATGGCAGCCCTGCGCTCTCTCGGCCTAAGCGTCCAGCCCTTCAAAGTTGGGCCTGACTATATCGATCCAAGCTTGCACACCGCCGCAACTGGGAGGATCTCCCGGAACCTCGATAGTTGGATCCTCCCAGAGGAGGTGCTTAAGGTTCTGTTCAGTCGTGCAGCGGTGGGCAAGGGGATCGCCGTGATTGAAGGTGTGATGGGTTTGTACGATGGATCCAACGGGAAGGGGGAGGCAGGTTCCACGGCGCACGTGGCCAAGCTCCTGGATGCGCCGGTGATCCTCGTCGTGGACGCTTCCAGCGCGGTCCGGAGCATCGCAGCGACGGTCCTCGGGTTCCGGGAGCTCGACCGGGAGGTTCACCTTGCAGGCGTGATCTGTAACCTCAGTGGCGGGCCAAGGCACAGGGAGTGGCTGCGACAAGCCATCGAAGAGGAATTGAACATTCCACTCCTTGGGGCACTCCCGCGCATCGAAGGGGGATCCATCCCAGAGCGCCATCTTGGCCTTGTGCCTGCGACCGAGGCAGAGTACGGCGAGATCTTTGAGCGCTTGGGTGCAGCGGTCAGGGAACATGTAGATCTGGAGAGGCTCCTTGCTATTGCCCGACATGCCCCCTCCCTTCCCTCTTCGCAGGGATGGCTGACCCCATCCTACCCTTCGCGCGTGCGCATCGGTGTGGCCAGGGACAGGGCGTTTCACTTCTACTACGAGGATGCGCTGGATGTCCTCAGGGCTTACGGCGCCGAGCTGATCTTCTTCAGCCCCACAGAAGACAGGGATCTCCCGGAAGGGGTCTGTGGTCTTTACCTGGGGGGAGGGTTTCCTGAGGTCCATGCGGCAGAACTCGAGGCCAACTGGTCGATGCGCGAAGCGATCCGGAGGGCGGCGGAAGCAGGGATGCCCATATATGCCGAATGCGGGGGTATGATGTACCTCTGCAAGCATCTCAGGGTCGCTGAGGGAACCCGCTACGCGATGGCGGGGGTCTTCCCTTATACCGCTGTCATGGAGCAGAACCTCAGAGCTATCGGGTATGTCGAAATAGAGGCGCAGCGGCCGACCTGTCTCTTCA
Organism: bacterium; assembly: GCA_030550015.1. GTDB lineage: Bacteria > Sysuimicrobiota > Sysuimicrobiia > Sysuimicrobiales > Thermofontiviventaceae > Thermofontivivens > Thermofontivivens primus. Next base: position 16,119 of record JAUQQG010000037.1, on the reverse strand, counting down.
CACGGGGAGAGCGTGCGCGCGGCCACGAATTCCACTGGTCCTCCCTTTCAGGGGATATCCAGGAGACCGCCTATCACATGGTGAAGGGGGTCGGCCTGGACGGGCATAGGGATGGCCTGGTCTATGGCAACGTGCTAGCTTCCTATGTCCACCTCCACTTGGCGGCTGTGCCGCACGCGGCCAAGCGCTTCGTGGACGCCTGCGAGGCCTTCGCGTTGTGGCGGTAGATGCAGGATGCCTCACGAAGATCATCGTGATGATGCACAAGGAGAGGCGGCTGTGGGAGAACGGTCTTTGCTGATGGCGTTGGCTCTCCTTCTTGACTTGGCCTTTGGTGAGCCTCCACGTTCTCTCCATCCAGTCGTGGGCATGGGACGTCTTGCCGCATGGCTAGAGGGGAGGCTTCGTTCTGCTCACCAGAGGCCTGGAGACCAGCGCGCCGCTGGGGTCTTCTTTGTCGCGATCGTGGTGGGAGTTGCTCTGGGGGGTACCGCCTTGCTGGAGCAGGGGCTTCGTCGTCTGCCTCGTTGGCTGCGCCTAGGGTTCGAAGGGGCCATTCTCTCTACCACCTTTTCCATCCGGGAGCTCCTTGCCTCGGCACATCGGGTTGCGGAAGCCCTGGAATCCGGAGATCTTCAAACTGCGAGGCGAAGGGCCGGAGAGATCGTTGGCCGCAAGACCTCTCACCTGTCGGAGGAAGAAGTGGTACGCGCGACGGTGGAGTCGGTGGCGGAAAACATCACAGACTCCATCACCGCCCCGCTCTTCTACGCGCTCCTTGGCGGCCTCCCTGCGGCCATGGGATACCGCGCTGCCAACACCTTGGACGCGATGGTGGGCCATAAAAACCCGAGGTACCTGCACTTTGGTTGGGCCTCGGCGAAACTCGACGACGCCTTGAACTATCTTCCTGCCCGCCTGTCTATCCCGTTCTTTCCCCTGGCGGCATGGGTTGCGGGTCTCGATCCTAAGCGTTGCTATGCTACTCTCCGCCGCGATGGGAGAAAGCACCCTAGCCCCAACGCCGGGATTCCAGAAGCGGCGATGGCCGGAGCCCTGGGTGTCCGCCTCGGAGGGGTCAACGTCTACGAGGGAAGGGTAGAGAAAAGGCCCTTCCTGGGGGAGATGACCCGCCCTCTTGCCCCTCGCCGCATCCGCGAGGCGGCGCGATATGCAGCCTGGATCGCTTTTCTGATCTCTGCCACTGGGTACGCGATTGCGATGGTGTGGGGAAGGAGATGGAGCGGTTCCTGAGAGGGTTTTTCTGGGCCTGGACCCTCCTGAGTAGGATCCCTCTCCCGTACGGGCTGGGTTCCGGCCCGCCGGCAGCGGGCATAGCCGTATTCTTCCCCATCGTGGGAATCTTGTTCGGTCTAGGGGCCTGGGCGGTCTACACGGGGATCCGGACGTTCCTTCCGGAAGGTCCAGCACGCGCGCTCGTCTTGGTGGCTTGGTACCTCCTGAGCGGGGGGCTCCACCTCGATGGGTTCGCGGACACCGTGGATGCATGGGGAGGGGGAGGGACGAGGGAGGAGGTCCTGCGAATCATGCGTGATCCGCATGTGGGCGCGCTGGGGGTTGCAGGGGTTGTGTTGCTTCTGGTTGTGAAAGTTGCAGCGCTCTGGGCATTGCCCTCCCGGATCGTCGGCCCTGCCCTTGTTGTCATCGGCGCCACAGGGCGCTGGGCCCCCGTGTATGCAGCGTGGCGATACCCTTCCGCTCGGAGGGAGGGCCTTGGGAGTGTTACGCGGGAAGGGATAGGGGTGTTCAAACTCGTCGTGGCAACGGGGGTCGTAGCCCTTGCATCGGGGACCGTTGCAGGATCTGTGGGACTCCTCGGATCGGCTGTGGGGATGGGTGCTGCGATTCTTGGTGCGCTGGCTATCGCCCGGTGGCTGGGAGGGCATACCGGGGACACCTATGGGTTCCTCGTAGAGGTCACGGAGGTGGTCGTCCTCCTTGCCCTGGCGGGAGTTCGTGCGCCGTCCGCCATGCATTGAAGCCAAGGGAGGCTTCCACATGTCCAAAGCGATCCATGGGGGGAACGTGTGGGAGGCGTCCCGCCGATTCGGACGCAGCCCCAAGGAGTTTCTCGACTTCAGCAGCAATCTGAATCCGCTGGGCCCGCCCAGGGCGGTCCAGGAAGTGCTCGCGCAGCATCTCCAGGACGTGGCGTTCTATCCGGATCCAGAGGCGCGGGAGGCGCGGGAGCACTTGGCCGCGTGGCTGGATGTTCCCGTTGAAAGCGTCCTCCTCACCAACGGAGGCGTCGAGGCGCTCTACCTGGCCCTCTTCCTGTTCCAGCCCCGTCGCCTTCTTTCCTCCGTCCCAACCTTCGTGGAGGGGATCGCAGGAGCAAGGGCCGTGGGCGCAGAGGTCTTGGAGGTAACGGCATCTCCCAGGGAGGGCTTCCAGCTCCCCCTCGGTGCCCTCCTCAAAGGTCTCTCGCACGCCGACCTGGTGTATCTCTGTAACCCGAATAACCCCACAGGAGTCCTCGCGTCCCGGGAGAAGGTCTTGCGCATTGTGAGGGAGGCAAAGGGTCGATGCGCTGTCCTCGTGGACGAGGCCTTCGTGGACTTCGCCGGCAGGGAGCACTCCTTGGTGCAGGAGGCAACGCGGGCCGATGGTGTTGTGGTGATCGGCTCCCTCACTAAGCTCTTCGCATTCCCGGGGCTCCGCCTCGGCTATGCCGTAGCATCTCCCTCGACGATCGAGGCTCTCCGAGGGCTCCAACCTCCCTGGAGCGTCAACATCCTCGCCCAGCACGCTCTCATTGCCGCTTTATCCGATAGGGCCTACGTGGCAGAAACCATTCGCCTGATCTCTGCGGAGCGCGCGTTCCTTTCATCACAGATTTCCAGCCTCGCAGGGTATATCACGTTCCCTTCTCAGACCAACTTCCTTCTCGTGGACATCAGCGGGACCGGTCTCCGCTCCGGCGAACTCTGGGAGCGGCTCGGAAGGTGGGGGATTTTGGTGCGAGACTGTGCTTCCATCCCTGGCCTCGGGGACTGGTACATTCGGGTGGCGGTGCGGAAGCGGGAGGAGAACCTTGCCCTGCTCGCTGCCATGGCAAAAGAGAGTGTGCCACAGAGATCGTAGAGGTAAAAGGTAATCCGACCATGAAACTTACTTGGCCGCCTGTGCGCCTCCTCCAGGTTGCCCTCCTCATTGCGACCAGCGCGGTGGGCGCTTACCTCAAGATCCCGAGCCCGACAGGGACAGTAGCCCTGGACAGCCTTCCTGGCTACTTCGCTGCCGCGGCCTTAGGGATTCCCGAAGGGATGACCGTGGGGGCGGCGGGCCACCTGTTCAGCGCATGGAGCGTAGGGTTTCCGCTGGGAGGGTTGCACCTGGGGATCGCGCTGGAGATGGCCGCATACGTGGCCGTCTTCGGCTTCCTCTTCCGGTCGTCGCGGCCCCTTGCCGTCCTTGCGGCCATCCTCCTCAACGGGGTCGCCGGACCGCTGTCCGTCGCGCCCTTCCTTGGCTGGGCGGCTGTTCCTGGGCTTGTCCTGGCCCTGCTTCCGGGTTCGGCCATCAACGTCGGCATGGCTGCTGTGATCGCTCTGCGGTGGCGGGGGCGGAGAAAGCCGTGATGCAGGGAATCAGGGTTTCCCGTTGGAGGGACCTCATTTTGGTTCAGGAGGATGCGTTCAGGATCTGGATCATCGCTTGCGACTCACTGGGAGGGATCGGCCCTCAGCCGGAGGATGTCTATCCCGCATCGGCAAAGGTAGTGGGCCGTGCGTGTGCGCGGGTGGTGCTCATGGAGATCCTCGCCGCAGGAGGGACTCCGGTGGTGCTTGTGGACACCCTGGGTGTGTCCATGGAGCCATACGGGAGGGAGATCCTCGCGGGAATCCACGAGGAGCTGGAACGCTGCGGCCTCGGAGGGAAGGTTGCGGTCACGGGGAGCACCGAGGAAAACGTGTGGACTAAGCAAACGTTTCTTGGCGTCACGGGGCTCGGACTCGCTTCCCCGCAGGAGTTGAGGCTGGGGAGGACTGCGTTGGGGGATTTGGTCCTTGTTGCGGGCGTTCCAAAATCCGCTCCTATGGACCATGTGGATCTGGACGATCCGGACGTAGCAAACCCTACTACGATCCAGCGCCTCCTCGCTCTGGACGCTGTGCATGAGATCCTCCCTGTTGGGTCTCGGGGGATCCGCTACGAGGCAGAAGAGCTTGCCCACGGAGCCGGAGGGGTATTCGTTCCTCTCCCTTCGCCGAGCCTAGACTTGGGGAAGTCCGCAGGCCCCTCTACCTGTGTGCTTGTCACCGTCCCGGAGGATGCGGTAGATCCTCTCTCCGCATCGCTCTCCCTTCCGTGCCATGTGGTTGGATCGATCAGGGAGAGGGAGTTAGGGTGAGGGGCGGGCAGCGATGACCCCCTCAGGTGGGCTCGATGGTTCTGCCGTTTCCCGCTTGGGGATGCGCCCAGCCAAGTAGCCCATCCGCCCGCTGAGCACCGCCCACTTCATTGCCTCCGCCATGAGCACGGGGTTCTTGGCCTTGGCCACGGCAGTATTGGTCAGCACTGCTGCGGCTCCTAGCTCCATGGCGATGGCCGCGTCCGATGGCGTTCCAATTCCCGCATCCACGATCACCGGGACGCTCACCGAGTCAATGATGCGCTTGATGCTCACCCAATCGATGAACCCTTGCCCTGAGCCAATGGGTGATGCGAGGGGCATCACCGTAGCCGCACCTGCCTCCTCAAGGCGCAGGGCGGCCACCAGGTCATGGCTGGTGTAGGGAAGGACAACGAAGCCATCCTCCACCAGGATTTTCGTGGCTTCCACGGTCGCCGCTACGTCAGGCCAGAGGTAGGTGTCGTCCCCGATGACCTCGAGCTTGATCCAGTTGGTCCCCGTGGCCTCGCGGCAGAGATGGGCCATACGAACTGCTTGTTGGACAGTCTTGGCCCCCGCCGTGTTCGGGAGGAGGTGGATCCGCGAGCGATCGATGTAAGAGAGGATCCCGCTCCCTCCCCCTTCCTCAAGGTTCATGTAGCGGATGGCCACGGTGACCATCTGGGTTCCTGAGGCTTCCCACGCAGCCTTCATCACCTCCGGGGAGGGGTACTTGCTGCTCCCCAGGATGAGCCGGGAGGTGAAGGTCCTCCCGGCGATGACGAGCGGGTCCTCCTCCGGGCGGTACGGCTTTCCCAAGGGCCAAAGGCCTGGGTCAAGCGAAGGACCACTTCCTCCAGCGACCACATGCACCACCTCGACCTCATCTCCTTCCTTGAGCGGAGTTTGCGCCCATCTCTCTCGGGGCACGATCTCCCCATTCACCGCAACTGCCACCGTGTTGGGTTCGATGCGGTAGCTCTGGAGGAAAGCCAGCACGGTGGCTTCCCCATCATAATGCTGTTCCTTTCCGTTGACCACAAGCCGCATCGCTCGTCCTCTTTTCACCTCCTCCATCCGCGGGAAACACGGGCCTGCATGGGATAATCACAGGGATCTGTCCCTACGAATCTTTCACCTCTTCCGCCTTCAGAAAGGGAATACGGGGGCGGAACGCCGACCTGTCAAGGGCCTCCCGGAGACGCCGCGCCGCCTCGCTCGGGTCTGCTTCGGCGAGGATGGCCCCGATGACGGCGATCCCCGAGCACCCCGTCTGCAGTACAAGGTCGAGGTTCTCCAGGGTAATCCCTCCGATGGCCAACACCGGGATGTCCACCGCATTCACCACCCTTTCCAGTTCCTCCACCCCTTTGGGAGGGATCCCCGGGTGGGATTCGGTGGGGAAGACGTTCCCGAAGGTGAGGTAATCCACCACAGGGGCAAAGGCGAGGGCTTCCTCCAGGGAGTGGACGGACCTCCCAAGGAGTTGGCCAGGGCGAAGGAGCGGGCGCACAGCCTGTGGTGGGAGGCTCTTTTTCGCCAGGTGGACCCCGCTTGCACCTAGGGCCAGGGCGACGTCAACCCGGTCGTTGATGAGCACGCCCACGCCAAGTGGTTTGGCGATCTCCAGGATTTGCCGGGCCTGCTCATAGAGCTCCGCGGCTGGGGCGGTTTTCTCACGTACCTGCACCCAATCCACGCCGCCTTCAAGCGCCTTCCGCACCGATTCGATAAGGTCGCCCCTCGCCCGCTTCCGGTCTGTGATGAGGTGGAGATGGAATCGGTTGCTCACGAGATCTCTCACCCTGCGCTTGCTTCCTATGCGCACTCCCTTTCGTCCCTGCCACTGGGAAGTGCTCCCACGAACCAAGGGAGTACCCTGCCCACGTCTCCGCAAGCGATTTTGCCAGGCTCATGAAAAGAAAACACCGCCGTGCCCGAGGGACGGCGGCAGTCTAATCTCCTGCACAGCGACGCTTCCCTCCGCTGGCATTACCCAGATCAGGTTCAAGGGGTAGGCGGCTCTACGCCGCCTTCTCAGCCTTTTGGGCACCCCCAGCGTCTTGCGCCATCCATTATAGCAGTCAGGATCGCAGGAGGCAAATGGAACCTCCTCCCAGCCAAAGGAATCTTCCACCCCAAGCAGCGGGTACGGAAGAGAAGATGCAAAATACAGCAGGGACCGGATTTACCCACACACATCCCCACGGTAGGATCATGTTGCAGAATGTTGCAGAGTGTTCCCGAAAGGGGCGATTGGGAGGATGGAGGAGAAGATCCGGATCCTCATTGCCGAAGATCATGCAGTGGTTCGCGCTGGATTTCGCGCACTCCTGGAATCCCAGGCCGACATGGTGGTGGTGGGCGAGGCCTCAAACGGTTGGGAAGCTTATGAAAAGTGCAAAACCCTGGTGCCAGATGTCGTCCTCATGGACATCAGCATGCCCGGGATGAACGGGATCGAGGCCACGGAGCGCATCAAGGAAGCAGTTCCCCAGGTGAAGGTCCTCGTCCTCACGATCCACGCCGACGAGCTCTACCTCCGCTACCTCCTGAGGGCGGGGGCGTCTGGGTACCTGGTGAAGCAGTCCCCTGCCAGCGAGCTGTGCCACGCCATTCGCACTGTCTATGCCGGGGGCGTCTATGTGGATCCTTCCCTTGCGCATGTCCTTGTGCACTCGTTCATCCGAAACGGGGGGACTAGCAGGGAGGAACTGAGCACCAGGGAGCGCGAGGTGCTCCGCCTCGTGGCTCTTGGCTATGGGAACAAGGAGATCGCAAGCCAGCTCCACCTGAGCGTCAAGACGGTGGAGGCTTATAAGGCCAGGATCATGGAGAAGCTTGGGTTACAGAGCCGAGCAGAACTCGTCCGGTATGCCCTGATGAAGGGCATCTTGGAGGGATGAGGGAATGCTGTGGCGTGCCCGGGAGACCGTCAGCTATGAATCCGTCCTCGACGCCATGGAGGACGGGGTCATGACCGTGGACGGGGAGCTGTGTGTGGTAGGGTTCAACCGCGCTGCCGAACGGCTGACGGGTTACCGCAAGGACGAGGCTTTGGGGAGACGGTGCTTTGAGGTATGCGCGGGGCGGTTCTGTCAGAGGACATGCGACATGCAGGAGATGTTCGAGACGGGGAAGGCCCCCGACGACTTCGAGACCTTCCTCTTCCGCAAGGACGGAGGGATCCGTATCGTCCGCGTGCACACCGTCCCCGTGCGAGACCGGAAGGGACGCATTGTTGCGGCGGTGCGCATCCTCCGCGACGTAACCGCCCTTCGGGCGCTGGAGAGGGAGGCCGGCACGCGCAAGGAGTTCGGATTCTTGTGCGGGCGGAGCGAGGGGATGATCCGATTGTACGAGGCCATCGAGAACATCCGCGACAGCACGGAGCCCGTGCTCATCCTGGGGGAGCCGGGAACGGAGAAAGCTTGGGTAGCCGAGACGATCCACCGGATGAGCTTGAAGGCAGGAGGAATGTTCAGCTCTCTGCGAACCCTTGGAATCTCCGAAGTGATTCTTGAGCGGGAGCTATTCGGGTTCGTGGAGGGTGCCTTTCCAGGGGCCACATCAGGCCGGCCGGGGGCCCTGGAGCTGTGCCGGGGAGGGAGCGTCTTCCTGGAGGACGTGGCTGAGACATCCCCGCAGCTCCAAGAGCGGCTGCGCATCTTCCTCGATGGGGGAGGATTCAGCAGGGTGGGCGGCCGCGAGGTCCTCACCTCCGATGCGAGATTCCTCGCTGGCACGAGCCGGGACCTCGCTGCCCTGGCCCAGGAGGGGCGGTTTGACAGGACTCTCGCCGATCGCCTCCTACGGATCACCTTGGCCGTCCCCCCTTTGCGGGAGCGAAAAGAGGACATCCCTCTCCTGGCGGAGCGCTTGATGAACCGCCTGCGGGCAGAGGTGAACCCGTCGGTCACGGGGATCTCCCAGGACGCCCTCTCCCTCCTCTTGAGCTACGACTTTCCCGGTAACGTAAGGGAGCTGGAAGGTATCCTGAGCTATGCCTTCGCCCTCTGCAGGGGAGGGGAGATCCTCCCCACCCACCTTCCTCCCCACATGTACGCCCGTCCTCAGCAACACCAGGGAGAACCTAACCCGAGGTCTCCTACCAGCGAGCGGGAGCGCATCCTGGCGATGCTGGAAGCTACCCACTGGCGCATCGGTCGCTGTGCCAAGCTCCTCGGGGTCAACAGGACAACCCTCTGGCGGAAGATGAAAAAGCTGGGGATCCAAAAGCCCACGTAAGGGACCGCGAGTTCCATGCTCCTTTCCCAAGGGCGGAGAACCTTGGTGGGCTGTCGTCTGCAACAAAATGTTGCAACACCCCTCCAGAGCGCGATCTGGAGTAGGCTTTCCCCCTACAAAGCACATGCAAAAACCCTCCAATTCCCCGATAGACTTAATTCGTCTTTTGGATCTATAGTGGCGCTAGGATGCAGAGGAACAGGTTTTTCTTTATTGGAATTGCCATCATCGTCTTGGGCGCTGCCGCGGCAGGATTCGCCTGGGTGCACCGTCCTGCCCCCACCGAGCGAGAGTTTGAAATTACTGCTCGGCAGTTCGCCTTTGACCCTCCGAGGATCACAGTGAACCTGGGCGATACTGTGATCCTGCGGGTACGCTCGGAAGATATCACCCACGGCGTCTACATCGATGGCTACGGCATTGACGTAAAGGTCCCCCCACAGGAGGAGGCGGAGATCACCTTCGTGGCCAATCGCCCTGGGAAGATCCGGTACCGTTGCTCGGCTATCTGCGGTCCCCTCCATCCCTTCATGGTGGGGGAGATCATCGTCCGCCCGAACATCCCCTTGGCGGGTTCGGCGTTTTTGGCCATGGTGGTGGGGGTGGTTGCTCTTGGCTATGCCTGGTGGAGGAAGGAGGCCTAAACCGTGGACGACGAGGCGGTAGGGGCCAAGGTTACCCGGGTCGCGGAAACAAAGCCTGTCAAGATAGGCTGGAAGAGGGACCTCCTCCAGCTCGCACCCTTCCTGCGTTGGCTTGTCTTCCAAAGGTGGTTCCAGTTTACCCTCATCGTCCCCAACCTCCTGGCCTTCACCATCGTCATCCTCTCTGGGATCTTCGGTATCCCCGTGGGGGCCAAGAACTTTTCCATCATCTTCGTCTGGATCGTCTGGTGGGCCCTCTTGATCGTCGTTCTTGTCCCCTTCGGGGCGAGGGTATGGTGCGCCATGTGCCCCATCCCAGCCTTCGGGGAGTGGCTACAGCGCAAGAGTTTCGTGAGCTTCGTCAGCCAAGGGTTAGGCCTTGGCAAGAGATGGCCCCGCCAGCTCAGGAACCTGTGGCTTGCCAACTTCGGCTTCCTCACCATCGCGCTGTTCAGCCCGATTGTGACCACGCGGCCCGTGGTGACAGGGTTCCTTCTCCTAGGGCTCATGGCCGTGGCGGTGGTCATGCACCTGGTGTTCGAGCGCAGGGCCTTCTGCCGCTATCTTTGCCCCGTGGGCGGGTTCCTAGGGCTTTACTCCATGGCTGCTCCCGTAGAGCTCCGGCGGATCGACGCAGAAGTCTGCCGCCAGTGCCGGTTCAAATCCTGTTACCGTGGCAGCACCCCCGAGAGCCTCAAGGTCGGAGGGATCGGCGGGTATGGCTGTCCCAACTTCGAGTTCCCGGGCGGGGGGATGGAACGGAACACCTACTGCCTCCTCTGCACCGAGTGCGTGAAGGCCTGCCCTTATGGGAACATCACCATCAACCTGCGACCATTCGGGACGGATCTCCTGGTGGAGAAGGGGTGGAAACTTGACGAAGCGTTCAAGGCCTTCATCATGCTGGGGAGCGCCATCCTGTATTCCATCATCATGATCGGCCCGTGGGGAACTCTCAAGAGCTGGGCGAACCTTGGAGGTTGGGGCTTCCTTGGATACGCCGGGATGTTCCTTGGCTCCATCCTCGTCCTTGCCCCAGGCCTTCACCTGGGGATGAGCGCCCTGGTGCGGAAAATTGCTGGAACCCGCTCTGTGCCCCTCTCTGAAGTCTTCGTGAACACGAGTTATGCGCTCGTCCCCCTGGGGCTGTTCGGGTGGATCGCCTTCAGCTTGGCGTTCGTCCTCCCCAACATCTCCTACGCCGTCTCGGTGCTGTCAGATCCCTTTGGCTGGGGATGGGACCTCTTCGGGACGAAGAGCTATCCCTGGACCCCTTATGCTCCTGGCATCGTCCCCTACCTGCAGGTCCCCTTGTTGCTTGTGGGGCTAGCCTGGTCGGTTTTTGTCGGTACGGGGATTTTGCACAAGACCTTTGAGGAAGCGCAGGCGCGGAAAGCGTCTGTACCTCTCACAGCATATCTGATCGGAGGGACCTTGGTGTTCCTGGCGCTGTACCTGGGGTAGAATCACCCAGTCACCTTCTCGCCTGTCGTCGTTGGTTAAGGAGGAAAAGGGATGCGGAGAGCGGATGTGGTGGCGGCAATTGTGGTCTTCGCCATCGTGGTGCTCCTGCCTGTGGGGATCTTCGCCTACCAGTTCAAGGAGAAGCCTCACCCAGAAGGGGTCCGGGAGATCACCGTCATCATCCATACCTTTGAGCATGGCGGCTTCCAGCCAGCGAGGATCGTGGTGCGCAAAGGGGAGAGGGTGCGTCTGAAGCTCATGAGCTACGACGTGACCCACAGTTTCCAACTCCTGGATTACGACATCGACACCGATTTGATCTTCCCCGGGCAACCCGTGGTCGTGGAGTTCGTGGCAAGCGAAGAAGGAACGTTTCCCTTCCAGTGCAACATCAAGTGCAGTCCAAGCCACCAGAACATGGTCGGCCAGCTCATTGTCGAGCCATAACAACGAAATGGGGTGGGATCAACCGCCCGCACAGAAAGGGGGCAGTGCCATGAGGAGAAGGGTGAAGTCCGCCGGGATCCTCGGAGCGGTGACGCTTGTCGTCATCGCCTTGGCCATTGTCCTTCCTCAGCTGGGAGGGAGGGAGAGTGGAGCCCAGGAACCTGGAAAGGCGTTTGTCCCTCCAGGTAAGCTCGATGAGTATTACATGTTCGCCTCTGGAGGGCATTCCGGACAGGTCTACGTTTTTGGAATTCCCTCCATGCGACGGATCCGCACCATCCCCGTCTTTACTCCCGATCCCGCCACAGGGTGGGGGTACGACGAACACTCCAAGAGGATGCTTGGAGGGTACACGTGGGGTGATGTCCACCACCCTGCTCTCTCGGAGACCAGGGGTGAGTATGACGGGCGGTGGCTTTTTGTCAATGATAATGCCAACAACCGTGTTGCCCGCATTGACCTGAAGACCTTCACCGTAGGTCAAATCCTCGGACCTGTGCCGAACATCATGGGCCCCCACTGCGCCGCCTTCGTCACCCCGAATACAGAGTACTTTATGATGCCGAGCCGCTTTTCCGCCCCCATCCCTACTGGAACCTATGCCCCCCTCTCTGAGTACGGGAAGAAATATTTCGGCGTGCTTGCAGCCATCGCTGTGGATCCGAAGACCGGGGAGATGAGCGTAGGGTGGGAGCTCCTCCTCCCACCATGGCAGTATGACCTCTCCGACGCAGGGAAGAAGGTGAGCGAGGGGTGGGCTTTCCTCACCACCTACAACACCGAGGAAGCCACCACAGTGCTCGAGAAGAACGCCTCCAAGAACGACCGCGACTACATCATTGTCTTGAACTGGAGAGAAGTCGAGAAGGCCGTCAAGGCGGGCAAGTTTACCGCCATCGCCGGAGTGAAAGTCGTGGATCCCACGAAGGTCCCCGGGCTCGTGTACCTGATCCCAGTGGCGAAGAGCCCACACGGTGTGGACGTCTCTCCTGATGGGCGGTTCATTGTGGCCAGTGGCAAGCTCCAGCCCACGGTAACCGTCTACGAATTCGCCAAGATCCAGGAGGCGATCCAGAAGAAAGACTTCGCGGGCACGGTGCGTGGGCTTCCTGTGCTCAACTACGAATCTGTGCGCGTGGCCGAGGTGCCTGTGGGCCTTGGTCCACTCCACACCCAGTTCGACGACAAAGGGTTCGCCTACACGAGCCTCTTCTTGGACAGCGCCATCGCTAAGTGGCAGCTGGGTACCTGGAAGGTCGTGGACAAGGTGCAGATCAACTACAACGTTGGCCACTTGGCCGCGGCGGAAGGAGACTCCGCTTCTCCAGATGGCAAGTACCTGGTCTCGCTCAACAAGATGGCTAAGGACCGGTTCTTGAGTGTGGGACCGTCGCATCCTGAGAGTCTGCAACTCATCGACATCGCTGGTGGGAAGATGCGCGTCATCGCCGATGCCCCTGTCGACCCCGAGCCCCACTATGCCCAGATCGTCAAGGCGGATAAGATCAAGGCCATCGAGATCCACCCCAAAGAAACCAAGCGCCCCAATTCGGTGTGGAGCCCCAAGGATGCTCGCATCGAGCGCAAGGGGAACGAGGTCCACGTTTACATGTACGCCATCCGCAGCCGCTACGTTCCCGACAACGTGGAAGTGAACCAGGGGGACCGGGTCTTCTTCCACATCACCAATAACGACCTGGATGAGGACTTAACCCATGGGTTTGGGATCTCCCTGTACAACGTGAACATGGAGATCCAGCCCGGGGAAACAAAGACAATCTCCATTGTAGCGGAAAAACCAGGTGTCTACCCGTTCTACTGCACCAACTTCTGTTCCGCGCTGCACCAGGAGATGCAGGGATACCTTTTGGTGAAACCAAAGAAGTAACACGAAAACGAAAGGCCAAAGCGGCAGGGGGAGGGATGCCCAAGGGGCACCCTCCTCTGCCTGTGTTCGCGACACCACACTCTCCAAAAGCGAGGTGGAGCTAGGATGATGGGATGGATTGGGCGCGGAGAGCTCGGGAGGTGGGAGCGCCGCCTCTTGCTCTTTTCCGCCGCTCTGGTCCTTCTCTCGTTCGCCTTCCCCCTGTGGCAGGTGAGGCTCATCGCTCCTCAGTACCCAGAGGGACTCACCCTCGCCGTCTATGCCTGGGGGCTGAGGGGGAAGCTGGACATTATTAACACCTTAAACCACTACGTGGGGATGCGGGAGATCCGGCCCGAGGACTTCCCAGAGCTTCGACTCATCCCAGTAGCCTTCCTGGGTGTGGCCCTCCTTGCCACAGTGGCGGCGTGGACGGGCAGGCGCTGGATTCCCTTTCTCCTCATCGTCCTCGCGCCCGTAGCCCTTCTTGGGATCCTGGATCTGTGGTACCGTTTATACCTGTACGGTCACACGCTCGATCCCGACGCGCCCATCCGGGTGCCTCCGTTCACACCTCCGATCCTAGGGAGCCAGCGCTTGGCCAACTTCATCACTTCCGCGACATTCCATGTGGGGACGTTGCTCCACGTGATCGCCTTCGTCCTGGTCGTGCTGGCCTTCTGGAGGTCAAGCCCATGGCGCGGAAGATCGCGTTCCTAACATCGCTCCTCCTTGCTTGGACTGCCGCGGCGAGTCCGTGGGCTACGATCCAGGGCGCACCTACACCCCCTCTCTCCCGTGTATCCTCTCCCATAAGGGAGGAAGGTGGGAAGGCGTTTCTGCAGGAGGAAGGGCGGGGACATACCTGGATTGTGGGAAGGGAGGGATTCGCAACGATTGGCCAGGCTCTCGTCCGCGCGCACGAGGGAGATACCATCCTCGTCCAGCCGGGAGTCTATCGTGAGCGGTTGGTGATTTCCAAGGCGGTGCGGCTGGTGGGTGAGGGGAGGCCGGTGGTGGACGGGGGCGGCCAGGGAGACGTCCTCACCATCAAGGCAGGGGGTGCCACCGTCCAAGGGTTCATCATCCGGGGGAGCGGGCGGCGGCTGTGGAGGAACGAGGCAGCTGTGAAGGTCCTTGGCGATCACAACACCATCCGCGGGAACGAGATTACGAATGCGCTCTTTGGCATCTTCCTGCTTGGGGCGAGTGGGAACACCATCGTGGGGAACCGGATCCAAGGTCTTGGGGTCGGTGAACACGACAGGGGGAATGCCATTCACTTGTTTGGCTCCCATAGGAACCACATCGAAGGAAACATGATTTTGTACCCCCGCGACGGTCTGTACTTCGAGTTCTCCAATGGGAACCGCATCCGCGGTAACTACGTGCTCTATGGGCGTATTGGCCTCCACTACATGTACTCCGACGACAATACCTTCGAGGGAAATGTCTTCCAGTACAACGGCGTGGCGGCCGCACCCATGTACGCGAAGCGCATCGTGGCGCGCAGGAACCTGTTTGCCCACAGTCGCGGCTATGGCGCCTACGGCCTTTTCCTGAAGGACTGTGAGGATTCTCTCATTGAAGAAAACAGCATCGTGGACAACGAGGTCGGTATCTTTATGGACAACAGCAGGGAGAATCGTATCCGCCGTAATCTCATTGCGGCCAACACCATTGGCGCTAGGATTCTCTCTAGCTCGATCAACAACCTCTTCACAGGGAATGCCTTCGTGGAGAACGGGGACCAAGTCCACCTCAACCGGGGGCGGCTCCTGAACAGGTGGGAAGGCAACTACTGGAGCGATTACCGCGGCTACGACCTCGACGGAGACGGGACCGGGGACATTCCTTACAAAGTTGGCTCGCTGTTTGGTTTCCTCAGCGAGAACTACCCAGAGGTACGGATCCTATTTCACAGCCCCGCCGTCCGGGCGCTGGCCTTCGCCGAGGAGGCGCTCCCAGTCCTGGAGCTCCCGCGGGAAGAGGATCGCTCCCCTCGGATGCGCCAGGAAGATATCCCCTTCGCCCTCCCAACTGGGCCCATCCGGCCGGGCAGTAAAGCTAGTGGGGTTTTCGCGGCCTTGTTGGTCTTTGGGACCACAATGGTTTTGTGGAGGGCAGGTCGCAGGAGGTCTGGAGCATGGTCCAGGTCGAGGGTCTGACGAAGCGGTATGGGGAGGTCACGGCCGTAGAGGAGCTCTCCTTCCACGTCGAACCTGGGGAGGTCCTAGCGCTCCTTGGTCCCAATGGAGCAGGGAAGAGCACCACTTTGAAGATCCTCGCCGGCCTCGTGCGGCCCACCTGCGGCCGTGTCTCTGTGGAGGGATATGATCCCTGGCGCCAGCCTAAGGAAGCGAAACGGTGCATCGGCTACCTCCCCCAGCGCGTGGACTTCCCCGCTTCCCTCGCTGGGGAAGAGATTCTGTTCTTCTATGCCAGTATCCGCGGCGTTCCACCCAGTGCTGTGAGGGAGGTGGTCGAGATCATGTGCCTTGAGGACTTTCTCCAGAGACCTGTGGGGACCTATTCAGGGGGGATGAAACAGCGGCTGGGGCTATCTGTGGCTATCCTGGGCGATCCCACAGTTCTTCTTTTGGATGAGCCAACCCTGAGCCTCGACGTCGAGGGAAGGCAGGCCCTCCGGACAATTGTCCAAAGGTGGCGGGCGAACGGGAAGATCGTGATCTTCTCCTCGCACGTCATCCAAGACAGTGAGGAGATGGCGACTTCTGTGGCTATCTTGAAAGAGGGCAGGCTTGTGGTGAAGGATGGGATCGATGCACTCAGGGAACGGTTCCGGCCGCGGCTGCGCGTGCGTGTCCCAACGGATGAAGCGATCTGCAGCATCCCAGGCTTGGCAAGCCATCCTGCAATCTTCGAGGACGGCCACCTTATTGTTTCCTGTCCTCCTGGGGAGAGGCTCCGGGTGCTGCAGGCGATCCAGGAGGCTGGGGTTCGTGTGCTCGGGTTTTCGACCGAGGAGCCGGATATCGAGGAAGTCGTGAACGAAATCCTTCAAGGATCGAAGGGGAGTGAGAAGGAATGAGAAGAGCCGCGATAGGAATCGGAGTGGTTCTGATTCTTAC
>JAUQQG010000068.1 GCA_030550015.1 bacterium | reverse complement strand
CGCGAGAATCGGCTTGCCAGCGACATGCATGAGCGCCTTGGGTTGGGTGTGGGTATGGGGGCGAAGGCGCGTCCCCATCCCAGCCACAGGGATGATCGCAGTCAGCGGTTCCACGAACCCCCCTCCTTACTTCGGTCGCGCAGTAGCTGTGGAGCTCCGGATGATCTCGACGAGGGTCGCCACCACCTCGTATCGGCCAAAGGAAGGCATGAGATAAACCCCTTCCACCTTGTCCATAATGGCCTTGAGCAATTCCTCGGCGAGCGCGAGCCCCTCCTCCCGGCCCCTGTTCCCGGCCTGGCGCATCCGCTCCCTGACCCATGCGGGGATAACGATCCCAGGGACTTCATTGGCAAGAAACTCGGCCTGGCGGTAACTCTGGAGCGGCAGGATTCCCACCATCATCGGGATGGGAGGCTTTCCCACTTTCTCCAGGAAGTCCAGGAGAGGTTCAGGCTCGAAGATAAACTGGGTCATGATGAAGTCGGCGCCCGCCTCGATCTTCTGCTCCAAGCGAGGAAGCTCCCGGTCCCGAACCTGCGGGTTGAGGTCGAGGGCACACCCCACGAAGAAGGAGGCGGGCTGCCCAATGGGCTTTCCTGCCAAGTCCGTCCCTCGCTTGAGATGGCTGAGGATGCGGATGAGGCCGATGGAATCCACGTCGTAGACTGCGGTGGCACCAGGATAATCCCCAATGCGCGGTGGATCCCCTGTCAAGGCTAGGATGTTGCGCACACCCATTGCATGTGCCCCAATGAGGTCCGCCTGGAGCCCGAGGATGTTTCGGTCTCGGGTGGTGAAGTGGATGATGGTCTCCATGCCCACATGTTCTTGGATGAGGTAGCACATGGCCAAGGCGCTCATGCGCACCCTTGCCATGGGACTGTCTCCCACGTTGATCACATCCACACCTTTTTCCTTCAGGAGCCTAGCGCCCTGGAGATCCTTGGTGGGGTCCAATCCCTTTGGCGGGTCGATCTCCACGCTGATCACGAACTGGCGTCCGAGCTTACGAGAGAGCTCTGTGGGGCGGGCCACAGGCGGTGGCGTTTTCTCCTCACGCACGGGTTGAGGGACAATCACAGGTCGGATCTCGGGAGGTCGTAGGTCCTGGATGGCTTCCCGGATCGCCGCGATGTGCTCAGGGGTCGTCCCGCAGCACGCACCGATAACGCGCACCCCCGCCTGGACCATGCGCCGTGCGTAATCTGCCATGTAGGCAGGGGTGGATGGGTAAATGAACCTCCCCTCGATCCGGGCGGGGTAGCCGGCGTTAGGCTGGGCAGAGAGGGGTTTCCGGCTCACCTTGAGCATTTCCAGCATTACCGCGTATACGGGCTGGGGACCCGTTGAGCAATTGGCCCCAATGACGTCCGCGCCCAGGGCATCCAGTACTGCTACCACTTCTTCCGGCGTATTCCCCATGATCGTCCGGCCTTCCTCGTTAAAGGTCATCTGGGCGATGATGGGGAGGTCGCAGGTCTCTTTGGCTACGCGCACTGCTTGCTCTAGTTCCCGCAGGTCGAAGAAGGTCTCTAGGATCAACAGGTCTACCCCTCCTTCGACCAGGGCCTCGATCTGCTCTTGGAAGATCTCCCGAGCCTCCTCCGGGGAAACAAGGCCGAAGGGCGCCAGCGGTTTTCCGAGGGGACCAACAGATCCGGCGATGAACACGGACCGCCCGGCAATATCCCTCGCCTCTTTGGCAATCTTGGCCCCCCAGAAATTGATGTCCCGGACGCTTTTTTCAAGACCATGCTGGCCCAGCTTGATACGGTTGGCTCCAAAGGTGTTGGTCTCGATGATCTCAGCCCCGGCCTGGATGTACTCGAGGTGAATCCCCTGGACAAGGTCCCGCCGCGTGAGGTTGAGCGCATCGAAGCACTGGTCGAAGGGGACACCACGGGAGTAGAGCATCGTCCCCATGGCTCCGTCGCAGAGGATCGGCCCTTGCTCAAGTCGCTCGAGGAAAGGGTGTCTGTGGCCCATCGTTGTTCCTTCCCCTCGCCAAGCCCGGCATCCTCAATTTTCCTCCGGATAGGACGAAACTCCTCCTCTCTTCTTGAGGAACCCTCATACTCCTCCACGGGAAACCCGCGCCTTTGCCACAAGCCATACAAACCGTGGGAGCGCTAAGATCCTTCGCCACCGCCACGGTTCTTGGAGCAAGCGGAACAACCACTCCAGTCCCAGCCGCTGCATCCACCGCGGGGCCCGGCGGAGACGCCCAGAGAGCACATCGAAACTCCCCCCCACCCCGATGCTTACAGGAACCCCCAGGATATCCCGATGTCGAGCGATCCAGGCCTCCTGCGCCGGAACACCCAGCGCCACGAAGAGCAGGTGGGGACGATTCCCCTGGATCCTCGCCAGGATCCCTTCTTCCTCTTCCGGCCGGAAGTACCCGTGGTGGGTCCCCACGACGCGCAGGCCCGGATACCGAGTGGAGAGGACCCTGGCCGCCTCCTCCGCCACACCTGGGGCTGCTCCCAGGAGGAACACGGTATAACCTTTCTCTGCGCTCAGAGCACAGAGGCGTTCCACAAGCTCCACACCTGGGACCCGTTCCGGGACATGACGCCCAAAGAGGCGGGCCGCCCAGACAACACCAATCCCATCTGGGACAACGAGGGAAGCATTGCCAAGGATCTCCCGGAAGCGGGGATCCTCATAGGCCCGTAAGATGGCCGAGGCATCAGCTGTCACCACGTGGTGAGGCGAGCCATCCTGGATGAACTGTTCGATCCTGGCCACCGCCTCCTCCATGGAGAGGAGATCAATGCGCACGCCAAGGAGATGGACTTGGTCTCCTTGGCCATCCCGTTGACCTGGTTGCTCTGGTTTCTGCCTACAGCTCATCGTTCACGACGCACGATGCACAGACCACGATTCTCTGGTACGTCCTCCCATCTGGTTATAGCACCGCAGGACTGTGGTGGGTCAACTCCAGAGGTTGCTCTGGTGTTCACGGTGGGGAGAGGACCACGATAAGTTCGCGGGGACCGTGGGCTCCCAGGATCAGCAGCTTTTCAATGTCCGCGGAACGACTCGGTCCGGTAATGCAGACAACGCGCGGCCGAGGCCCTTGGCTGAGGAGTGGCAGAAGCACCACAAAGAGGGAATCAAGATCCGGTACGATCCGGTCCTCGTCCAAGAGGGCAATGTGCACTGGCGGGAGAAGGGAGGAGAGGAGACGTTCCCTGTGCCAGGCTACCTCGACCAAGGTCCCGGTCTCTGCGACCGCATACTCTGCCTCGCCGATGCCAACCTCGGGAATCCCATCAGGGGTGAGGCGAGGGGGCGTCTCGAGGAGTTTCGCCCCCCAGGATTCGAGACTCTCCTTGAGAGAAGCCCATCTTCCCCCTAGCCCTCCTCCCAAAACCTCCCTGAGGTTTCTCCGGTAAAGCTCCTGCCTAACCACACCCACAGCTTCCTCCCTGCTCCTGCACACCACGACCTTTCCCCCCGCGGCTTCCACTTGCGCCTTGAACCGATCCACGAATCCCAGGCGTGCGTTCATGGCTTCCTCCACCGCTCCCGGAAGGACTGTGCAGGGGGAAGGGGTAGGTCTCGGGAGATCGTCCATCCCGCTAGAGGGGGAAAGAGGCGCTGGACGCTCCCAAGATTCCGCGCGACGCGGAGGAATCTCCTCACCAGCTTGCCCCCCACCGAGAACCTCTCTCTACTTTTCCCAGCAAATGCCCAGGTGGACATCATCCATCGCTCAGACGGGGTGGAAACCTTGGACGCCGCCCGGCGGCGAAGCTCCAGAAGAAGGCGGGGGAGATCGATGTCCACTGGGCAGGCTTCCCTGCAGGCACCGCAGAGGGTGGAGGCAAAGGGGAGATCGGAGGTCGTCTCCGCGTTCAAGAGCAACGGCGAGAGGATCGCCCCCATGGGCCCCGTGTAGACCCATCCATAGGCATGCCCTCCGATGATCCGATAGACAGGGCAGACATTCATGCAGGCCCCGCAACGGATACAGTGGAGGATCTCGCGCACCGTGGGATCTCCAAGGATCCGCCTGCGGCCGTTGTCCACGACAATGAGATGCAGTTCTTGTCCTGGATAGGGGCCGCTGATGAGAGAGACGTAGCTGGTCATCACCTGGCCGGTGGCGCTCCGTGGGAGCAAGCGCAGAAACGTGGCGAGGTCCAAGAGAGCTGGGGTAACCTTCTCTATGCCCATGATGGCGACGAGGAGGCGGGGGAGGGTGGAAACCAGGCGTGCGTTTCCTTCGTTCTCCACGACCACGAGGGTGCCAGTCTCGGCAACTGCAAAGTTCACCCCGATGATGCCCATCTCTGCGTCCAGGAAGCGCTTTCGCAGGTAGGCCCGTGCGGCCAGCAAGAGAGCCTGGGGATCGGGAGGGAGGGATTCTCCGAGGTGGCGGGAGAGCAGAGTGGCAATCTCCTCGGTTGATTTGTGGATCGCTGGGGCGGTGATGTGCGAGGGACGCTCCCCGGCGAGTTGAATGATAAATTCCCCGAGATCTGTCTCCACAACCTCTAACCCGGCCCGTTGGATGGCCTCGTTGACCTCCAGCTCCTCCGAAACCATGGACTTGCTCTTCACCACTCGCCGCACCCCGTGTTGCCTTGCCAAGTCCAGGAGGATCGTGCAAGCAGAACGGGCGTCGGAGGCGTAATGCACCACTCCGCCGGCACCACGGAAATTCACTTCAAGTTGTTGCAGGAGAACGTCAATGTGCTCCAGCGTATATGCTCTGATGACCTTGGCCCTCGCTCTGAGATCCTCCCAGTTCGCCACCTCAGCAATCGCGGCGCTGCGCTGAAGGGTGGCGTGGCGCGCTGCTTTGGCCACCTTGCTCGCCCCAGGATCAAAGCCCGGAGGGGGTTGCTGGATGCGAAGGGTTTGGGGTAATCCGGACATCGCCTTTCATAATAGCATATTCCTCGGGGCGCTTGATGGAGCATTTCAGTATCCTTGCAAGATTTCCTTTGAACCTCACCCTCGTCCCACGGTTGCATGTGACAGATGCTTTTGTCCCCTTTCCCACGTGGTCGCTCTTCACAGAATCAGATGGAGGTCGCCGAACTCGTGCCAAAGGTACCTAGCTTCTACCGCCGCAGCGTAGACCTTCGCCAAATGCGCCCTGCCAGCAATCGCCTCCAGCATCGCCAGATGCGTTGCCTTGGGCTCGTGAAAACCAGTAAGCAGCCCGTCGACAACCTGTACGCCGCGCGCCGGCGTGATGACAAGATCGGTCCAGCCCTTGGAGGCAATCGGGCAGCCTGTTTCGTCTACTGAGCTTTCCAGTGCGCGCACTACCGTAGTGCCCACCGCGATCACCCGGCCCCCCATCAACTTTGTTTCTCGGATTCGAAGGGCAGTCTCGTGTGGGACGGCGTAAAACTCCTCGTAGAGCTCTTCACCGTGCTCCAAGCTTGCCACGCCCGTGTGTAGAGTGATCCGAGCCCAGCCAATTCCCTTGGCTTGCAATCTCTCGATCAACTCCCAGGTAAATGCCCTGCCTGCGGATGGCATCTCCGCCGATCCTGGATATACTGCGTACACTGTCTGATAGATCTCAATAGGCCATTGCCCGTGGACATACGGATAGGTGATCGGACGCCCCCAACGGGATAAGTAGTCCAGAAGAGGCTCAGGCAGGACCAGCTGCATCACCCACAGCCGCGCGGAGTTCCGATAAGGAATGAGCACGGTCGCCACGCCACCTCCAGGTAGGGAAAGCCTTTCTCCTGGTTCCACCCGCGTCTTCCTGGGTTCACCAACCCACAACCCAGACAGGACCTGGGTAGAAAGGTGCAGCGTGATCTCGCTCCCATCGGTGCGTTTCGCTGGAAGTGCCGCAGGAAGGGTGGCGGAATCGTTCACGACTATCAGATCACCAGGGCGCAGGAAAAGGGGAAGGTCTGAAAAGCGAGCGTGGATGATCTGATCATCTCCACGGAAGCTCACCAGCAAGCGGACCGCGTCGCGAGACAGACCACGCGCCTCCGGTGGCTCGTGGGCTTCCAGTTCCGGAGGGAGGAGGAAGTCGAGAGGGGAAGGCAGGTCACCCATGGCCTTCTCCTCACGATGGACCATCCACCATCCTCAGCGCTTCAAATCGGCCAAAGGACGCGGTCTCTACCTCCACGAGATGTACGAACGCCGGGGCCGGAACCTCTGGCCCGGGCAGGTGGGAGAGATCCAAACCAGGGTCAGCCTCCCGGTGCATCTGGGTGTTCATGTCGCCGGGATCCACCAGGTACACTCGGATACCGGTACCTCGGAGTTCTTCTGCCAGCATGCGGGATAGATGCTCTAGGGCCGCTTTGCTCGTGCCGTAGCCACCCCAGCCCGCATATGCCTTGACCCCCGCATCCGAAGTGATGTTGATGATCAGGCCCTCGCCTCGAACCTTCATCTGGGGAAGCACGAGCTGAATCAGGTGCAGCGGTGCCACCACGTTGACCCGCAAGATCTCCTCGAATGCCTCCGGCGCCAGCAAATCCAGGGAGGGCATTGGACTTGGCCCGACGGTCGAGGCGTTGTTGATCAGAACGTCTATGCGGCCGAATTGGGCTAAGCCTTCCCGGACGAGGCGTTCTGCGTGTACTAGGTCTGCGATATCTCCAGGGATTGCCAATACCTCGGTTTGCAGCGCAAGCTCCTCTGAAGCTTTCCAAAGCGCATCGGCTCCCCTTGCCGTGATCACCAAGCTCGCACCCCTACGCGCGAAGATCCTGGCAACCTCCAGCCCCAACCCACGCGATGCCCCGGTGATGAGGACCACAGAATTGCTCAGGTTCATGGATGCAACCCCCCTTTGTCTCCAATGTACGCGGGAAGCCAGTGCGCCGCATCGGGCTAAGGTACAGGGATCCATCTGTCTTGGAAGACGGTGGGAAAGCTTGCCGAGTGGACAGGAGAAAACGTTGCCAGAGAGGCCGGATGATTCCTCTCCCTTGACAACCCCTCCCATGCTAGGATTGCTATGTCG
>JAUQQG010000041.1 GCA_030550015.1 bacterium | reverse complement strand
GATCTGAATCCCCCCTGCCGACCTTCCGCACATCTTTGAACGGTTCTACCGCGCCGACCGGTCACGCACGCGAGGTTCCGGTGGGAGCGGGCTTGGGCTGGCCATCGCCAAGCACATCGTGGAAGCACACGGAGGCCGCATCACCGCCAAAAGCAAGCCTCACGAGGGGACGGAGATCACGTTCACCCTCCCCCGGGAAGGTCCTTAAGAACCCAGCGAAACCCTGCAAAGATCCCGCTGGATCCTACTCCTCTGTGATCTCCTTCCACCGGCCTGGTGCGAATACCACGATCTCCACGACACGGTCGGTCAAGACACCCCTCTTCCCGAGGAAAAAGGCGATTCCCAGCCTGTCGAAGATCAATCCCGTCAGGTTTTCCCCCTCCTCGGTCTGGAACTCGTTCCCATACGCCCGGGTGACTTCGTCGCGACGGCTTCCTCCCGTGATCCCCCTGTCCGTCCGATAGGCACTGGTCCGCCACACCGAAATCAGCACGATCCTCCCACTCTCCTTCTCGGCAACAACAAAGAACGGCGTGAGGGGCCAATCATAGGAGGTAAACTTCCCAGACTGGGAGTCCTCCTTCTCATAGAGGTCACCGAGGAGACTGATCGCCTCGCTGATGGGCGCGCCGATGCGCAACGACCCGACGGACTGTCCGGCGACGATGGTGGAGGATACCTGAGCTACTGCAGGCATGGCCATCACTAAAATGATCGCTACCAAAAGCAAGAACCATTTCATCCTCAAATCACCTCTTTCCATTGGTCTTTCACCCCCAACCTCCACTCTCTCCCATTCCCAGCGGGGAAGCCTTCCGGGAAAGCGCAGGAGCCTGTCGAGAGGGGGAATATGTTCCATTGGGGATATTCCAAGATCTGCCCCTGCTGCCTCGGGCAACTGGACGATCGCAAGGGGAGTAACTACCTCGCCTTTTTGAAGGAACAAGGGCGGAGATGGCCTGGTGGGGAGCCTTGTGTTATGCCCCGAGGTAAGCCTCCTTCACTCGCTGGTTGGCCCTCAGCTCGCTTGCGGTACCGGAGATGGCAATGGTCCCTGTCTCCAGCACATACCCCCTGTGGGCGATGGTAAGGGCCATATAGACGTTCTGCTCTACGAGGAGGACCGTGGTCCCTTGCCGGTTGATGTCCTGGATGGTCTCGAAGATCTGTTCCACGAGCACAGGGGCAAGCCCCATGGAAGGTTCGTCAAGGAGGAGGACGCGTGGCCGGGCCATCAACCCTCTCCCAATGGCCAGCATTTGCTGTTCTCCCCCCGAAAGCGTTCCAGCCACCTGGTGCATACGCTCCTTAAGCCTGGGGAAAAGGGTGAACACGCGCTCCAGGTCCTCCTTGATCCCTTTGGGATCCTTGCGCACGAACGCCCCCATGAGGAGGTTCTCCAGGACAGTGAGACGACCGAAGATACGTCTGCCCTCTGGGACATGCGCGACTCCCATCTCCACAATCTCATGGGGAGGGACATTCTCCAACCGTCTCCCCTCCAGGAAGATCTGCCCTTCGCGTGGCCGGAGCAGGCCGGAGATGGTCCGCAACGTCGTGCTCTTCCCCGCGCCGTTGCTTCCCAGGAGTGTTACGATCTCGCCTTCCTCTACGGTGAAGCTAATCCCCTTGAGGGCATGGATGTTCCCATAATAGACATGGAGGTTTTGAACTTCAAGCAGTGCCACTTACGTCCCTCCCTCTTCACGGAATAAGCTCCCCATCGGGGGATAGATTAAATTACGTACAGTTCCCGCCCCCTTCCTCCTTGGACAAACCGGCCATAGCTCAGCGAGGAGATGTCCACCGTCTTTGCCTCTCCAAAGACCACAATCTCTGCGATGCACCGGCCCACCGCGGGCGCGTGCATGAATCCATGTCCGGAAAAGCCAGCCGCCACGATGAACCCCTCAACCTCAGGGATCTTCCCGAGGATCGGGTTGTCATCAGGAGTCGTATCGTAGAGACCAGCCCACCCCCTATGGACGGACGCTTCAGCAAAGACCGGGACACGGTGGACCGCCCTTGCCAGCACCTTCTCCAGGAACGCCCAATCCACGTGGGTATGGAAGCCAGGCGGTTCGTCTGGATCAGTCATGCCAAACAGGATCCCCGGCCCCTCTCTGCGGAAGTAGAAGTGCGTGCGGAACTCAATGACCATGGGGAGCCTCTCGGGGAGTTTATCGAATGGCCCTGTCACGAACACCTGGCGGCGGAAGGGCTGGATGGGGAGGTCCACGCCGGCCATCCTCCCAATCACCCCGGCCCACGGCCCCGCCGCATTGATGACGGTATGCGTGGAGATCTCCCCTTTGCCCGTGACCACTGAGGTGACGCGGCCTCTTGTGACCTTGATCCCTGTCACCTCCACGCCCTCCACGATGGAAACCCCCATCCTCCTCGCCGCGGCAGCGTATCCCATCGCCACGCTATACGGGTCCGCATACCCATCGGTAGGGCAGAAGGTCGCAGCCAGCACGTCTCCCACATGAAGCTGGGGGACGATCTCCTTCGCCTCCTCCTTTGCAATCAACCGCACTGGGACACCAAGAGATTGCTGGAGTGCCACGTTTGTCGAGAATGCCTCTACCTCCTCTGGAGTGGTGGCCAGGAAGAGATAGCCGTACTGGCGAAAGTCGATATCCTGGCCTACCTCCTCTTTGAAGCGTTCGTAGGCTTGCACACTGTACAGGGAAAGGCGGACATTCACCTCAGAGGCAAACTGTTGGCGGATGCCCCCCGCGCTTCGGCCCGTTGAACCAGAGGCGATCCCCAGGCGATCCACCACTACAACGTCCCGCACGCCCAGGCTCGCTAGGTGGTAGGCGATGCTGAGGCCGGTAGAACCGGCCCCCACAATCACAACCTCGGCGCTCCTCGGGACACTTTCTCCCACCTCTTTCCCTCCCTTCACGAACTGTCAAAGGACTTTGACGTTGTCCGGAGGCCGCCTGGAAACTCCCTGTCCCAGCGGAATCCTGGCAAAGGATTTCGCTCGGGCAACTTCCGACGCACCCACTTCCACCAGCGGGGAGAACCCCCTACCTCTTTCAATAGGACAGGTTTTAGGGGTAGATCCCCCTGGTCATGAGGGCATCGGAGACCCTGCTGATGGCCCGGATCATCGCACCAGTTCGCAGGTCCACCTTATACTTCTCCGCCGTCTCGAGGACATGGTAGAAGCTCTGAACCATCAGCCTCTCCAACCTCTGGTTGATCTCCTCCTCCGTCCAGAAGAAAGACTGGAGATCTTGGACCCACTCGAAGTAGGAAACGATGACTCCACCGGAGTTGGCCAGGATGTCCGGGATCACCGTCACCCCCCGCTCCTTCAAAATCTCGTCTGCCTCCGGGGTGGTCGGACCGTTGGCCCCTTCGACGATCAGCTTCGCCTTGATCTTCGGGGCGTTCGCCCCTGTGATCGCACCCTCCAGGGCGCTGGGAATGAGGATATCGCAAGGGAGCTCTAGGAGCTCCTCGTTGGTCACAACGTCTGCGCCTGGAAAATCCACCACGGATCCGGTCTTCCGCTTGTGGTCCAGGACCTGACGCGGATCAATCCCCTTTGGGTTATAGATCCCTCCCCGGCTGTCGCTCACTGCAATGACCTTGGCCCCCGCGTCGTGCATCAGGTACGCTGCCACAGACCCGACGTTCCCAAATCCTTGAACAACGACCCTCGCCTCTTGGAGCGGGATCCCCAGGTATTTCGCCCCCTCCCGGGCGACAATCATACACCCTCGACCCGTCGCTTCAAACCGCCCCTGGGATCCTCCAATGCTAATAGGCTTCCCCGTCACTACCGCCGGCACAGAGTAGCCCCGGTGCATGCTGTAGGTATCCATGATCCAGGCCATCACCTGGGGGTTCGTCCCCACATCCGGGGCCGGGATATCGCTTTCGGGCCCCATGAGGATGCTGATCTCGGTGGCGTACCGGCGGGTCAAGTTCTCCAGCTCGTTCATGGACATCTTCTTGGGATCGCACACAACCCCGCCCTTCGCGCCTCCGTACGGCAAGCCAGCAACGGCGCACTTCCAGGTCATCCACATCGCCAGTGCCCTAACCTCGTTGAGGGTCACGTCAGGGTGATAGCGGATCCCACCCTTGGTGGGCCCCAGGACCGTGCTATGATGGACGCGATATCCCGTGAAAATTCGCACGGACCCATCGTCCATCTTCACGGGGAAGTTCACAGTCAGCTCCCGCTTGGGATAGGCGAGGAACTCCCTGATCCCCCTTTTGAGGGGAAGGTAATCCGCTGCCCGGTGGAACTGTTCCAGGGCCATCTCCCAGGGATCTTCCTTGGGCCTGGTGAGGACCGTCTCCTGGCTCATAGATCTCGCACCCTCCTTTTGGGAGTATTGGTGTGGCGCCTAGTAAGACTTCTCGACAAGGCAAAGAAATCCCTCTGACCAACGTGCTTGGGAGAAAAACGATTCGCTTTGTGGATCCAGTATATGCCAACGGGGCTAGCGGACCAGGTTGGAAACAGGAACGATCTCGATCCCCGCTGCATCGATTTCAGGAAGCATCTCTGCCAGGACCTTTGCCGTCTTCCTGTGAACGTGCCCAATGGCGATGGCCTCACCTTGTCGGAGGGCGATCTCGATGAGCTTCTTGATCTGCCCGGCGATATACTCTGGGTCATCCTCATTGTCCAAGAAGACATGTCGGGAGGCCGCGGGAACTCCGAGCTGCCGTGCCAGGACCTCTCCAAGGGAGCGAGGGGATGTCTTGCTGTCCACAAAGAAGAGCCCTCGTTCCTTCACCTCCTGGAGGATCGCCCGCATGACCCGTGGGTCGGACGTCCCCAGGGACCCCATATGGTTATTCACCCCCCTGACCCCGGGGACTGCAGAGAGGTCGTCCTTTACCACGCGCCGGATCTCTTCCTCTCCCATGTCCACCCTGATCCCTCCTGGCCCCAGTGCCTTCTCGGGATCTTCTGGCTGAATAGGAAGGTGAAGGAGCACCTCCAGCCCCTCTTGGGCCGCCCTCTCAGCGATCTGTCGGGAGTAGCGCAGGTGGGGGAGGACTGCGATGGTTACAGGCCTTTGGAGGGAGAGGACCGCGAGGAAATCCTCCCAGCTTCCCCCGGCGTCGTCGAAGATAATGGCAACGCGTGCCTTCCGGTCAGCGGGGGGAGAAGGAGGAGACTCCTTGGAGACCTTCGGAGCCTCTGGAGTTTTGGGAACCGGCACAACGTGTTGGGGCCGGGGAATCGGTGGGAAAGCCTGGCGCCTGGAAGCCAAAAAAGCCCCTGTCCCAACGCCTGCAAAGACAGTCACAAGAAGGATGAGGAAGAGGGAGGGCCGCTTCATTTCCTCCTCACCAACATGTTCTTGAGCACCTCGATGGCCTTGCTGAGTTGCTGGGCTTGGATCTTCCGCACCTCCAGGTCCGGCTTCCCTTCGATCCTCTCCCCCGCCACAACGGTCGGTGAAAGGCCTTTCTTGTGAATGTCTCGTCCTTTCGGGGTGAGATAACGGGCAGTGGTAATCGACGCCGCCGCCCCTCCAGGGAGCGGGACGATGGTCTGGATCACCCCTTTCCCGAACGTCTGCACACCCACGAGGGGCGCGTCCAACCTGTCCTGCAAGGCCCCCGCGAGGATCTCCGCCGCACTCGCCGTGAACTCGTTTACGAGGACCACCACAGGTCCCTTGAAGATCGCGCCCCCTTTAGCCATGGAAGCTTCCTTCTTCCCGTTCCGGTCCACCACATAGACCACAGGACCGCCCTCTAGAAAGTCGTCCGCCACCTTGATGACAGAGTCCAGCAACCCGCCGCCGTTGTTCCGCAGGTCCAGAATGAGCCCCCGGATGCCCCTTTGGACCATCGGCCGGAGCGTTTCCTCGAAATCCCGGCTCGTGGCCTCGTTGAAGGTAAGGATGCGGACATATCCCAGGCGCTCCTGTTCCAGCTCCTTTCGCACTGCTGCATCCACGATCTCGGGCCCCTGTACTGTATCGATCTGGATCTTAGCCCGGACAATCTCGACCTCGAAGACACGACCTTCCCGCTCCAACTTCAGGCGCACTGTGGTACCTGCCGGGCCCCGGATGCGCATGACCGCCTCTTGAAGCGCCATGTCTTTGGTGGAGACGCCATCGATGGAAAGAATCTTGTCGCCTGGACGAAGCCCCTTCCGGTGAGCGGGTGTGCCCTCAATGGGCTGGACGACGATGAGGTGGCCATCCCGGATGTCGATGAAGATGCCGATGCCATTGAAGACCCCTCTCGCATCCTCCTGGAAGATCCGATAGGCCCTGGGCTCCATGAAGCGCGTGTAAGGGTCGCCGAGGGCCTCCAGCATCCCCTTGGCAGCCCCGTACATGAGCCGGTCCAGATCGATTTTCCGCTCGATGTAGTACTGTTGGACAGCGCGCAGGAGCTCTCGCAGGAGAGCCATCCCCTGGGTTTGCGTCTCCGCGGCCGAAGCCCTGCGCTGGCCATATCCGTAGCCAGCCCAGAAGGCCCCAAGAAGAAGGAACCCTATCAGCACCGTTGCAGCCAATTTCTTTCGGATCCGCATCGCACACCGCCTCAGCTTCTTTATCATCCGGTCCTTACACACTCATACACGATACACGAACGAACGGAACATCGCAATCCCTGAGAACTCTTCCCTGATTGCAGGAAGGAGACTTTTCTCTCGGCAGGACGATCAGGGGGCGAGTGGGTCCACGGGGCGGCCGTCGATGCGAATCTCAAAGTGGAGGTGAGGTCCGGTGCTGTACCCTGTGCTCCCTACCCTGCCGATGATCTGGCCTCGTTTCACCTTTTGCCCAAGCTCCACAAGGATCGTCGAGAGGTGCGCGTACAGCGTGGAGAGCCCCCCGCCGTGATCGATCACCACAATCTTCCCATATCCCCCAAACCAGCCTGCATAGATCACCTCGCCATCTCCTGCAGCTGGCACTGGGGTCCCCCACGTAGATGCGATGTCCACCCCCGTATGCATCTTGGCGATGCGGAAGATAGGATGCCGCCGCACCCCGAACCCTGAGGTGATTTCCCCCTCTAGCGGCCAGAGAAGCGCTCCCCGAGAGATCACGCCAAAGCGCCGGCTCCCCGCTTGGATCTGCCGGATGAGTTCCTCGAGCTCCTTGGATTCCCGCTCCAGATCCTCCACGACTTGTTCGTAGAGGGCACGCTTCTGGGCGATCTCTGCCAGGAGCTGGCGCTTCCTCTCCGCCTCCTGCTCTAGAGCGCGCTGCTCGCGCTGAACCTGGGAGATGAGCCCCTGGAGCTCCTCTTGCTGGGAGGCGAGCTGCGCCCTGAGCTCTCTCCATCTCTGCGTCTCCTCCACAAGGTCCTGGATCAACTCCCCGTCCCTGCGGACGATCAAGCCCAAGTAGGTGTAGTGGGTCACGAACTCCCCGAAATCCCGAGAGCCCAAGAGGAGGTCGAGATACCCGACCCGCCCCCATTGATAGATCTGGCGGAGGCGCATCCCTAAGGCTTGGCGCTGTCTTCTCAACCGTCCCTCGCTGATCGTCAGCTTGGTCCCTGTGGCCTGGATCCGTGCCTGAACCTGGCGCAGCTGCCGCTGCAACAACTTCAGCCTTATCTCGTTTCGCTCCATTGCCCTGTCCAGCTGCTCCACCTCATCCAGCACCCGCCGCTGCTCCCGTTTCACCTTCCGGAGCCGCGATCGTTCCTCCTGGAGACGGCGCTGGATCTGCTCCAACTCCCCACGCCGCTTAGAGAGCGAATCTGCGCTATACAAAGGGAACTCCAAGAAAAAAAGTACTGCTGCAGCGATGAGCAGGAGGATGATCCCTTTGCAAAGAAACGCTTTCCTCCTCACCTCCTCACCTCACCCTGAGCCTCCCCAGAGGGTGTATAGGCTTACGGCGGGGACGGCCGAGAGGATCCCTTGCCCTGGGTTCCTTTGGATGGAAGAAGCGATGGAGGGAGATGAGGCTCCCTCCGATTCCCATCCCCGCGCCAGTGGTCACAAGGACGAGCGCCACCCTGGGGAGAATTGCAGGTGGCTCCAAGAGGGGAAGGAAAGGGATCACGGTTGCAAGGCGATATACCCCAACGATGTACGCCAGGGAAAGGAACGCGATCACAGGGATGGCTGCAAGGAATCCCTCCAGGAGCCCCTCTAAGAGGAACGGCCAGCGGATGAACCAATTTGTCGCTCCCACGAGCTTCATAATTTCAATCTCCTGTCGCCGGGCGAGGATGGTCAGGTGGATAGTGTTCACGATGATCACCATCGCCACCCCGGCGAAGAGGGCAACCCCCAGGGCCGACGTGAACCGGACCGTTCGAGTGAGGGCCAAGAGCCGGTCGATCACCTGCCTCCCGTAGGTCACCTCCTCGACCCCCGGAACTCTGCGCACCTCCTGTACCACCTCAGGGATCCGCGCTGGGTCGTGGACCGTGATCTCCAGGGAATCGGGGAGGGGGTTCGTATCGAGGAGGTCCCGAAGCACGACCCGGTTCTTGAACGATTCCTGGAGTCTAGCCAGGGCAACTTCCTTGGACACGAACCGGACCTCGCGCACATGGGGGATCCTTTCGACTCTCCTAAGGAGGGAAGTCCGTTCCCGCGCATCTGTGCCGTCGCGCAGGTAGGCGACGATTTCCACTTGGGATTCCACAATATCGGCAAGATATGCAAGGTTGGCCTGGAGGAGGAGGGAGGAGCCGAGGATGAGCAGGGCTACCATCCCTGTCAGGACAGCGGCGACACTCATCATGCCGTTCCGCAGTAAGCCCAGCCACGCCTCCTGGCAGAAATACCAGAAGGTCCGCCAGAGGTGCCTAGCCTTCTTGCGCATAGAGGCCGTGCTGTTGATCGCGCACCACCATCCCCTCGGAGAGTTCGACGACGCGCTTCCGGAGCATGTCCACAATGATCTTGTTGTGCGTGGTCACCACTACGGTCGTCCCCCGGCGGTTGATGGCCGCAAGGAGCTGGATGATCTCCCAGGAGGTTGCGGGATCGAGGTTTCCGGTGGGCTCGTCCGCCAGAAGGATAGGCGGTTCGTGGACGAGGGCCCTGGCGATGCTTACCCGCTGCTGCTCCCCTCCCGAGAGCTGGTGGGGGAAGGATAGGGCTTTATCCAAGAGGCCCACTACCGCCAGTGCCCTGCCCACCCGCCGAGGGATCTCCTCCTCTGGCGCTCCGGTAACGTGAAGGGCGAAGGCCACGTTCTCCCAAGCTGTCTTGTGGGGGAGAAGCTTGAAGTCTTGAAAGACAACGCCAATCCTCCTGCGCAGGTAAGGAATCTGGCGGGAAGGGAGGCGGGTAACGTCCTGGGAGCCCACGAAGACCTTTCCCCTGGTGGGTACCTCATCCCGGTAGATCATCCGCAGGAGGGTCGATTTCCCCGCCCCGGTAGGCCCCACGATGAACACGAACTCCCCAGGGGAGATGTGCAGGTTCACACCCTGGAGGGCCTTCACCCCGTTGGGATAGATCTTAGAGACTCCTTGGAAGACGATCACCTTCTCCCCTCCTTGATCATCCATGGTGTGAAGAGGATTCCAAGCGGATCTCCCAGGTCCGCAGGGCCGTAAGGAGGGCTTCATGCGTCATGTCCATTTGAACAGGCGTGACCGAAATGTACCCATGACGGACAGCGTAGCTGTCTGACCCGGGATCCTCCTCCTCTGCCGAGGGCTGTCCGGTCCGCCAGTAATATGCCTGCCCGCGGGGATCTATACGTTTCTCCAGCTTGCTCAGGTACCTGCCTCTCCCTAGTCGCGTGATGGTGACCCCTCGGATAGCTTCCCTGGGCAAGTTTGGCACGTTGACGTTGAGCAGGGCGTCCGGGGGAAGGCCTCGCTCGGCGATGAGGCGGACAAGCATGGAGGCAAAGGCTGCAGCCACATCGTAGCGGGCATTTTCAAAGGCATCCACGGAGACAGCCAAGGCGGGGATCCCGAAGATCGCTCCCTCCATGGCTCCTGAGACTGTGCCAGAGTAGGTGATGTCGCGCCCCAGGTTTGCTCCTGCGTTAATCCCGGAGACGACGACATCGGGTCGAAACCCTAGCAAATCGAGAACACCCAGGGCCACACAGTCTGCAGGAGTGCCATTTGCTGCCCAGGCCGAAACGGCGTGGGGGATCACCACCGGAAATGCCCTGAGGGGTTTGTGCAAGGTAATGGCATGGCCCGTGGCGCTCCGCTGGTGCTCGGGCGCAACGACATAGGGCTCAGAACCCACCGCAAGCGCCTCCACCAGAGCCCGCAAGCCAGGGGAGTGGACCCCATCATCGTTGGTGACCAGCACACGCACAGCCATTCCATCCACCCTTCCAGCGTCTTTGGGAAACCAGGCGCGTCTTCATCCGGGCTTCCCCGCAAGAAGAACACCCAAAACTCCTTGCTGGTTTCGACGTGCAAAAGGTCCATCCCTCCCCGGAGGCCTCCTCCTGGATCGATATGGCTTGCGTGTTCATTCAGATGATTTGCAAAGAGGGGATATTCGTGGCGTTCGGATCCATGGAACTTGAGGGACATGCTCCCTCGAAAGACTATTGCGCGATGTAAACCTCGTACCCCTTGGCGCGGAGCTCCTCTGCTAGGCGTTCCGCGTTCGCCTTCTCCTTGAAGGCTCCCACCTGGACTTTGTAGGGAGGAGAAGGGGAGATGTAGGGTCGGTAACCGTCCTTTCGGAGGCGCTCGGCCATTGCCTCGGCGTTCTCGCGTCGTAAGAACGCGCCAACCTGGACCCGATAGAGACGCGCCTCCTGCTTGCGGGGAGTCAGGGGAGGAACGGACTGGGCTTCCGGAATTACGGCCGGCTGGGGAGGGGGAGAAGGCACAACAGGTGCGCGTCCCGGCTCAACCACCCGCGCCTTTGGTGGAGGCATTGTGGAGGCCGGGGCCTTCTGCTTTGGAGCCATGAAGCTTCCCCCAACGATGTACCCCATATACACAGAGGCGCCAAACAGCCCTAGGAGTACCACGACTGTGGCGACTGTGCGCAATCGCATCGACCCATCTCCTCTGCCCTACTCCCTTCGCTCCTCAAGGATACACTCCTTCCTGCCCACTGATCGCGGACCCATGCCCCAGACTACTCAAAAAGAGATCCACGAATTGCGGACCAGGGCGCCTCAAAAACCGTCCGGTAAAGATGAAGCGAGCTAACGGGATCGCGCGAGGGCTAGGTCGATAGCCTGGATCTGCTTGCGGATGGCGTCGCGCTGGATGGGGGAGAGCTCGAGAGCGCGGACAAGGACCGCCCTGGCTTCCTGGAGCTTCCCCTGGGCCTGGTAGGTTGCTCCGAGGGAGATGAAGAGGGCAGGGTTATTCGGATCCACCTGCAAGCCGGACTTGAAAGCTCGTTCGGCCTCCTCCAGATTCCCCGCTGCGAACCATGCCCAGCCAAGATCGAAAGCAGTCTCGCTGTCATAAGGATTCAGGGCGAGGGATTGACGATAAGCAGCAATTCCCTGCTCTATCCACCTCTCCCGATCTTTCCGCCAAGGGCTCATCGCCATATACACTCGCCCGAGCTCCCGATGGTAGACTGCGTTACCCGGTTGCCAGGCGATGGCCTTTTGGAGGTATGCCGCAGCACGGTCGAGGTAAACCTGCTGCTTCAAGGTCATTGCCCGTTGGTAATAAAGGTCTGCAACAAAGATGCGGGTGAAGAACAAAAGAAACCCCGCCGGTATCAGCAGAACCAGGAGGCCATACCGGCGGGGTAACGGGATGAGGATGGATTTAACCCGCCGCATGCGCGGCGACGGGATCCGCGGCTACGGACTGGCCGGGGCAAACGCCGCCCCTGCTGCGGCAGCAGCGGCGGCTACTGCAATGATCAGCGGAGCAACCGGCGCAGCAACAACTGGTACCACGACGACAGGAACCAGCGCTGCCGAGATCGCCGCCGCCACTGTGGGGTTTGCCAAAATTGATGCAACCTCCTCAGCTGTGATCAGGGAACCGGCAGGCCCTGCCGAGATAATCCCCCGCTGGGCAAGGAAATTCACCATCTCCTGGGTAGGTGCCCTCACGAGCTGGGCGTCGAGACGCATCACATCAAGCAGGGTACGTGCCAGCAACCCTCTCGTGAGCTCGCTCCCTAAGTAGCGAGAGAGCACGTTGCCAAGGGGCCGTGAGATGATCCCACGCTCAACCAGCGTCCGCAGGGCGTCGGCAGGAACAGGAATGTCAAATCCTGCCGCGCGGGCTAGCTTTACCACGAAACTCCCCACTGTTTCGACCTGGGCCAGGGCTATAGGCGTAAAGGTCAAGGTACCCAGGAGGAACACCGAAAGAAGCACAGCGCTTATCCTCCCACGAACACCCATCAAAGGACACCTCCTGAGAATCGTCCCTGCCTAATACATCGGTCGATCTTTCCTCAACGAGAGTTCGGCCCTTTCCCTTTCGATTCCCTTCCTTCGAAAGAAGGATTTTCAAGGGATCTCTTTCCATTGAGGAGCGGGCTTAAGTTCCGCTGAAACCGGTCGATTCCTCCAAGAGAGGAGAAACGAGGCCTCGCCTCTCCGACAAAGGCAAACCCGGGGCGACCCGGGGGCGCAAAGCATCAGGGTCCCGCGCCAACTCGGCACCGGGCCGGCTGAGCTGCCGAAGAGAGGTGGATTGGTGTCATTTCGAGCTCTCTTCTTCATCGCTGCAGTTTCCGTCGCACTCCTCTCCCCTACACCGGCAGGAGTGGGAGCCCAGGAAACAATCCCGCCTCAGACGATCCAGCAGGCCCTCGCAGAGACAGCGATCCCCCTTTGGCTCCAAGCGGAGACCCCGATCCAGGTCCTCCCAGACAGCAATGATGGCATTGTGGCATTTTACTACCCTTATACCCAGACCATCTACCTGCGCGCGAGCCCATACCTCCAGCGGGGAGGAAGATGGGATCTCACCCGCATTGCGGAGGTCTTGAGCCACGAGTTCGGGCACAGGTTCCAGCACCTTGTCGCTCCCTTCGGCTCTCCTGCTTGGCAACGGTTCGAGGAGCTTACCCCCACGTTCACCAACGGACCCCGAGGCGTCCGCTCTTACCAGGTCTGGCAGATGAATCGTGAGGAGGCGTTCGCTGAGGCCTACCGGCAGCTCTACGGGGGGATCGGCGCGAAATCCCCTCCTTTCGTTCCCCTGGTTATTACGCCAGCCATCCGCACTTACTTCCACGATCTGAACCGTTCTCTGGGGAGGTAAACTTTCCCTCATCTCAAAGAACAGGAAAGGGGTTCCCCGGGAAGAACGCAGAGAATGTCCTATGCTGGAGCAGTTACACAGTTCCGGTGCGCCGGTACAGCACTTTCGTCACAGCCTCTGTACGGTTCCTGGTCTGGGTCTTCTTGAGGATCGAGCGCACGTGGGTCTTCACGGTAGTCTCACTAATATGAAGCCTCGTGGCGATCTCCCTGTCCGTGAACCCTTGGGCGATATGGAGGAGGATCTCCCACTCCCTCACGCTCAGACCCTCCGCGCGGACTGTCCCATTCCTGGTGCTGCTCAGACGGTGCACGAGGCGGCGGATGATTTTCGGGTGGATTACCGTGCCCCCATCAGCCACCGAGCGGATCACCCGCACGAGGTTTTCCGGACTGATGTCCGTGAGGACAAATCCACTCGCCCCCACCTCCATCGCCTCCATGACACGATCGTCGGGGTCCCGTCCGCTGATCAGGACGACCTCGATCTCGGGAACCTCTAACTTGAGCGTCATGGTAGTCCCGATGCCTCCTAGTGGGGGCAGTTCCATGTTCATCAGGACGATATGAGGCTTCCGCTCCTTCACTAGAGCGAAGACCTCCTGAGAGGAGGAGGCCTCACCGACGACTTCGATGCCACCCTCACCATCCAGAAGGGCTTTAAGACCTCGCCGCGTGAGGACCTGGTGATCCGCTATGAGGATTCGGATCACATGCATCCCCCTTTCCCCCAACCTCCTTCACGAACTGGAGCAACTTTACTGCCTCTCCTCGAGGGAGTCCAGCGAGATCTTGAGTCAAGACTTCACTGGAAACCCCTGGAGAGCTCCGGCAGAGTCAAGTTAACCTAATCCCAGCTACCGGAGTGTTTAAACTTGCTCCAGATCCAAGGGGTCAATCTCCACGGGTCTGAGGCTCCCTAGGAACTCCAGCAGCACGCGGACACGCTCCTTCCGAGAGGTGGGACGCTCGAAAATCCCCTCGAATCCTGCAAACGGGCCGTTCTTCACGCGGACCCTCATCCCCGGGGTGAGGTTCAGGCCAACACGCACGAACCCGAGGGGCGCAACCCGCTCCCAAATTGTCTGGATGAGGCCCTCTGGAACTTCCAGGGGAGATTCCCCGTCGCCCAGAATCCTCCTGACCCCAGGGGCCCACCGTACAGCTTGCCACGTGGCAGGGTTAAGGTGCATGTACACGAAAAGGTAACTCGGGAAAAGGGGTTCCAGGGAGCGAATGCGACGTCCCCTCCGCTTTCGCACAACCTCGATCTTTGGGAGGAACACATCCACCTCTTGTGTCCGAAGTTTGATGTGGGTAATGACGCGAGATTCGTTGTGGGGTTTGGTCTGCATCACGTACCACTTCTTCCCATCAGAGGGGGGGAATGGAAAAACGGATCCCGGAGCGATCAACACGGGAACAGATCCTGCATGAAGCCTGTCCTCCCACATGGCCATGCCTTCAACCCCCTGTTGATCCCCGTTCTGGCCGTTCCTCTGGTTCATCGTCTTTGCTCCTCCTACGAGATCACGCCGTGGCGAAAGGCCACGGCAATGGCCGCAGCGCGATTCCTGGAACGCGTCTTCCGCAGAATCGACCGCACATGGGTCTTCACCGTCGGGACGGAGAGCCCTAAATGATGGGCAATTTGACGATCGGTATAGCCTTCTGCCATCGCCTTGATGACGGCGAACTCCCGGTTACTCAAGGGCAACAGGTTGTTAGTGCCCCGCGTGTTGAGGAAACTGAGCCGGGCAAATTGCTCCGGGGCAAGGGCGCAAGCGATGACGACCTGCCCCCGTGCGATCAGATGAATCGCACGCACAAGCTCCCCTTGGGAAATGTTCTGGGGAAGGTATCCCCAGACCCCATGCTCTGCTGCTCGGAACAGACCGTCGCCATCATCCTCGTCTACAAGGACGAGGGAACGGGTCCGTGGCGAGATTGTCTGGATCTCCTTCACACAGGTAGCCCATGTTTCGTCAAACCGCTGAATCGCAATGATCGCCATATCGGGTTCCGAGCGCTTCGCCAAAATAATGGCTTCTTCCCCTGAACCAGCCTCCCCAAGGATGATGATCCCAGAAACGCTGTTCAGGAGCTGCTTTACAGCAAGGCGAACCAATGTCACATTTCCGATGAGAAGGAGGTAGAGTCGTTCGAATGAACTCGTTGCGTCCATGGGAACAGGGCTCATCTTGACCTCCTTCTTTTGAAGATACCTGTGTAAATTCCTGAACCGGGGGATAAATGGCTAAATTTGCAAGTATGCTAGGCACACTTTGAGAGGGGAAATTAGCCAAAAGATGGGAAATTCCTTCATTCTTTTGAATGAGATCGGTAATTTCTACAAAACTTACAATTGCCACCGAAAAACTTACAATTGCTCTCCTGCGCTCCCACCTTCTTCCCGCTCACCCTCTGCTTCTGCCATGGCTTCATCTACGACCTCCTCAAAGTCCTCGCCAAGCTCTTCTCCGAACTCCTTCCCGAAGCGTTTCATCCATCGAGCCACGCTGGCAGGATCATTTTCATCGATGTCGCCCAGTTTCGATGGATCGGCCATGGACTCCAAGATCGCCTCTTCTCCACGCATCCAGCCGAATCGGGACATGATGCGCACAAGCTCGGTTCCCTTGCAGTACCGGCAGCGCAACTCTGGAGGACGCTCGGGATCCAGAAAAAGGAAGCTCGAGCGGCGGCCACACGCTGTGCACCGATACTCGTAAATGGGCATCGCAGCATCCACCTCCGCCTGCAGGTCATGTACCTTTGTTGGTTCTCGTATTGGACGTGAGGGGGAGCAAGACCTTCTCAGCTCCCTAGCCGAATCTCTCAAGAAGATTTCCTGGGGAGCCGATGAACTTGATCCACTCAATTGCTCTGGAGGGAGCGAAGGCGGGATTCGAGGGCACTCCGGCGAGCCCGCAACTCTTCCCTGCGTATCCGCTCCTTCTCCACCACCTCGGCAGGGGCCTTCTCCAGGAACTCCGGATTCGAGAGCTTCGCTTCCACGGTTGAAAGGTCGAGTTCTACCTCTCGAAGGTCCTCCCGGAGGCGCGCGAGAGCGACTTCGAGGTCCATGACATCCCCCAGGGGAACGAAGACCTCAAGAGGACCCACAACCGCTGAGGCTGCCTTCTGAGGTTTTTTGCCCTCAGGACGACCGACTGTAACTTGCTTGGCCCGGGTCAGGAGGGCGATGTAGCGCTCTCCTTCTGTGAGCATCCCATGGAGGGAAGCTGGGGCATGGACGACAACCTCCACCTCGGCGTTTGGAGGGACGCGGGTATCCGCGCGGATGCTGCGGACTTCCCGGATGAGATCCATGAGCAGGCTCATCTCTGCCTCCGCCTGCTCATCTATGTGCTCAGATTCCCTCTGCGGCCATGAGGAGACCATGATGCTCTCCCCGTCGTGGGGCAAGTTTTGCCAAACCTCCTCGGTGAGGAAAGGCATGATGGGGTGGAGGAGCTTCATGGTATTCGAGAGCACGTACCAGAGGACGTACTGAACTGTGGCCCGCCGCTCTGTCGAGAGGTCCGCCTTGGCCATCTCCACGTACCAGTCACAGTACTCCCCCCAGATGAAGTCGTAGAGAACCCTGGCAGCTTCATTGAACTCGTACCCTTCCAGCGCCGTGGTGACCGCATCGACGGTCCGGGCGTAGCGACTGAGGATCCATCGGTCGGGAAGGGAGAGGGAAAGCCTAGCAGGGTCGATTATGGAAGGATCGAACCCGTCGAGATTCATGTGGACGAATCGGGCGGCGTTCCAGATTTTGTTGGCGAAGTTGCGCGTGTCCTCGATCATCTTCTCCCCGAAGCGCAGGTCCTGTTGAGCCTGGGAGCAGCGCAGGACAAGAGCGAACCGGAGGGCGTCGGTCCCGTAGATCTCAATGTAGTCGAGAGGATCAAGGCCTGTTCCCAGGGACTTGCTCATCCGCTTCCCCTCAAGGTTGAGGACTGTGGGGTTGATGTAGACGTGAGAGAACGGGACATCTCCCATGAACTCTAACCCCATCATGATCATCCGGGCCACCCACAGGAAGATGATATCCCTCCCGGTGATGAGAACGTTGGTAGGATAGAAGTAACGGAGGTCGGGGGTCTCCCTGGGCCAGCCCAGGGTCGCAAAAGGCCAGAGCGCCGAGCTAAACCACGTATCTAGAACGTCCTCTTCCTGGCGCAGCTCCCTGCTGCCACACCTCGGGCAACCTTCAGGTTCCGTCTTGGAGGCGATGGTCTCACCGCAGGGACAGTACCAGATGGGGATGCGGTGCCCCCACCACAATTGCCGGGAGATGCACCAGTCACGGATATTCTCCATCCAGTCCAGGTAGACCTTGGTCCAGCGCTCGGGGATAAATCGCACTTTCCCCTCTTTCACGACGCGAATCGCTGGCTCCGCAAGCTCCTTCATGCGGCAGAACCACTGCTCAGAGAGATAGGGCTCGATGACAGTATGACAGCGGTCGCAGTGTCCAACAGAGGTCCGGTAGGGCTCCGCGCGGACAATGAACCCTCCCGCCTGAAGATCCCTGGCGATCACCTCCCGGGCCTGGAAGCGATCCATCCCCGCATACTTTCCCGCGACATCGTTCAGGCGGCCCCTCTCATCAATCGTCACCAGGATCTCCAGCCCATGGTCCTGCCCGATTTCATAGTCCAGAGGGTCGTGGCCGGGGGTGATCTTGAGAGCCCCTGAGCCAAAATCCCTGTCCACACGCCTATCTGCGATGACCGGGACGCGCCGCCCCCCCACGGGGACGATCACGAAAGTACCGATGAGGTGCCGGTAGCGATCGTCCTCCGGGTGCACAGCCACGGCCACATCCGCAGGGATGGTCTCGGGACGTTGCGTGGCGATGACAATCCCTTCACCGCCGTCGGCACCCGGATAGCGCACGTAGTATAACGTGCTTTCCACCTCCTGGAACTCCACCTCCAGATCGGAGATGCTCGTCAGGCACCGGGGGCACCAGTTGACCATGTACTTTCCCCGGTAGATGTAGCCCTTCTCATAAAGGCGGATGAACGCCTCCAGAACGGCATCGTAGTACCCAGGGTCAAGGGTGAACGTTGCCCTGTCCCAGTCACAGGAGCATCCCAGCCGCTTGAGCTGGGTATAGATGAGATCCCCATACTTTGCTTTCCACTGCCACACGCGTTCCAAGAACTTCTCCCGACCCAGCATCTCCCGGGTCAGCCCCTCCTTGGCAAGCTCCCGCTCCACGACATTCTGGGTAGCGATCCCAGCGTGGTCGGTCCCAGGTTGCCAGAGGGCATTAAACCCTTGCATCCGTCGGAAGCGGGTAAGGAGGTCCTGCAGAGTGTTGTTCAGAGCATGGCCCATGTGGAGGGACCCGGTCACGTTGGGAAGGGGCATCATGATGGCATAGGGGCGCCGGGTTTCGTCCACGGTGGCCCGGAAGTACCCTCTCTCTAACCAGAACTGGTACCACTTTCCCTCCACCTGCTTGGGATCGTAAACCGGGGACAACGTCTTCGTAACCATGGACGACACCTCTCACGCTAACCTTCCCCCTCTCCTATCGAAGGGAAAGGACAATTTGATCCGAAATAAAAACGCCGCCCCTCCTGGGAAAGGACGAGGCAGCGCCCCGCGGTACCACCTTTCTTCCAGGGTCCAGACCTCAGGATCCGCGGAATCGAGATCAAGTGAGAAGAGATTGCTGGGCCCGCAGAAGAAGGTCTAGACCTGGCCCTCTAAGGCCCCAGAGAGCCTCCCCATTTTCTCTGGAGCCGTACGCGATAACGGGCGTACCCGGCCGGGACTACTCCTCTTCATCCCGTAGCTCCGGGGCGACGTTCAGCCACCCACCCTGGGAGCCTCCCACCTCTCCGCTCTCCTCTCTGGAAGGGTAGTAGAGGCTTACTCCTCCCCTTCATCGCCTGCTTGGCTTTGATTATAGCCCTCTGGAGAGGGCTGTCAAGGAGTCACATCACGTTGCTCTCGGACTGAGGTTGCGGCTGAGGGTATGGTTGTGTAGGGACACCTATGGCTGGAGGAGGCGCCGGCGTGTGCACAGGAGCCGGAGCCACGGCCGGGAGCAAAGCCTCCGCCAGCACCTGGTCCATGTGGTCTACGAGCACGAACCTGAGCTTCCGCCGCACGTTTGCAGGAATCTCCACCAGGTCTTTCTCATTCTCCTTGGGAAGGATTACAGTATGAATCCCTGCCCTGTGGGCTGCAAGTACCTTTTCCTTGATACCGCCCACGGGGAGCACCTTCCCACGAAGGGTGATCTCCCCGGTCATGGCCACGTCCTTCTTCACCTTCCTCCCGGTCACGGCCGAGGCCAGGGCGACGGCCATGGTGATCCCAGCGGAAGGTCCATCCTTCGGGACAGCGCCCGCAGGGACGTGGATATGGACATCGGTCTTGGCGTAGAATTCCTCATCCACACCAAGCCAGCGGGCACGAGAGCGAACATAACTCAATGCTGCCTGTGCCGACTCTTTCATCACATCCCCGAGCTGTCCAGTGAGGATCAGTTTCCCCTCCCCCCGCATCAAGGTAACCTCGACAGTGATAATGTCACCGCCCATCTCCGTCCAAGAGAGGCCGGTCGCTGCACCCACTTCATCCTCTCGTTCGGCGACGCCGTAGCGGAACTTGGGCGGGCCCAAGAACTTGTGGAGGTTCTGCACAGTGATGTGCGTATGTGTCCCCTTCCCTTTGGCCACCTCGGTGGCCACCTTCCGGCAGATGGTGCTGATCTCGCGTTCAAGGTTCCGAACCCCTGCCTCTCGGGTGTACTCCCGGGCGATGCGTCGCAAGGCCTCCTCGGTGAAGGTGAGGTGTTCTGGGGTGAGGCCGTTGGCCTTGAGCTGCTTGGGGATGAGAAACTGCTGGGCGATCTTCACCTTCTCCTCCTCAATGTACCCTGGGAACCGGATCACCTCCATGCGGTCCCTTAAAGCCGGAGGGATCGTGTCCAGGATGTTGGCCGTAGTGATGAACATCACCTCCGAGAGGTCAA
The DNA here is from genome assembly GCA_030550015.1 of bacterium. Classification (GTDB taxonomy): domain Bacteria; phylum Sysuimicrobiota; class Sysuimicrobiia; order Sysuimicrobiales; family Thermofontiviventaceae; genus Thermofontivivens; species Thermofontivivens primus. Next base: position 30,361 of record JAUQQG010000041.1, on the reverse strand, counting down.
AGGGCAGCTCCAGGTAGTGGTCGCTGAAGCTGTGGTTTTGCTCGGGATCCAGGGCCTCCAGAAGGGCGGCGGAGGGATCCCCGCGCCAATCCACCCCGAGCTTATCGATCTCATCGAGCATGAACACAGGGTTCTTGCTCCCCGCCGTCTTCATCCCCTGGATGATCCTCCCGGGGAGGGCTCCCACATAGGTTCTCCTGTGGCCGCGGATCTCCGCTTCATCGCGCACACCACCCAGAGAGATGCGCACGAACTTCCGTCCCAGGGCTCGCGCGATGGACCGGCCCATGGAGGTCTTTCCAACCCCTGGGGGGCCAACGAAACAGAGGATCGGACCCTTGGACTCAGGAGCAAGCTTGCGCACTGCCAGATATTCGATGACTCGCTCCTTAGCTTTCTCCAAGCCGTAGTGATCCTCGTCTAAGATCTTCTTTGCCTCCTCGATATCCAGCCGGTCCTCGGTGCGCTTGTTCCATGGGAGGGCTAGGATCCAGTCGAGGTAAGTCCGTACGACAACTGCCTCAGCCACCATGGGAGGCATCTTTTCTAGCCTGTTCACTTCTTCTAAGGCCTTCTCCTTGACGTAGTCCGGGAGGTTGGCCTCCTCGATCTTCCTGCGGTATTCCTCCACCTCCGCCGTCCGCTCATCCTTCTCCCCGAGCTCCTCCTGGATTGCCTTCATCTGCTCCTTGAGGAAGTACTCCCGCTGGGTTTTCTCCATCTGCTTGCGGACGCGGTTTTGGATCTTCCGCTCCAACTCGAGGATATTGATCTCCTTCATCAGAACCTGGCTGAGGAAGTCGAGGCGATCCCTCGGGGGAAGCTCCAGGATCTTTTGTCGCTCTTCCAATTTCATCGGAAGGTGCTGGGCCACGAGGTCAGCCAGCTTCCCAGGTTCGTCGGTAGACATAATGGCCATGAAGGCCTCAGGCGGGACGCCTCGGGTGAGGCGGGCATATCGCTCGAACTGGGAAGTCACACTGCGCATGAGCGCCTCGATCTCCAGGCTCTTTTCCACGGGATCGGGCATCGCCTCAATGCGCACTGCGAAATACGGGTGGGTCTGTTCGTAGGAGAGGATGTTCGCCCGGACGAGGCCCTCCACGATAACCTGAACAGTCCCCTCAGCCGTCTTCCCTACTTGAAGGATGCGGCAGATGGTTCCAACCGAGTAGATGTCCGCCGGGGTAGGTTCCTCCAGATCCTCCTTCTTCTGGCTGGCTAGGACAATGAGTTTCTCTCCCTGCATCGCCGCCTCCAAAGCCTGGAGGGAGCGAGGCCTCCCGACTCCGAGCGGGACCATCATGTGCGGGAGAACGACTGTTCCCTTAAGAGGGAGGAGGGGAAGGCGGTCGGGGTACCGTGCCTCGGTTGCTTTCTCTTCTGCCATATGGAGAGTGCCTCCTATCCGGTCTCGTAGTCTTCTTTAGGCCCCCCGGCAAAAGGTTGTGATTTTTGCCGAGGGCCCCTTTCTCAATGGTAAGATCTCTCTACGAAACTTTGCAAAAGGTTCCGCTAGAGTTGGTCCACCTTATCAGGCCCATTACCCCAGGAGAGGTGGACAAGCGTTGTTCATCCTCCCCTTCCGTCCTGCAAGAGGCTAGGGCAAGTTCCATGCCCTGCACTCTGAAATCCGGGCCCTCTACTTATTTTAGCACATCCACCTCACGGGATATTCCCAGGGTAGTTTCAAGAAGCGGGTTTCTCCTGGGGGACCTCCTGCTGGAGGTCGACGCTGGTGATCAGGACTGGATCCTTCCTGTGGAGCACAGCTTCCTCCGTAACGATGCATCGCTTCACGTCTGGCCTCGAGGGGATCTCGTACATGATGTTCAGCATGATCTCCTCGATGATCGTCCTGAGCCCCCTCGCCCCTGTCCCCCTTGCCATAGCCTCCCTTGCGATCGCCCGGAGGGCACCCTCCGTAAACGTTAGCTCGACCCCGTCCATTTCCAGAATTCTCTGATATTGTTTCACCAGGGCGTTTTTGGGCTCCACCAGAATGGAGACGAGGTCATCCTCGGTGAGCGGATCAAGAGGGACCACCACCGGTAACCGGCCGATGAACTCCGGGATCAGGCCGTAGCGAAGGAGGTCCTGGGGCATCACCTGGGCGAGGAGTTCTCCCACATCGCGCTTGGTCTTCTTCTCAATCTGGGCGCCGAACCCGATGTTGGTCTGGCGCATCCGCGACTCGATGATCCTGTCTAGACCCTCGAAAGCACCCCCGCAGATGAACAGGATGTTCGTAGTATCAATCTGGATGAACTCCTGATGAGGGTGCTTGCGCCCGCCCTGGGGAGGGACGTTGGCGATGGTCCCTTCCAGGATTTTCAGAAGGGCCTGCTGGACCCCTTCCCCTGAGACATCCCTTGTAATGGAGGGGTTTTCAGACTTCCTGGCAATTTTGTCCACCTCGTCGATGTAGATGATCCCTCGCTCCGCCCGCTTGATGTCGTTGTCCGCAGCCTGAATAAGGCGCAGGAGGATGTTCTCCACATCCTCTCCTACGTAGCCGGCCTCGGTGAGGGAAGTGGCATCGGCAATGGCGAAGGGGACGTCCAGAATCTTGGCCAGGGTCTGAGCCAGGAGTGTCTTCCCGCATCCCGTTGGACCGATGAGCAGGATGTTGCTCTTCTGGACTTCCACATCGCTCGTTCTCCGCGTGCCGATCCTCTTGTAGTGGTTATACACAGCAACGGAGAGGGCTTTCTTCGCCCGTTCCTGTCCGACGACGTACTGGCAGAGGACCTCGTAGATCTCCTTGGGCTTGGGGATCCGCGGAAGGGTCACCTCGGGCTGTACCTCGCTGAGATCCTCCTCAAGGATCTCGTTGCACAGCTCGATACACTCGTTGCAGATATATACTCCAGGACCAGCCACGAGCTTGCGGACCTGGTCTTGGGTCTTTCCACAAAATGAACACTTCACCCGATCCCGTTCATCCCCAAACCGGAACATCCCTTGCCTTCCCATCTGAAGCCTCCTTCAACGCCGGGGCTTGATGACGTCGTCGATCAACCCGTACTCCTTGGCCTGGGCTGCGCTCATCCAAAAGTTCCTGTCGGTATCCCGCTCGATACGGTCCAGGGGCTGGCCTGTGTGCCTCGCCAGGATTTCTGTGAGGATTCGACGCACGGTGAGAAACTCCTTGGCCTGGATGTCGATGTCCGCCGCTGATCCTTGTGCACCCCCCCAGGGCTGGTGGATCATGATCCGGGAATAGGGAAGAGCAAACCGTTTGCCTTTCGTCCCCCCGGCAAGGATTACGGCAGCGGCACTTGCAGCCAACCCCACGCAGATGGTGGAAACCTCGGGGCGGATATATTGCATGGTGTCATAGATTGCCAGCCCGGCAGTGGAGGAGCCACCAGGACTGTTGATATACAGGTTGATGGGCTTATCCGGGTCCTCCCCCTCCAGGAAGAGGAGCTGGGCGATCACCAAATTGGCGACGTCATCGTCGATGGGGCCTCCAATGAAGATGATGCGTTCCTTGAGGAGCCTGGAGTAGATGTCATAGGCCCGCTCCCCACGGGGGGTCTGCTCAACGACAATGGGGATAAGCGTCATATTCGTTCCTCCTTTGGCGCATTGCCTCGAGCGATGGCCACCAGCCGATCCACAGCCTTGCGAATCCGCATCCTGGTGGCAAGTCTCGAAAGGTCGCCTCCCTCCTCAAGCCTGTTCCGCACATGGGATGGATCCTGCCCGAGGGTCGTAGCGAGTTTTTCTACTTGCTCGTTGATCTCCTCTTCGCTCACGGAGATCCCTTCCCGTTTAGCCACTTCCTCCAGGAGGAATGCCATCTTCAGGCGCCGCTCGGCAAGGGGCTCTAGATCCCTGCGCACGTCCTCCAAGGTCTTCTGCTGCCGCACCAGGTAATACTCCAGACTCAATCCCTGACGCTGCAGGTTCTTCCGCAGCTCCTCGACGAGCTCGTCAACCTCGCTGTTCACCAGGGATCGGGGGACCTCGATCGTGCTCTGGGCGATCAGGGTATCCACGACCTTTGCCTCGTACTGGGCGCGGGCTTCCTCTTCCGCGCTAGCTTTGAGGCGTTCTCGGAACTGTGCCTTGAGCTCCTCGAGCGTTGCCACACCAGCAGCTACCTTGGCGAATGCATCATCAAGAGGCGGAAGTTCCTTCCGCTTGATATCGGCGACGCGTAAGGAGACTTTGCCTGCACCGTGCTCCGAGGAGAAAGAAACCTCCCGCTGCTCGCCCACGCGTGCTCCGAGGAGAGCTTCCTCAAGCTCATGGGGGAAGGTGTGACTTCCAATCTCAATGAGGAGCTCCTGCTCCAGGCGGAATCGCTCCGTCCCTTCAACCGCCTCCACCCGCGCAAGGACATAATCTCCCTCGGCAGCCTGGGCATCGGGGACGGAGAGGAGAACTCCGTGCTGGTTGCGAAGGTCTTCAAGGGCTTGAGCCACGTCCTCTTCGGTGACCTGGGGATCCTGCCAGGGGATCCGGATGGATGTGTAGTCCCCAAGCTGGACCTCAGGCATCACTTCCACTTCCACCGTGACAAGTGCAGGTTTCCCCTCCTCGAGACGTTGGACATCTACCTTAGGAACCCCGATGGGATCGAGGCCCGTCTGGCGAATCGCCTTCCGAAACGCCTCGGGGGCGAGGATGTTGGCAGCTTCATCGAAAAGGGTCTCTTTCCCGAGGTAGCGCTCGAGAATGGGACGAGGAGCCTTCCCCCTCCGGAACCCGGGGATCTCCGTTCGCTGTACCAAGCGCCTGTACGCTCGCTCTACTGCCCGATGGACCTCATCCGCGGGAACTTCGATTTTTAAAACGACCTTGCTATGCGCTTCCCGCTGGACCTCCACCTTGAATTCTTGAACGTTCAACTCCACGGAGATCTTCCTCCAGGCTCAGTCATAGGCGACGTGAGATGAGGAACTGCTCAACTCAAACCGTTCACTGCCTCTCTATTATAGCTTGCCCGCTTGCCCTCGCAAGAGCGGGTACCTCCTGACTAGACACCTCTTTTGGGACCTCCCGAACTTACACTCCACGGGAGGGGGCTCCCAGGGAAAAGCAAAAAAGTTGCCCGTGTACTTCTTAAGGACGGCGTCTTCAGGGTTGGGGGTGCTACGGAGGATCCTGGTGCGGGCGGGGAGACTCGAACTCCCACGGGACTTCCGTCCCACCAGATCCTAAGTCTGGCGCCTGTACCAATTCGGCTACGCCCGCCTATGCCACCCTCAACTTTCCTAAGTACCCCGGCAAAAGTCTTTGAACTTTTGTCGGGGGTCCCTCTTGAAATAACGGGGTCCCCAGCAAAATCTCGACAAGAGATTTTACTGGGACTCCATAGGAACCAAAAGAAATAGAAAATGGAGGGCCGCCAGGGACTCGAACCCTGAACCTTGGGCTTAAGAGGCCCCTGCTCTACCGGTTGAGCTAGCGGCCCATCCCATCCCCTGATTTATTATAGGAAATTCCCCCCGCCTGTCTAGATCTCTTGGGTTCGAAATCCTCGCCGAAGGAGGCGATCCTCTGGTTCCCAGGAATCTGCTTGCCACGTCCTTCCCCAGGGAGGTGTCAGGAGCTTTTCTTAGAATGAATCTGTGGGCTGCGTTAAGCAAGCATCAGGAAGGTCCTGGTGACCTTTCGGAGTGCGTCCTTCGCCTTGGGATCCCCCTCCAGATCGCGCCGGACACATTGCTCTAGGCCAGCTGCGATGAGCTGCACCGCAACGCGGTCGAGGGCAACACGCACAGCAGCTACCTGCTGAGCGATCTCCGTGCAGTCGCGACCCTCCATGAGCATGCGCTGGAGACCCTTCACCTGCCCCTCGATGCGACGGAGGCGCGCTAGGAGGTTTCCCTGCAACTCTTCCGGGAGCTCGAGTTTCATTGCCAACTTCCTCCCCCCCAAGGCGACCAAGCTACGTCACCGATACTCGGATTGGATTGGTCAAGCAGTACACTGCTGGGCAGCGCTGGGCCGCTAGCTCTTTGACCCGCTGGATCGTGGAAGGATCCGCATCCGCTTCGATCAATGGGACAATGGTGATCCCTTCGGCAATCGGGTTCTCGGAGAGGCCGAAGACTCTGCTGAAGTCCAGGGTGGTTTCCACGGTTACCTCAAGGCGCTTCAGGGTCACACCCTGTTCTGCTGCCACAGAAGCCAGGGTACCTGCGAAACACGCGGCAAAGCCGTACAGGCAGTACTGGATTGGGCCAGGCCGCGTCCCTCCTCCCCCCAAAAAGGTCGGCTGGTCCATCTCCAGGACGCTCTCCCCGCCTTCGAACTTCACCACAGCTGTGAACTGGGGTTCCCCCTCCTGCACATTCCAAACCCCCTGTAAGGAGGCAGGTCGCTTGGCCTTGTCAGGGTCCTCCCGGAACTCTTGTGCCGTCTGAAGCAGCTTCTGGACATGGACGTTGTGCATGATCCACCCCCCCTACGCTTCAGGATCATGGTCTGCGACCACCACCTCATAGGTGAGGTCCGCAGTCTTCTTCAGCATTGCCGACACCGAACAGTACTTCTCTTGGGAAAGCGTCGCTGCCTTCTCGACCTGATCGTGCTGCAACCCTTCCCCCCAGGCCACATAGCGTACGTGGATCTGCGTGAACACTTTTGGGTGCTCAGGAGCCCGTTGTGCGCTTACTTCAATCCTCATGCCCGCAAGAGGAGCCCGCATCTTGCGAAGGATGGAGACCACATCCATCCCCGTACACCCGGCAAGGGCAATGAGAACAGATTCCATAGGCGTAGGTCCTGCCCCACTCCCACCATGGTCGGGATGCGCATCGAGAGTTATCGAGCTCCCACTCGATGCGAAACCGTCAAACCGCATGGGCGGTATCCATTGAACCTTTACGTCCACGGTCCTCACTCCCCTACATTTCCTGAACTCCCCGAGGCCGCCACGAGCACATGCTCTAGAAAAGCCTCTTCAGGGAGAGCACCTTCGAAGCTCGTCGTTTCGTTGATGACGACCTTGGGGACACCATAGACTCCGTAGCGGTCTGCAAGCGCAGGGAACTCCATCGCCTCGATCACGTCGGCACGCACGCGGGGAGACTCCATCGCCATGGCGTGGGCGATGCGGCTTGCTCTCGGGCAGTAAGGACAAGTGGGGGTCACGAAGACTTGGATATGGATATCCTTCTCCAGGGACGCCAACGCGAGTTTCGTCCGCTCGCTCAGGATCGTCCGCCCCCGGGAAATGTCGATCAGGTCGTCGAGAAGGACAGCAAACTCAAACCCGGCTGGGATCCCGTAGAAACGGACCCTGGATTCGTTGTCCCGGCTCAGGAGAATGGCTGGGATGCGCTCCACCCCGTATGCTCTGGCGCTCTCTGGGTTTGTGAGGATATTGTGTACCTCCAAGGAGATCCGCGAATCGAGGCTCGCGAGTTCACGGAGAAGCTGGTAGGTTGTGGGACAGTACTCGCATTCTGCACCCGGGATCGCTAGCCCCTCGGTTGAGTTGGTGAAGAATCGGATCGTGACTGGCTCTACGAGATCGCTGGAAAAGCGCTGGCGGATTGTTTCGACGTCTTTTGGTTTCAGGAGCCCCATGTCGGTTCCCTCCTATAAACTCTACCCTGTATTGTATTTCTCCCCTCCCCAAGCGTCAAGGGAAAAATTTGCAACTTCCAACGCCTTCCTTGGAGATCCCATTATAATGGATCTTACGAAGACAATAGCCAACCGCTCGAGGAGGAAACCCGATGGAGAAGCTAGCGGAACTGCGTTGCATAGCTTGCAGGGAGGGAGAACCAACCCTTACCGACGAGGAGATCGCTACCCTCCTTCCCCAGGTATCTGGGTGGCAAGTCATTGAAGAAAATGGAATCAAGCGACTTCGGCGGACCTTCCGGTTCAAAGACTTTGCAAGCGCCCTGGCCTTCACCTCCAAAGTAGGGGAACGAGCGGAGCAGGAGGGCCATCACCCGGCGATCCTGACGGAATGGGGGAAAGTCACCGTTACCTGGTGGACGCACAAGATCAAAGGACTCCATCGCAACGACTTCATCATGGCAGCCAAGACCGATGCCCTTTACGCTCCTGAGGGAAGCAATGAGTAAAACCTGCCAGTTAAAACGCCTCCCCCCTTAAGGACTTGGTGCGGGTCATCGAGCAGGACCACTACGCGGTTCAATATGGCGCGGCGAAGCAGAACGTTCTCGCGGATCCTGGCGTAAGGGAATATCCCATCTCATCAAAGCCCACATGGATCACTCGCCTCCTTGAGGATATGGTCACAGCGGGCTAGGGGCCTCCTGGCAATGGCAATCGTCGCAATCGGGCGGACGCGCCAGTGGGCGATCTCTGTGTAGACTCGGTGGAATGAAAGGATGGGCTTTGTGCGCTGGGCGGCATCGGTGAGCATGAAGTGTATCCACCCGCTGCCTGTTGTTCACCTGCGGCTCACGACCAGGTGCTGGGCTACCTCCTCTTCTCTATGGCCATTGGCAGGCTTGGCCCCGTCAGTCTCTCGTTTGAACTGTGCTATGGCCTTCTGGAGAACCTCTGCCATCTCGCGTAAGTCCCTCGCTGAGGCGCTCATTTGTGCCACTTGGGCTGCTACCTCTTGAGTTGCAGCGCTTACTTGCTGGGCGGCAGCGCTGTTTTCCTCACTGACACTCACGGTGTCCTCCATTGCCTTCTTGACTTCGGTGATCCCAGCCGTTATCTGCTCGGTATATGCTGTGTACTCCTCCACAATCGATGAGACGTTCTCAATAGCTTTCACTAGTTCTCCTCCCACTTCTTGCGTTAACCTCTCCATGGCCTGCACTGCGTCGTTCATCGCCTGGCGTACCACCACGATGAGCTCACCGATTTCTTTCGCAGAGAGAGCAGACTGTTCAGCAAGCTTCCGCACCTCCTCCGCCACCACTGCAAATCCTCGGCCCTGTTCTCCTGCTCGTGCAGCTTCGATCGCGGCATTCAGCGCAAGCAGGTTGGTCTGAGAGGCGATTGTATTGATCGTTTCAACAATCTCCCCGATCTGATGCGAGCGCGTGCCCATTTCCCGTACTTTGTCGGCAGATTCAGCAACTTTACTGCGAATGCGCGTGATCATCTCGGAGGCGCGCTGCACGGACATTTTCTGTTCCTGGGCCCCCTTGGCGACACCCTCGACCCCATGGGTCATTTCCTCGATAGATTTAGCGGCGGCGGTCATCCGTTCCATCTGCTGCATAGCGGCCCTGGCAACCTGGTCGATTGTAGCCGCGATCTGGATGACCGCCGTCTTGGACTGCTCGGTTGCACTGGAGAGCTGGGTGCTGGCTTCAAGGAGGTGGCGGCTCGTCTGAATGCTTTGCGTCAATGCCTCTCGAAGCTGAGCTTTGTACTGCCCGTAGTAGTCCGATACATCGTGTCCGGTGGACTGCATCTGCACGGCGCCCAGGTCCACACCAAATGACTGCAAGACATCATTGAAGAAGGACTCCGCGACCGCCTGCATGTCGTAGTTGAACACAGTGAAGATCGCTCGTTCGGCTCTGCTCCAGAAGCCCGGACGGAGAGGGAATGATCTGCGGAGGTACTTGCGCACCAGATCTTGATATAGGGCGTAGCTGCCGATATACCACTTGAGGGGCAGGTCGATCACGTTGTGCACCATGCCCACCACGAGCCGCCGCTCAAAGTAGCTCAGGCCGAATTCCCCTCCGGCGGCCGCTTCGCGGAAGATCTGGCGGAAATACTCCGCCTGCGTTCGTTCCAGTCCCTGCCGCAACTGCTCGATCGGGATACCTTTCTTCCTGGCAAAATTCTCGAAGAATGCTCTGGTCTCCGAGAATCCGAACTGATGGTCATAGAATTCTTTTGCAATCGCATCTGCGACGCGCTCAGCCCATCCCGTGAGTCGCTTCAGGATATGGATATCTTCTTCTGCGAAACGCAAAAACTGCTTCCTGAGCTTTAGATTGGTGTCGTTAATTCTGTACAGCCTGGTCAATTGCTCCATCTCGGTCCCCCCTTCTAATACACTTCCGATAGAACGGGAAGCCTGACTTCGTTTGTGTTCTTTCCGTTGGGGTAGCAACCCCTATGCCAAAGGAGGTCTAAAAGGTCCCCTTTTATAGACTTATGTAGCAGTCATGAGCTTACCGTCGGGAGATATCCTAATGAAAGGAGTAGGTGATGGAGATCCTCTGTTGATCACCTTAAGTTGTAGACGGATTTTACCTCACCTGCCGTTTCTTCCACTGGCCCTGATGAATCTCCTGGAGATTGAGAAAGGTTTCAGCCCTCCTTACTCTATCAGATCTACCCAGAAACTCCTCTACTCCGCAAGAACGGGAGAATCACATTGTCCCGTGAGCTAGGGCACCGTCTCCCGCAGCTGGTCCAGACTTTCCCGGGTCATCCTTCCTAATTCCTCAGAGAAGGACTCACGGAGGAATCGGAGGCTGTGCACGGCGAATATAACAATCGCGGGGCAACTGGACTATGCGGAACCAACCGAGACAAGAAAGGAGTTCGCGGCAAGCAGAACTCCCCTTCACGGGGCCGTTATCTTTCTTCAAGGCCCCCTATCATCCCTTCTGGGAATCCTGGGAAGCGGACGTAGGCCTCCTGGGAATCCCCTATGACTTCGGAGTGGGGTTTCGTCCAGGAGCACGGTTCGCCCCCAATGCCCTTCGGGAAGCCTCCAGCCGATATGCCCTCGGACCAGAGGGGTACTACGATTGGGAGGCCGAGCAGTTCCGGCTTGTTAACGTGCGGATCGTAGATGCAGGGGATGTGGATCCTGCGCAGCTGGAGTACCAGGAGTCCTTCCGCCGGATCACCGAGGCCGTACGTGAGCTTCGACGCAAGGTCCGTCTCCCTGTTTTCGTGGGCGGAGATCACTCCGTGACCTACCCGATCCTGCGGGCTTACGACGACCTCCCAGAGCTCTTCGTCCTGCAGCTCGATGCCCACCTGGACTTCTCTGAGAGCAGGAATAGCACCCGCTACTCCAACTCCAGCCCCTTCCGCCGGGCAGTGGAGATGCTGCCCTTCCTCCGGAACATCACTGTGATCGGGCTCCGTGGCCTGCGCACTAACCCTGAAGCCTATCGGGCGGCCCGGGAACGGGGACACACCTTGATCTCTGCCCGACAGGTCCGCGAGGACGTAGAAGGGGTTCTGGAAGCCCTTCCCAGGGATCGCAACCTTTACGTGAGCCTTGACATCGACGTACTCGACCCCTCCGTTGCGCCCGGAACCGGAAGCCCTGAGCTCGACGGGTTGCATTACAGCGAGGTCACTCGCATCCTCCAAGCCGCTATCCAGCGGAATCGTTTAGTGGGCGCAGATCTCGTGGAACTGGCACCTAACCTGGATCCAAGCGGCCTCACTGCTCTCACGGGCGCGCGCCTGCTCGCGGACATCCTGATCTACTGGTGGGGATAGACCCGTTCTCCGGCCACATAAACGCTGTGTACCATGCTGTCCCCCCACCAGTAAAAGAGCTCCAGAGCCTCCCGAGAGTTCACCACTAGGAAGTCCGCCATTGCACCGTTTATGAGCCGGCCTAGCTCTGGCTTTCCTAGGGCAAGCGCGGCGTTCGCCGTGCCTGCTACCAGCGCCTCCTCCACCGAAAGGCCACCGAGCGCGACCGCAAGCTGCAAAGCCAGTAACAGGGAGTACACCGGCGAGGAGCCCGGGTTGTGATCAGTGGCCACAGCCACTTTTACTCCTGCGTCCCACATCCTGCGCGCGTCAGGGAGCGGCTTCCGTAATACCACGGCTGCTACCGGGAGAATCACTCCCACGGTCCCACTTTGCGCCAGCGCCTTCCAATCCTCGGGGATGGTCGCCTCCAAGTGGTCAGCTGACAGACCTCCGAGTTCCGACAACAGACGGGTCGCCCCAGTGCGTTCGAACTGCTCCGCGTGGGCCTTGATTCTTAACCCGTGGCGCAGTGCGGCCTCCAAGATCTGTCGTGTTTCGTCCAGGGTAAACCCACCCCTATCGCAGAAAACGTCCACTGCTTCAGCAAGCCTTCCACGCGCCACCTCCGGGATCAGCTCTTCGGTGATCGCTTGGATATATGCTTCCCGTTCCCACCCGGTTGGGATCACGTGAGCAAGAAACGTGGGGAAGACCCGACAGGGTCCCTCTTCCCCGAGGCGCCGGATCACCCGAAGGAGCCGAATCTCGTGTTCCACCGTGAGGCCGTATCCAGATTTGATCTCCACGGTGGTCACTCCACCAGCCAGAAGCTTCCTCAGGCGTGCCCGTGCGAGGTTCAGGAGTTCCTCCTCGGAGGCCGCTTGGGTGGCTCGGACGGTTCTGTGGATCCCTCCTCCCGCTTCCAAAAAAGCCTCGTAAGACTCCCCTTGTGCTCGCCGGAGATACTCCTCAAGGCGGCTGCCCGCGTATACGAGGTGGGTGTGGGCATCCACGAGCCCCGGGAGTACCCCTCTGCCCCCCAGATCCTCCCGAGGCCAGGATCGATATTCCGCCGGGAGGGCACCTTCAGGTCCCATCCAGGAAATCCGGCCGTCCCGGACAGCGATCGCAGCCTGTTCCAGGCGCTCGAAGGGTGTGTAAAGCGCAGAGATCCCCGTGAAGACCTTCATGGATCACGTTCCCAACCGCAGAGGTCGATCCCGCGCTCCCGGGCTACCCGCTTGGCTTTCTCGTAACCAGCATGGGCGTGCCGCATCACGCCCGTTCCAGGATCGTTGGTCAGAACCCGCTCAACGCGCTGTGCGGCCTCATCGCTTCCGTCCGCCACCACGACCTGACCTGCATGTAGACTGTACCCCATGCCCACACCACCGCCGTGGTGGAAGGCCACCCAGCCAGCACCAGAGGCCACGTTCAGGGCGAAGTTGAGCAGGGGCCAGTCCGCGATCGCATCAGATCCGTCTAGCATTCCCTCGGTCTCTCGGTACGGCGAGGCGACGCTTCCTGCATCCAGGTGGTCGCGCCCGATCACGATAGGCGCTTCCAACTCCCCTCTCCGGACCATATCGTTGAATAGGAGCCCCGCCTTGTCCCGCTCCCCATATCCCAGCCAGCAGATCCGAGCAGGAAGTCCCTGAAACCGGATCTTCTGAGGCGCCATCCGCAGCCAGCGCTGTAGTGTATCGTCCTCCGGGAAGAGCTCCAGAAGCGCCCGATCTGTGCGGTAGATGTCTTCAGGATTTCCCGAAAGGGCTACCCAACGGAAAGGCCCTCTGCCCTCGCAGAACAGATCGCGGATGAAAGCTTCCACGAATCCGGGATAGCTGAACGCATCCGTGAATCCGCCCTCTCGAGCAAAGGCACGCAGATTATTTCCATAGTCGAATGCGACGGCACCCTGTCGCTGCATCTCCACGATGGCGCGACAGTGGTCCGCCATGGCCATCAGGACACGCATCCGGTATCCCTTAGGATCCTTCTTCCGCAGTTCCTGCGGATCCTCGTCCACCTCCAGCGGGGGGATGTAGCCGTACATCGGGTCGTGGGCGCTGGTCTGGTCGGTAACAAGATCCGGAATGAACCCGATCCGCACCATTTCGGGCAGAACCCTTGCTGCGTTTCCAAGCAATCCGATCGAGAGGGGTCTCCCCTGACGCTTGGCTTCCTCCGCCATCTTCAGCGCTTCGTCCAGGTTGGCCGTCCAAGTATCGAGGTAGCCCGTCTGCAGGCGCCGCTGAATGCGCTGCGGATCTACCTCCACAATGATGGCCACCCCTTCGTTCAGTGTAACGGCCAGGGGCTGGGCTCCCCCCATGCCACCTAGACCTGCGCTCACTGTGATCGTTCCCTTGAGGGTCCCACCGAAGTGCTTGCGGGCGGCAGCTGCGAAGGTCTCGTAGGTCCCCTGGAGGATCCCTTGGGTCCCAATATAGATCCAAGCTCCTGCCGTCATCTGCCCGTACATGATGAGTCCCTTTTTCTCCAGCTCGTCGAACACCTCCCAGGTGGCCCAGCGAGGGACGAGGTTGGAGTTCGCGATGATCACCCGCGGTGCGTGGGGGAACGTCTTAAACACGCCAACGGCGCGCCCAGACTGCACAAGCAAGGTCTCATCGTTCTCCAAGCGGTCCAGGACCTCTAGGATCCGGTAGACATCAGGCCAGCTCCGGGCCGCCTTTCCACGCCCACCATAGACGATCAACTCCTCCGGATTCTCGGCTACTTCGGGATCCAGGTTATTGAGCAGCATGCGTTTGGCCGCTTCCTGGATCCACCCCTTGGCCGTCTTTTGTGGGCCACGAGGTGCCCTCACAGGCGTGTACTGACCCATCGACACCTCACCTCCCCCATTCCCCTCTCGTCATTCCACTGTGACACGGAGCCCGTAACTCTCCACCAACCTCGGGTGACGTGCCACCTCTGCGGAGCTTCCCGCAAGGACGATCCGACCCGCCTCCATGATGTAAGCATGCTCGGCGTACTGCAAAGCCAACCGAGTGTTCTGCTCCACCATGAGGATGGAAAGCCCTACTTGGTGTACTCTAGAGAGCACCTGGAAAAATTCGCGCACCACCTTGGGCATCAGGCCCAAGGAGGCCTCATCAAGGAGCAGAAGTTTCGGCCTGCACATAAGGGCCCGTCCCAGGGAGAGCATCTGTTGTTCTCCTCCAGAAAGGGTTCCCGCAGGTTGTTGGTCGCGTTCCGCCAGCCGCGGAAACAGGGCATAGACTTCCTCCAGAGCCTTACGTTTCTCCTCGTCGGGAAGTCGGTAGCCTCCTAACAGCAGGTTCTCCCGGACGGTGAGCCTGGGAAAGATCCGCCGCCCCTCCGGCGCGTACCCTAGCCCCCTCTGAGCCCGCTCCCAAGCGGGCAGGCTGGAGAGCTCCTCCCCGAGGAAGCGCACAGAGCCCCGGTGCGGGACCAGTCCGAGGATTGCCTTAAGGAGCGTAGTTTTGCCAGCCCCATTGGGGCCGAGCAAGGCCACCCACGCGCCTTCCGCTACCCGGAGGCTAACGTTGTCCACCGCTAGGGCCCTCCCGTAGTACACGGTGATCCCTTCGACCTCAAGCATCCTCCCTCTCTCCCAGATAGGCTTGAATCACCTGCGGATCCCTCCGAACTTGCTCCGGATTTCCCTCCGCGATTACCCGTCCTGCATCCATCACGACGGCACGATCGCAGACCGGTAACGCCATGCGTACATTGTGCTCAACCAGCACCATGGTGACTTGCCCGCGCAGGGATAGAAGCACATCCAAGAGCTGTTCGGATTCCTGCAGGTGTAGTCCGGCGAGAGGTTCGTCCAGTAAAAGGAGTTTTGGCTGCAGGGCAAGACTTCGGGCGACCTCGAGCAGCTTGAGTAACCCAAGGGGAAGGTTCCTGGCACGTTCGTGCGCCCACGCGGCGAGTCCCACCAGCTCAAGAATCTCCATGGCCTGTTTTCGACGAGCCAGGCTGTCATAAGGACGCAGAGGGAGCAACCGGGTAAGCTCCTGCTGAGCGAGAGGCACCAATACGTTGTCCAGCACAGTCAGCTCGCCGAAGGGCTGCACGATCTGGAATGTGCGGGCGATCCCTTTCCTGGCACGAACATGAGGCGGTAGATGAGTAATCTTCTCCCCAAAGAAGAAGATCTCTCCGCTATCTGGCTTCAGGGTGCCAGAGATCAGGTTGAAGAGAGTCGTTTTTCCAGCTCCATTCGGTCCAAAAAGCCCCAACAGCTCCCCTTCTTGAACCTGGAGATGAACATCCGTCACCGCGAACACTCCACCGAAGCGCTTCGACAGATTACGAACCTCGAGGACGGTCATAGGATCCTCCCCAGAAGCCCCTGTGGCCGGTACCGCATGATGAGGGCGAGCAACAGACCGTAGAGCACGAGCTGGTAGTTGTAAACAAAAGCAAACGCCTGGGCGAACCCGCCAAGCAGAAACGCTCCAGCTACAGGGCCCCAGAGGGTACCCATTCCTCCTACCGCCACCATGGCGAGGAAGGTGACGGAAAGGGGAAATCCGAAATCTTCCGGGCGGATCACTCCAATATACCCTGCGTAAAGGCCGCCGGCCAGCCCGGCGATGCCTGTCCCCAGCACGAACGCAGTTATCTTGAACCGGCGGACATCTACACCAAGTGTTTCCGCCGCTAGCTCGGACTCCCGCAGACTCATCAAGGCGAGCCCAAGGTCCGAGCGCCGCACATGCTCGTGGAGCCACATCACTGCCAAAGTGCTCACCAGGATGAGGAGAAAGAACCATGTATTCCCTAGAGGCCTAGGGATCCCACTGATGCCGTAGGCACCTCCGAAGTAGGGAAGATACAGGAAGGCGGCCACCACCACAAAATTGAATCCGATGGTGGCAATAGCTAGGAAATCCTCCCGAAGGCGGAGACTAATACCGCCGAGTAGAAGCCCAAGTCCAGCGGCTATAAAAACCCCCACAGGCCAGGCAAGGAAGAAGGGCAATCCCCGGGTGGTCAGGAACCCTACCGCATACGCACCGATTCCGAAGAAAGCCGCGTGCCCCAGCGTTACCTGGCCGGCTAGGCCCGTGACCAGGTTCAGAGAAATCGCCACGATGGCGTAGATGCAGAGCAGACTGAGAACGGTGATCGAGTACATCGTTCGCTATCCCTGAATCCGGCTGGCCAGCAGTCCCTGAGGACGGAAGAGGAGCACCAGGATCATGGCAAGGAAGGCCACCCCTTCCGGAGGGAACTGGTTCCCGAGGAAAGCAGTGGCGATGGATTCGATGACACCCAGGAGGACCCCGGCCACCACGGTTCCCCATGGATTGCCCAGTCCCCCAAGGACTACCACAGCCAGAGCCTTATAGGCTGGCACAGACCCCATAGAAGGGTAAATCTGGTTATAGTAGGCACCCACCAAGATGCCCGCAACTCCAGCAAGCCCGCTTGCCAAAGCAAAGGCCATCCGGGTGTACCGGGGCAGTGGGATCCCCACAGCCGCTGCCATCTCCAGGTCCTGCGCGATGGCTTTCCAACTGAGGCCCAGCGCAGTCCGGTTCGTGACCACGTAGACCAAGAGGAAGAGCAGGACCGTGCTTCCCACCACCGCAACCTGCGGGAGTGTGAGCGGGCTGAGGATTGGACGGGGCGGTAGTACGGGGAAGCTCTGCTGGTAGGGGCCGAACAGGATACGCAGCAGGTCCCCCACAGCTACAAAAAGCCCGATAGATCCGATCAGAGGGACAAGGGGAGGTTTCCCTTGGAGGGGGCGATAAAACCACCACTCAAGGAAAACCCCCACGATCACAGCCAGCAAGGTTCCGACGACGATAGTTCCTCCCAGGTTTCCCGTCAGCGTGTAGGCGAGCCATCCTCCATAGGCTCCCACGGCGTACACTCCCGCATGGGCCACGTGTAGGACCCGGAGAAGTCCATAGACAAGAGTGAGCCCGAACGCTGTCAGTGCATAGATCGATCCCACCGCCAACCCGTCAACGGTTAGTGCTGCCAGAGTGCTCCAGTCCACCCGCTATCGCTCCCTCTCACGGCTTCAGAAGAGAGAGATCTGTGTAGTTCCGGAACCGGCGGAACTCTCCGTTCCGCACCACCTGTACCGTGGCGGTCTTCACCGGGTCTCCGTCCTCCGTGAAATAGTAGATGTGGCCCACTGCGCTCTCCAGGTTCGTGAGAGAACGCAGCGCCCAACGGACAGCCTCCGAATCCAGCCTATTGGCTTTCTCGACGGATAGCGCCATGACCTTGAGCGCGGAGAACCCAGAAGCAGCTACCATGTCCGCGGGGATTCCCGCCCGCTCCCGGTATTTCTTGAGGAAGCCCTGGACCTCCGGGTTGCGGCTATCGCGGTCCAGGGTCGTGGTGAGCAGGACGCCCTCAGCTGCGGGGCCTGCCAGTTCGATGAACTTCGGAGAGTCGTACCCTTCTTGCCCGATGATGGGCACACGGAGACCCAGGGCACGGGCTTGGCGCACCAAGTTGGCCGCCTCGGCATAGTACCCGCTAGCATAGATGGCGTCCGGAGCAACACCCCGCAATCGGGTGAGAAGGGGCGTAAAGTTTTGGTTACCAGGAGGATAGGCTTCCGCGAAGACAACTTCCAGACCGACCTTCTTCGCATGCTCACGGAAGCCCGCCTCGAGGGCCCTTCCGAAGTCGTTCTGGATGGTCAGTATGGCAACCCGCTTGAGCTTCAGATCCTTCACTAGTTGGGCTCCTACCCTCCCCTGCACTGGCCCAAGCAGCCCCATACGGAAAGCGAACGGTTTAGCCCGGGTGATATCAGGATGGACCGCGTAGGCGGCCATAAAGAGAACGCCGGCCTCGTTGGCCACCGGAGAGGCCGCTAGGCTAGCGCCACTGTAGGATCCCCCGATGATGAAGGCCACCCGTTCGAGCTCGATGAGCCGGCGTGTGAAGCTCACCGCCTGCTTAGGGTCAGCCTGGTCATCGTACGTAACCAGCTCCACACGTCGACCCAAGATGCCGCCTTTTGCGTTGATCTCCTCTGCCGCGATCTGAATTCCGGTCAGCACACTTTTCCCGTCCGCAGCGGCGAAGCCTGAGAGTGGTGCTAGGACGCCCACTTTGATGGGAGGCATTTGCGAAAACCCCGCAGTTCCGAGGCTCCCTAGCGCAAGGGCGAGGACCAAAGTGAACAATGCCAGTACCTTTCTCATAGCTCTCCCCTCCTCACCTAGGTTTCTTTATCGATATCTTCCGCCTGAGGGACTACGTAGATTCTGTTCGATCTCGCGAGCGGTCTGCACAGTCTTCTCCACGAGGAACTTCAAACGATCTTCGTTGGTCCGAAATACCGGTGCCACTACGCTCAGCGCACCTTCCAGAACGTTTCCCTCTCCGAAAATGGGGACGCCCACTGCACACGCTCCGGGGTCCACCTCACTCTCGCTCACCGCATATCCATCAGCCCTGATCCGGCGAATAGCCTCAGGTAAGGAAGCATACAGATGAGGGGCCTGCACCCGCGCTTCGGCAAGGACTTCCTCGATCTGGGAATCCTCCAAGAACGCGAGCAACGCCTTAGCGGATGCGCCTGCGTAAAGAGGTCGTTCCACGCCTGGCCGGAAGGAGTAATGGATGGGCAACGGGCTTTCCACGGCTTCGATGCACATGGCCCGGTTCCCCACGGTGACCGTGAGAAGCACCGTCTCCTGCGTCTCCCGACAGAGCTTCTCCATGAGAGGCCGTGCGTGGGTCGCTAGGTTGAAACTTCGACGGAAGGCCGTCCACAAGGTGACCGCCTTTGGCCCCACGGTATAACGACCATCATCGCCTACGCGCCGAACAAGCCCAAACTCCGTGAGCGGAAGAAGATACCGGTACACTGTGCTCAGGGGGATTCGGAGCTGGTGCGCCACCTCCCTGGCCGTCAAGGGACGTCCCTCCTCAGCTATGAGCATGAGCGTTCGGAGCGCCCGCTCTAGCGTCCGCAAAACAGATGCAGAGGAATTCCTCTCTTCCGAATTCCGAGGCTTCGATTTTTGCTTCCTCTCCGTCATTTTCTCTCTTTATGAGAATACATTCTCTTATTTCAAGACGCAAGTGGGGTTCTCCTTCACAAAAACGGATTTCCGTGAACAAGGGTTATCGCACCGTAGCTGCGGTATCTCCTAGCCAGGCGGCGGAAGTGACGAACAGAGAACCACAGGAGTTGGTTGGCCTGCTCAGTGGTAATCTGCCGTGCCTGAAGACTATTGAGGACCATATGCGCTAGCTTTGCTAGGAAGCGGATATCCACTTGAACCGAGGAGAGGCGTGGCCCCTCTGATTCAAGTTGGTTTACTCACCCTTAAAGCTTAAGGAGACCTGTGAACCTTTGTCTACTTCCCCCGTAAAACTGTCATACGGTCAGGAAGAGGCAGGAGGTGTTGACAACTTCTGTGTCCAGGTGCTATGTTTCAAACAAGGAAATCAAAAACGGCGATGGGGCTCGCCGTCTCTGCCTGCATTCGCAGGCTGATAGCTCCTACCTGTGGTAGGAGCTTTTTATTTCGCTTCACCCAATAGGTGAAGGGAAATCGTTCGCTCCATGAACGAAGGTGTGCTTGGTATGCGGTTTGTGGCCACTACCACAGACAGAACTTGCGAAATCCGGGTTTCAGGAAGTATCCGACAAAATTCTTTCGACTTTCACCGGAGCATCTTCCGAAATTAGAGGGTACCTTGCTTGGAGATGCAGATTGTGCGCCTCACCCTTGCCCGGGAAGACTATGAGAAGATTACCTCCTTGCTGACGGACTGTGGCAAGTCCGTGGAAGAAGGCTTTGCCTGGCTTATCGGAGAGGGCGCCCACCACTACACTTGTGATCAGAAGGTATGGGAATCCCTCTCCGCTACAGGCACGCCTGAGCACGATCCAAAGAGATTGGAGCTCCAGTGGCGCGAAGCTGTCGCTCACCTCCTCTCGATGCGCGCGCGCACCTTGGAGACGGAAGAGAAAATGCATGCCCTGATTGAACAGGCGAACACCATGACCGCCGAGTACAGAGAGATTCGTAGCCGTCTCTTTGCCATGCAAGAGGAAAGAAGGCGACTACAGATGCTCCTGGCCAGTTCCACGCATCCCCGAGCAGAAGGGCCGACCGCCCGCAAAGGGTTTTGGGAAAGCATCCACCGGTTTCTGCGAAGTCTCCATGGCTGATTCGGTGGTCGAGGTACAATTCGTTCTTGATGAAGCCGTATTAAGGCAAGTGGTCGAGGTCATCCGAGCCCAGGGGTGGAGAGAGGAAGAAGGCATCCGCATCCTCCTGGGATATGGATTCGCCGTTCATGCGGGGACCCCAAAGGATGATCTCCTGCACTCGCTTGGCGCTGCCCGCGGAGAGCTTGCCACGCTCCGCCACCGGGCTTATGTGGCCGATGAGAGCATCCGTGCCCTGGAGATGAACATCACCGGCCTCACAGCATCCCTCGAGCAGGGGAAGCGATCCCTCATGGATCTGGAAGAGATCCTTACTTCCCTCCGCGCGCAGGTTCAAGCGATGGCAGTCAGGAATGAGGCATCAGGGTGAGGACGAGCAATGCGCATCCCACGACGCCAGGCGAATCAGAAGAAGGCGATCCCCGGGGATGATCTCATCTTTGTGAAGGTGCGAGAAGCTCTTTCCTTCGGGGGTTGTCCGATCTGCTGGCTTGCAAACAGGGCAGCCCAGCGTTTCCTCGATGGTTTCCTGTATGAACGGGTGAACGACCCCGGGGCGAGGAAGGAATTCCTGACCTCGCGGGGATTCTGTTTGCACCATGCCTGGGCGCTCCAACAATTTTATGACGCGTTTGGTGTGGCAATTGTCTACCGCCACCTCCTGCAGGAACTTCTCCAGGAACTTCGGTTGTTCGCAGAAAGAACTCCGATCTCGGGCTTTCGGCGGGATGCCCGGGAATCAGCTGCACGCCTGAGGTCGGCCTTGCTCCCCAAGCGAGCCTGTCCTGCCTGCGAGGTTGCCCGGAGTACGGAAGAGACTGCGCTTGCGGCCCTCCTGGAGCGCCTGAACGATCTGGAAGTTCAGGAGCGGCTCAGTACCACCTCGTGGCTCTGCTTGCCCCACTTCCAGATGGGGGTGGCCATCGCCCGAGAAGCAACTCAGATCCGCCGCTTGGCCCAAATCCAGGTAGAGGTACTCCAGAACATTGTGGGGTCCCTCGGGGAGTTCATCCGCAAGCATGACTACCGCTTCAGCCACGAACCCATCACTGAGGAGGAAGCTACTTCCTGGGCACAAGCGATCCAGATGGTCGTAGGCAGAGATCCTATGGAGGTCCGTATCCGACGGAGATGAGTTCGAAAACGTTGACGATCGCAGGCAGGTGCGTTAGCATGAGGAAGCGACAGCAAACCAATTGCTTCCCCAGGGAGGTGAAGACTTGATCATAGGAGGTATAACCTCTACCGAGGTTATACCTCAGGGAGATGGGAATGATGAGCGAAGCCACGGTAACTCTGCCTCAATTCGGCGTCTTGGAAACCACCTTGCTCTGGGTGGTCTTGGCCACAAGCATCCTCGCGCTGGCGTACGGATGGTACCTCCGGCGACGGGTACTGCAAAAATCGCCTGGCCCGGAGACCATGGTGGCGGTTTCCGCTGCAATCCAGGAAGGGGCTTTGGCCTATCTCGGTCGGCAGCTCCGCGCGATGCTACCCGTCATCGTTCTCATCACGATAGGTCTTTACCTTCTGTACCGGCCGATCTATGCCGGCCGGCCGCTTTTGACCCTGGGCGTGGCGGGGGCATTCCTCCTGGGTTGTTTCGCCTCCTACGGAGCCGGGTTCGTGGGCATGACTTCGGCGGTGCAGGGAAACGTTCGGGTGGCCAACGCCGCGCGGAGAAGCTACAAGGAAGCCCTTGAGATCGCCTTCCAGGCTGGGACCATCTCGGGGATGTTCACTGTGGGCCTCGGGCTCCTGGGGGCAACCATCATGTTCATGCTCTTCCGGGAAGACGCCATGCGGGTCCTCGTGGGATTCGGGTTCGGCGGATCGCTCGTGGCTGCGTTTATGCGCGTGGGGGGAGGGATCTATACAAAAGCCGCTGACGTCGGAGCAGACCTGGTGGGGAAAGTGGAGGTAGGCATCCCGGAGGACGATCCCCGGAACGCCGCGGTCATTGCCGACAACGTAGGGGACAACGTTGGGGACTGCGCGGGAATGGCAGCAGATGTCTTTGAAAGCTACGAGGTCACCCTTGTCGCGGCCATCATCCTTGGCGCTGCCACGCTCCTTGACCCTCAGTTCGTTGCCCTCTACGGCGCAGCCGCCGCAGGTTTTGCCCTCAAGCTGATCATCTATCCGCTCCTTGTGCGCGCCATCGGGGTCGTAGCCTCTGTCATCGGCACCTGGAGCGTCCGGGCCAAGGATGAGGAGATTGGCGATCCCATGAAGCCCATCAACGTGGGATTCTGGGTGTCGGCGCTTTTCTCCATCGCCGGGTTCGGCCTGGTGAACTACTTCTACCTCCGCGACCCTGTAACCGGTGCCCCGGATTTCCGGTTCTTCCTGGCGACCCTCACCGGGATCCTCCTCGCCCTGGTCATCGGCTGGCTCACCGAGTTGTTCACCCACGCGGATCGGGCTCCGGTCACGGAGATCGCCCACGCCACCAGGACAGGGCCAGCCACGATGCTCCTCACGGGGTTGGGCACTGGAATGGAGAGCACTGTCTGGGCGATCTTGGCCATCGCCCTGACGATTGGAGCCTCCATGGCTATCTTCAAAGGGAACCTGGCGCTCTCCGCCTACGGCATCGCCCTTTCAGGGCTCGGTTTGCTCACCACTACCGGTTTCATTCTTGCCATGGACACCTATGGCCCCATCGTGGACAACGCCAACGGCATCTTTGAGATGTCGGGGGTGGAGCGAGGAGATACCCCTACCGGGCGCATCGTGGCCCGTCTCGATGCCGTGGGAAACACCACAAAAGCCCTCACCAAGGGATTTGCCATCGCTACCGCAGTCGTCGCGGCCATTGCCCTTTTCCGCTCGTTCATCGATGAAGCGCGACTCTTTGTGGATGTGCGCGAGCTTGCCGCCGCGGGTGTCGAACAGGCACAAGGGCTCCTCACCTCCGTGGGAATCCAGGTAAACCTCCCGCAGGTTTTCATTGGGTTGCTTATCGGGGGCGCGGTGCCGTTCCTCGTGAGCGCGTTCCTCATCCGCGCCGTCGGACGTTCCGCCTTTTTGGTGGTGGAGGAGGTCCGCCGGCAGTTCCGGGAGATCCCTGGATTGCTGGAGGGGAAGAGCCGCCCCGACTACTCTCGCGCGGTGGACATTGTGACGAAAGCAGCGCAACGTGAGTTGCTCAGCCCTGCCCTCATCGCCATCAGCGCACCCATCCTCGTGGGGTTCGCCCTCGGCCCCGCTTCCCTGGGGGCCTACCTTGCCGGGGCCATCCTCACGGCACAGCTCCTGGCCGTCTTCATGGCCAACACTGGAGGTGCCTGGGATAACGCCAAGAAGAAGATCGAGGAGGGCTACCTCGGAGGGAAGGGCACGGAGTATCACAAAGCCGCCGTCATCGGCGATACCGTGGGCGACCCCCTGAAAGACACCGCCGGACCGGCGTTGAACCCGCTCATCAAGGTCATGAACCTTGTGGCCATTCTCATTGCCCCTGTGGTGATTAGGCCCCTTCCCTTTGGGATACGCGCCACGGTGGTCGTAGGGATGGCCCTGCTCATCGCCGTTGCCGTCTTTTTGAGCAAGCGGTCGCCCATCGAGATCAAGGCAGTGATGGCGCCTGAACCAACCGCAGCATCTTCAGATCCCCGGCCGTAGGAAAAAGGAGCCCCAGCCGGATCAGGGAGTCAGTAGGCCGCTTACTGTGGTGATTTCAAGCCCGTACCGGCGCAGGATGCGGGTTATCACGGGCAAGACGCGTAACGTCCCCGGGATGCCCTGGTGGAGAAGGATAATTCCTCCGTTGGATGCACGGAGGAAGAGCCTTGTTTCCAGGACCTGGGGATCCAGGTTCAAGTAGTCCCCAGGATTGTCTGTCCAGAATACTGTGACTAGGCCAAACTGGCGGGCCACACGGAGCACGGTGGCGTTGTAATCCCCACCAGGTGGCCGGAAGTACCTTGGTGCTTCTCCAGCGACACGAGCAATAGTCTCCTGAGTCCAATTGATCTCCTCCCACACACGCTCAGGAGGGAGGCGGGCGAGGTTTCCATGGTGGAAGGAGTGGTTTCCAACCTCGTGGCCGGCTTGGACGATGGCCTGTGCAAAGTAGGGATACTCTCTCACGTGCTGGCCAATTAGAAAGAACGTCGCCTTCACTCCAAGGCGGCTCAGGGTATCGAGAAGTAGCGGAGTATAGAGGGGGACGGGTCCATCGTCAAACGTCAGTGCTACAGCGCGGCGCCTCGGGTCACCCCGGTAGAGCCTGCCCTCGATTGTCCCTCCCCTCACCCGTCCAATGATCCTCAACCAAAGCTCCTCCACTTGCTCCTGCACGAGCCCCCTGAACGTGGGTCGGTTCTCCTGGTACGACCAGGAAGGTGAAGAAGGCCTCCGGGATATACTTCGCAGCGGTGCTGGGTGCGCCAGCAAGGGGTCGAACCACACTCGGGGTAATGTCTTGAGCACACCTACCGGATCTGTCCTCTCAAGGCGCAAGAACTCCTCCCTGGACACTGCTGCGGTAAAGGTCGCCCCTCCCCCGCCCCGGAGGAACGGCACGCTCCCATTGGGATAAGCTGTGAGGTCGACCTCCCCCAGGGAGGGGACGGCTTCAAACGCTGTCCTCACGAGGTTCCAGGCATACCGCTCTATGAGGGAAGGAGCTTGCGGGGAAGCCACAGGTGAGGCGAAGACAAGCGAGGTGACCACGAGATGCCCATTGCTATCGGCTGCGATCCGCCACACCCTCTCCTCCAAACCCCGCTGCTGGAGTGCTTTCAGGAGTGCCTCCTCAACAGATGGCAAAGTCCCAGCAAGGTGCGGATAAGGCTGAGGCATCTTGGCCTGTAAAGGCAGCTGCACGTGGAAGATCAAGACAAGCAAGATGACCATCAAGACGGCGGGACGGTGTTTCATAGAGACAAAATCTCCTCAACTTTGTTTCTGTCTGTGAGGAAGCGAAATCGAAAAGATATTTGGTTCCATCATCCCAATGTGCTCCTCGTGCAGTGCAGGCGTTCACCTTCTGTGCCCTCAGGCAACGGCTCATCGAGGAAGAGCTCGTTCTTCTTGATGAAGCTATCGAGGAGGGCAAGCAGGAAAGGACTGTCTCTCTGGCTTCGATAAGCCCGCAGGGCTATTTCTTTTCTCTGCAAGGCTTTGGCGGAGAGGGAGTACATGGACCAGGAGGAAGAGAGGAACTGGGGTGGTGGAAGGAGGGGGTGGTGAGGGGTAGGGGCAAACGGGCGTGGATAGCCGTGGAAGTGTACCAGGTAGCCCATAAGGCGTACTCGAGGTTCCAGCCCGGAAATGGTCTCCCTGGTAAGGAGCCCAGCGGCCCGGTGGTCAGGATGGGCATCGAAGGTGATCGGCGCAATCACGATGGTGGGATGAACTCTGCAGAAGACCCACAGGAAATCGCGCCGCAGGTTCCCAGCCCTGTACGGAGCCCCTGGAGAGAGGGCTTCGGGGTAAGGGACCGTACTCTCTCCGGTCCTTCGGGAGACGTAGAGCATGCCCGGATGCGCCAGGATGTCCTGTAAGCCCCCATCAGGGTAACCCAGGAAGAAGAGATGATCGGGAGGAATCCCCAGGGTGGACATGGCTTCAACAGCCTCCCTCATCCGGATCCGTCCCTCCCGAAGGAGATCCCGCCGCCTTGGCCGGATGGTGTGATCGAGGACAGCGGCGCTAAAGCGATTCCCGTCGCCTGAAGTCAGATAAACGATGAAGACTTGCGCTCCTGCTTCCACAGCGTCGCTTATAAACCCCGCAGCGCCAATGGCCTCATCATCGATGTGCGGCGCTACAATAAGGATTCGATCCAAACTCGTCGGAGGGGGAACCGTGGGGAAGCGGGCCTTTCTTGCCGGGACCGGCGAATACCAAAAGGAGAGGTAGATAAGGAGGAAAGCCGCGAACCCGAAGACGAGCTTAGGGTTCAACGCACGTGGACGGTTCATCTCCTCCCCTCAACAGGATCGGGTTACTTTTCTTAGTTCTTAGTCCGAACCCGCTTTCCTCTCGAAGCATTGGAGGATCTGCATCATGAGTTCCCTCTGACGTTCAATGGGGCCAGGATTCGAGAACCTGCTTCCTGTCTCCAGTACTGCAAAAAGCGAAGGATCCCAGATACGTAGATGACTGCCACCAGCCATCCGCCCAGGATGTCGCTTGGCCAGTGGAACCCCAGCGCCACGCGACCCACCCCGACGGCCACAACATAGATGAGGAAGAAGAGGGAAAAGACTACACGCTGTGTTCTGGAGCGCCCTGACCACGCGTATCCTGCGATGAGCAGGAGAAGAGTCAAAGACGCGATGGCGTGCCCACTTGGGAAAGCGAGTCCCTCTCCGAGTGGACGAGGCCTTCCAATGAGATGCTTCAGGATCCACTCGATGATCGGGATGGGAACCATGGCACCGATCACAGTCAAGGGGTGGACATATTTTCGGTGGAGCCAGGCCAAGAGAACAGTGAGACCAGCAATGGTGGGCACTCCTCCTGCGAAGGCACAGAATCGGACGATGCCCTCTGGGAAAGCGCGCACAAGCATCATGATCTCCCTGTCCCCTGGGACCATCCCAAAGTGACGTATCCACAGGGAAAGGAAGACCAATTTCCCAATGGCGGCTAGCCAGATCAATCGGCGTTCGGATCTCACGAGCGCTCCTGTCGGGAAGCCTCCTCCGGGTGTGGAGATTGCGCTCTCTGCTCTTCTCCCCCTTCCATCGCCCTGCGGAAGTCCCGGATGGTCTTGCCCAGGGCGCTACCAAGCCCAGCCAGCTTGGATGGCCCGAAGATGAGCAGGGCAATCAGGAGGATGATGATGAGGTCTTTCTCAATATTCATGGGTTCCCCTCCTTCGCTATAGCCCCACTCTTACTAGCGCACAGGGGTCCTATCTGGTTCCACTCCTTTGGCCGTGGTCGGGGCGGGCAGTGCGTGAATCTTTATACTCCATCGGCAGGGAAGAAGGGAAGACCCATCGTATAGCACTCCTGATGGTTTACCAAGCCAGCATCCCCCCAGCGTACTGGAGCCTCTCTCCTGAAGAGGTGATCGAAGCTCTGGGAAGTGCTCCTTCGGGTCTCTCCTCAACGGAAGCTCGCGCGCGCCTGGAACGCTTTGGCCGGAATTCCCTAGGCCCTCAAAAGAGAGTGACCAAGTGGAGAATCCTCATTGGCCAGTTCAACAGCCCTGTGATCCTCATCCTGCTCTTCGCCACGGGGCTCTCCGCGGTACTGAAGGATTGGGTGGATTCCCTGATCATCCTGAGCATTGTGTTCGCCAGCGCTCTCCTGGGGTTTGTCCAGGAGCACGGCGCCCAGACGGCCATCGAAAAGCTCAGGGCCCGGGTCACGATCAAGGCCACTGTGCTCCGTGATGGCCAGCCACAGGCCATCCCCGCGGAGGAGATCGTTCCAGGTGACGTCGTGGTTCTTTCAGCAGGCAGCCTGGTCCCCGCCGACGGGATCCTCCTGGAGGCAAAGGACCTCTTTGTCAATCAGGCCACGCTCACGGGGGAGACCTTTCCCGTAAGGAAAGAACCGGGAACCGCCCCTGCCCAGGCTGGGCTCGCGGACCGTACCAACACCGTCTTCATGGGGACGAGCGTGCACAGTGGCTGGGCACATGTGCTCGTCGTGCAGACCGGCGTATCCACCGCTTTTGGCCAGATTGCCCACAGGCTCACCCTCCGTCCACCGGAAACCGAGTTCGAACGCGGCATCCGGCGCCTGGGCCACCTCCTCACGGAGATCATGCTGTTGCTCGTGCTTGCCATCTTCGCCATCAACGTATTCTTCCATAGGCCGGTCCTTGACGCATTGCTCTTTTCGGTGGCTCTCGCGGTGGGCCTTACCCCGCAACTCCTGCCAGCGATCATCACCGTCAACCTCGCCAGGGGCGCCCAAGCCATGGCCAGACAGGGCGTGATCGTGCGCCGCCTAGCCTCCATCGAGAACTTCGGCAGCATGGATGTCCTGTGCACAGATAAGACAGGCACGCTGACAGAAGGGGTTGTACGGCTCGATGGGGCGCTGGATGCAGAGGGCCGACCATCCAAGGATGTGTTTTACCTTGCCTTCCTTAACGCGCGCCTGCAGGCCGGCCTTGCAAATCCTCTCGATGAGGCCATCGTCGCGCATGCGCAACCCGAGATCGGGGATGTGACCAAGCTTGACGAGATCCCCTACGACTTCGTTCGAAAACGGTTGAGTGTGGTAGTGCAGCTCGGGGAGGAATGCCTTCTCATTACCAAAGGTGCTTTGGAAGGCCTCTTGACCATCTGCACTCACCTTCGGAAAGGGGAGAAGATCCTTCCGCTGGACGAAGAGCGGATCACGGGCATCCGCAAGCGGTATACCGAATGGAGCATGAAGGGGTTTCGGGTTCTCGGATTAGCCAGCAAACCTGTCCCCAAACAGCAAGCATATAGCCAGAACGATGAGTCTGGGCTTACCTTCGAAGGATTCTTGCTCTTCTTCGATCCCCCCAAACCTGAGGTGAAGGAGGTGATCTCTGATCTTGCGAGGCTGGGGGTGCAGATCGTCATCATTTCGGGAGACAATAAGCTCGTGGCTTCCCACGTGGCGGAAGCGATAGGTCTCGATATCACCGGAACACTTACTGGTTCAGAGCTTCATCAGCTCGCTGATGAGGCACTTTGGCAGGTGGCCCGCCGGACCAACCTGTACGCGGAGGTGGATCCGAACCAGAAAGAACGGATCATCCGGGCCCTGCAGAAAACAGGACATGTGGTCGGGTACATGGGAGATGGGATCAACGACGCACCCGCGCTTCATACGGCAGACGTAGGGATCTCCGTGGAGAATGCCGTGGATGTCGCCAAGGAGGCCGCGGAATTCGTGCTGCTGAAAAAAGATCTCTCCGTGCTCCATGAAGGGATCGTACAGGGGCGAAGGACCTTTGCAAACACCCTCAAGTATGTCTTCATGGCCACAAGCGCCAACTTCGGCAATATGTTCAGCATGGCGGGCGCATCGTTCTTCGTCCCCTTCCTCCCCATGCTCCCCAAGCAGATCCTGCTCATCAATTTCCTCACCGATCTCCCAGAGATGACGATCGCGGGTGATCGCGTGGACGAGGTTTTTGTCGAGCGGCCGCACCGGTGGGACATCCCGTTCATCCGCCGGTTCATGCTCCTGTTCGGCCCGCTCAGCTCGGTGTTTGACTACATCACCTTTGGCGTCCTCCTTTGGCTTCTCCGGGAAACTCCGGCCTTGTTCCGGACGGGCTGGTTCGTGGAGTCGATCCTTTCGGCCATCCTGGCCGTGCTCTCTTTAAGGACGCGTGGACCCCTCTTCCACAGCCGACCCAGCCAAGCGTTGCTCGTTGCCACGGCGGCGGTCGGGCTCACCACGTTAGCCCTCCCTTACCTGCCAGGGGCCAGACTCCTTGGGTTCGCTCCCCTCCCCTTCCCTCTCATGCTTGGGATGGGAGGGATTGCAGCCGGTTACCTGGTCGCGGCGGAACTCGTCAAGCGCTGGTTCTATCAGCACCTCCCTGTGGAAGCCACCCCCTCAAAACCCTGAAGCGGAAGGGTCGGGAACTTCTCCTACCCCTCCAGCGCTTGCCATCGTGGAAAACATCTTGAAGGGAGGGAACGCAATGAAGCGATGGATGGTTCTTGCCTTGATGGGGGTCCTTGTCCTGACCCTCAACGCCTTCGGATTCGCCGCAGCCCCGGCCAAGGCCAAAGCCGCGGCCCGGCCTGCGGCTGCCACGTTCACAGTGGAGGGGAAGGTCATGGAGGTCTCCGCGGGGTCTTTCCAGCTCTCGGTAACCAAGGTCTTGAGGGGCGCTGGGATCAAAGTTGGCGATAAGATCCAGATC
>JAUQQG010000084.1 GCA_030550015.1 bacterium | reverse complement strand
ACGGATCTCGAAGCGGCTGCGCGCATGATCGAGGGGACAGCTCGCTCCATGGGGATTGAAGTGGTGGACTGAGGTACTCCCGCAAACAGCCTTTGACCTTTACAGAGGCTTCATAGAGGGGGCATTACCAATGGGAAAACATGGGAAACGCTATCTCGCCGTAAGCGCGCTCGTAGAAAAGGGGAAGCTTTATCCCCCTGAGGAAGCCATCCGTCTTGTCAAGCAGACGGCCCGGGCGAAGTTTGATGAGACGGTCGAGGTAGCCATCCGGCTCGGTGTAGACCCCAAGCATGCGGACCAACAGGTTCGTGGGACCGTCGTCCTTCCTCACGGCACTGGCAAGAGCGTACGGGTTATCGCCTTTGCCAAAGGGGAAAAGGCAAAGGAGGCCCAGGAGGCAGGGGCCGATGTGGTTGGTGTGGAAGATCTCATCGAGCGGATCCAGGGTGGTTGGCTCGAATTCGATGCCGCTGTGGCGACCCCGGATGTCATGAGCTTGGTGGGTAGGGTCGGGAAGATTCTTGGCCCTCGGGGGCTCATGCCCAATCCCAAAGCTGGGACCGTCACCATGGATATCGGGCGGGCCATCCGGGAGATTAAGGCGGGGAAAATCGAGTTCCGGGTCGACAAATTTGGGATCATCCACGCGGCCATTGGGAAGGTTTCGTTCTCTGAAGGAGCCCTGCTGGAGAATTTCTTCACCCTGATCGATGCCGTGGTCCGCGCCCGCCCTGCGGCAGCGAAAGGGCAATACATCCGCACCATCACCCTTTCCACAACCATGGGCCCGGGGATCCGGGTCGACCCCATCAAAGCCCAGGCGATGGCAAGGGTTGCGTAGGGCGCATGGCTTTGCTATAATGCCATACGTCCCAGGAGCACCAGTGAAATCTCTTTTGACGAGATTTCGCTGGACCGTCGGGATTTGCTTTCCATACATGTTCGGCATTTTGTGAAGGACCGGGAGGGGCCCCGAGCGGAAGGCAAAGAGACTTTGCCGATGTACTTCACAACGCTGGTGGATCTCCCCTTGGAGATCTTTACCGGTCCATAATGAATCCGCCGGAGAAAGCAGGTGTCCGTTCGGACTGAAAGGCAAGGGGTATCGCCTTGCCGCCTGCTGAGGTGTCCTGGTACATACACAGGGGATCACCGGATGCGGCGGTCCCCTTTCTATACGCCTGGAAAAATCTTTTGCCCTTTGCCGGGGGACTGGCTGAGGAGGTCTTGGGATGGCCAAGCCTGAGAAGGTGATGCAGGTTCAGGAGCTCCAGGAGAAACTCAGGAGCGCATCCGCAGTGATTCTGACAGATTTCCGGGGGCTGAACGTAAGCGAGATCAACACAGTCCGGCGTCGGCTCCGGGAGGTACAGACGGAGTATAGGGTGGTGAAGAACACGTTGCTCCGCATTGCGGCCTCAGGCCTGGGAATACAGGGGCTCGATGCCTTTCTTGAGGGTCCCACTGCGGTCGCCTTCGTGCGGGGCGATGTCGTTGATGTTGCGAAGATCTTCCAGGACTTCATCCGCCAAGTGCGCAAGCTGGAGGTCAAAGGCGGGCTATTGGATGGCCGGATCCTCTCCCCGGCGGATATCCAGACCCTGGCCCAGCTGCCTCCTAAGCATGAGCTGCGGGCGAGGGTTGTGGGAGGATTGCAATCTCCCCTCACCCGGCTGGTTTCCGTGCTATCTGGGCCCGTGCGTTCACTTGTCTATGTCCTGGATGCCATCCGGCGCCAAAGAGAAGCCGCTTCTTTTACGGGGAGTGCTGAGAGCTGAGGTATCCGGGCAAAATCCTTCCACAAGATTTTGCCGAGGGAATGAGAAGAGGAGGGATGAACATGGCAGAGGAGACCAAGCGGACCCGGAAGACGAAAGCAGGGGACGGAGAGGAGGGAGCCGTGGCACAGATGACGCAGGAGGGTACTGTCTCCAACAAACTCTCCACCGACCAGATCATTTCGGCCATCGAGAACCTTTCCGTGCTCGAACTGGCTGAACTCGTGAAGGCCCTGGAGGAACGATTTGGGGTGAGCGCCGCTCCTGTTGCGGTAGCCGCTCCAGTTGCAGCTGCTCCAGGAGCACCTGCAGCAGCACCTGTAGAGGAGCAGACGGAGTTTGATGTGATCCTCCAGAGCCCAGGGGAAAAGAAGATCCAGGTGATCAAGGTCGTCCGGGAGATTACGGGGCTCGGCCTGAAGGAGGCAAAGGAACTCGTGGACAGCGCCCCCAAGGCTGTGAAGGAGAAGGTCTCCAAGCAAGAGGCCGAGCAGATCAAGAAGAAGCTCGAGGCCGAGGGAGCTGTGGTGGAGATCAAATAAGACAACCACCTCTCTTGACTTCCCTGGGAGTGCTTGCTAAGATAGAACCACTGCATCCTACCCACATGGGCCGGATGGGGGGTTTTCAGTCGACAACACCAAGTGGCACAACGAGCGAGGCATATGTGGGCCTTGCTTTTGTGCTTTCATTCCCTTTCGGGAAGGCTACTATGCGGATGCCGCATGAAGGAATGGTCTTCCTATTGTTCAATACCCCGAAGAAAGCCCTCGTTACGTTGATGGGGGCGAGAGTGTAAGCAATCCCAGTGGAGTGGACAAACCCACGGTGGAGGTGACCTTTCCCCAGTGAAGGCCAAGGCCAACAATCGTATTCGTGCCCGTAAAAGTGGGAACCATGTCCCTGTGACGGATCCACCCAAGGAAGGTACCGGAGCGTCTAGGGCGGGTATCCTGGAGGCCCCCCCGGAGGTACACTTCCGGACAGTGCAGCGGGGGCGGAGGACCCGCTGGAGCTTCGCCAAGATCCCAGAGGTTTTGGATGTGCCCCACCTCATCGAGATCCAGCTCCGGTCCTACGATTGGTTCATCAAGGAGGGGATCAAGGAGGTCTTTGAGGAGATCTCCCCCATCCAGGACTTCACAGGGAACCTCCAGCTGGAGTTCCTCGATTACTACTTGGAGCCTCTCAAGTATTCCGAGGAAGAGTGCCGCGATCGAGACTATACCTATAGCGCCTCCCTGAAGGTGCGCGTCCGCCTGCTCATCAAGGAGACCGGGGAGATCAAGGAGCAGGAGGTATTCATGGGGGACCTCCCGCTCATGACCGAACGGGGGACCTTCATCATCAACGGGGCTGAGCGCGTTGTCGTAAGCCAGCTTGTCCGCTCCCCGGGGGTCTACTATGGATCGAACCCCGATGTCTCTGGGAGGAGGCTCCCAACAGCCACGGTGATCCCCCACCGCGGTGCTTGGCTGGAGATGGAGACCGATGCCCACGGGGCGATCTATGTACACATCGACCGGACTCGCAAGCTTCCCGCGACGGTTCTCCTCCGGGCCTTAGGATACAGTAGCGACGAGGAGATCACCCGGCTCTTCCAAGATGATCCCTGCATCGTCGCGACCCTGGAACGGGACAACACGGCCAGCACCGAGGAATCCCTCATAGAGATCTATCGGCGCCTTCGGCCTGGGGACCCGCCCAACGTGGAGAGCGCCCGCAACCTGCTCAATACCCTGTTCTTCGATCCCAAGCGGTACGATCTCGGTCGGGTTGGCCGGTACAAGCTGAACAAGAAGCTGGGACTTAACCTCCCACTCCACGTGCGGGTGCTCACCAAGGAGGACATCGTCGAGATCATCCGCCATCTCATCCGGCTCTGGCACGGGGAGGCCCAGGAGGACGATATTGACCACTTGGGGAACCGCAGGGTTCGGTCTGTGGGGGAGCTTCTGCAAAACCAGTTCCGCATTGGGATGCTGCGTATGGAGCGAGTAATCCGCGAGCGGATGACCATCCAGGAGTCCGCGCAGATCACCCCCCAGGTTCTCATCAACATCCGCCCCGTGGTGGCCGCCATCAAGGAATTCTTTGGCTCAAGCCAGCTCTCCCAGTTCATGGACCAGACCAACCCTCTCGCTGAGCTCACCCACAAGCGGCGCCTCTCCGCGCTTGGTCCAGGTGGGCTATCCCGGGAGCGAGCCGGGTTTGAAGTGCGGGACGTTCATGCCTCGCACTACGGCCGGATGTGCCCCATTGAAACACCGGAAGGCCCGAACATCGGACTCATCAGCTCCCTTGCCACGTACGCCCGGGTGAACGACCTTGGGTTCATTGAGACCCCCTACCGGAAAGTGAAAAACGGGGTCGTGACAGACGAGATCGTCTACCTCACCGCCGACGAGGAGGACAAGTACACCATCGCCCAGGCCAACGTAAGGATGGATGCGGAAGGGCGGATTACTGCTCCCAGGGTGATTGCACGGCGTGGGGGCCAGATTATCCAGGTTCCCCCGTCGGAGGTGGATTTCATCGACGTCTCTCCGAAGCAGATCGTCTCCGTGGCCACCTCCTTGATCCCGTTCCTCGAGCACGACGATGCCAACCGCGCCCTGATGGGCTCCAACATGCAGCGCCAGGCGGTCCCCCTCCTTGTCCCTGAGGCTCCCAGGGTGGGGACAGGGATGGAGTACCGGGCTGCCGTCGACTCCGGAGCTGTGGTGGTGGCCAAGC
Organism: bacterium; assembly: GCA_030550015.1. Taxonomy (GTDB): domain Bacteria; phylum Sysuimicrobiota; class Sysuimicrobiia; order Sysuimicrobiales; family Thermofontiviventaceae; genus Thermofontivivens; species Thermofontivivens primus. The sequence continues at coordinate 2,772 of JAUQQG010000084.1, read as the reverse complement.
GGGATGGTGTCGTGGAGAGCGTCGCCGCCGACGAGATTGTCATCAAGACCGACAAGGGCAGGGATGTCTACAAGCTGATTAAGTTCCGCCGGAGCAACCAGGGGACATGCATCAACCAGCGCCCCATTGTCCGGACAGGTGATGTCGTGAAGGCTGGAGACGTCATCGCAGATGGGCCGAGCACAGACCAGGGAGAGCTCGCCCTGGGGCGCAACGTTCTGGTGGCGTTCATGCCCTGGGAGGGATACAACTACGAGGACGCTATTGTGATCTCTGAACGCCTGGTGAAGGAGGACCTGTACACCTCCATCCACATTGAGGAGTACGAGGTGGAGGCCAGGGATACCAAGCTCGGGCCGGAGGAGATCACCCGAGATATCCCCAACGTCGGGGAGGATGCCCTGCGAGATCTCGACGAGCGGGGGATTGTCCGTATTGGCGCAGAGGTCCGCGCCGGCGACATCCTTGTGGGGAAGGTTACTCCTAAGGGTGAGACGGAGCTGAGCGCAGAGGAGCGCCTGCTGCGTGCCATCTTCGGGGAGAAGGCTCGGGAGGTCCGGGATACCTCCCTCCGTGTCCCCCATGGGGAGAAGGGGAAGGTCATCGGGGTTAAAGTATTCAGCCACGCCCAGGGGGATGAGCTCCCGCCAGGTGTCAACCAGCTCGTCCGCGTCTATGTCGCCCAGAAGCGCAAGATCACCGTGGGAGACAAGATGGCAGGCCGGCACGGGAACAAGGGAGTCATCTCGATCATCCTCCCTGAGGAGGATATGCCCTTCCTCCCTGACGGGACACCTGTGGACATCATCCTCAACCCGCTTGGGGTTCCTTCCCGGATGAACGTAGGGCAGGTCTTAGAAACCCACCTCGGTTGGGCTGCGGAAAAGTTGAACTTCTGGGCCGAGTGTCCGGTGTTCGACGGGCCTAAGGAAGGGGAAATCAAAGCCCTGCTCCGCAAGGCTGGGCTTCCAGAGAGCGGGAAGATCATCCTGTACGACGGCAGGACGGGGGAGCCATTCGATGAGCCCGTCACCGTAGGATACATTTATATGATGAAACTCCACCACCTAGTGGAAGACAAGATCCATGCTCGGTCTACCGGTCCTTACAGCTTAATTACGCAACAGCCGCTGGGTGGGAAGGCCCAGTTCGGAGGGCAGCGATTCGGGGAGATGGAGGTGTGGGCCCTGGAGGCCTACGGTGCTGCCTACACCTTGCAGGAGCTCCTCACGGTGAAGTCCGACGACGTGGTAGGCCGGGTCAAGACCTACGAGGCAGTGGTGAAGGGGGAGAACATCCAGGAGCCTGGGATCCCCGAGTCCTTCAAGGTCCTGGTAAAAGAACTCCAGAGCCTCTGCCTGGACGTAAAGGTCCTCTCGGCGGACAAGAGGGAGATTGAGCTCCGGGAGGTCGAGGAGGACGTGGCCGAGACGGCCCGTGCCCTTGGGATCAATCTCGAGGGAGAAGAGGCCCTCGTGGAGGACTACTAAGGAACCCAAGCAACGCGCTTTTCCTGGAGGCGATCGACGTGCAGGATGTGAATACCTTCGAAGCCATCAAGATCAGTCTGGCTTCCCCAGAACAGATCCGGCAGTGGTCGCATGGGGAGGTAAAGAAACCAGAGACCATCAACTACCGCACCCTGAAACCAGAGCGGGATGGGCTGTTCTGCGAGCGGATTTTCGGGCCTATCCGTGACTGGGAGTGCCACTGCGGGAAGTACAAGCGCATCCGGTTCAAGGGGATTATCTGCGACCGGTGCGGCGTGGAGGTGACCCGCTCCAAGGTCCGGCGCGAGCGCATGGGGCATATCGAGCTGGCCGCTCCGGTCTGCCACATTTGGTACCTCAAGGGGGTCCCTAGCCGCATCGGGTTGCTCCTCGACATGTCCCCTAGAGCGCTAGAGCGTGTGGTCTATTTCGCCTCCTATGTGGTGATCGACCCAGGGAACACGCCTCTCCAGAAAAAGCAACTCCTCTCTGAAGCGGAGTACAGGGAGCTGCGGGACACTTACGGGAACGCCTTCAAGGCGGGGATGGGCGCAGAGGCGATTCGGGAGCTCCTCCGGGAGATCGACCTGGAAAAGCTCTCCCGCCAACTGCGGGAGGAGTTGCGCACGGCTTCCGGGCAGAAGCGCATGAAGATCCTCAAGCGCTTGGAGGTGGTGGAGGCGTTCCGCAAGAGCGGGAACCGCCCCGAGTGGATGATCCTAGAAGTCATCCCGGTAATCCCGCCCGACCTCCGGCCAATGGTTCAGCTCGATGGCGGACGGTTTGCCACCAGCGATCTCAACGACCTCTACCGGCGTGTCATCAACCGGAACAACCGCCTGAAGCGCCTCATCGAACTGGGCGCACCCGAGATCATTGTGCGCAACGAGAAGCGGATGCTCCAGGAGGCCGTCGATGCCCTCATTGACAACGGGCGGCGGGGTAGGCCTGTTACTGGGCCCAACAACCGTCCGTTGAAATCCCTGTCGGACATGCTGAAGGGCAAGCAAGGCCGGTTCCGGCAGAACCTCCTGGGGAAGCGGGTGGATTACTCTGGTCGCTCCGTCATCGTCGTCGGCCCTAAGCTCAAGCTGCACCAGTGCGGTCTCCCAAGAGAGATGGCTCTGGAGCTGTTCAAGCCGTTCGTGATGAAGAAGCTCGTCGACAAAGGACTCGCCCAGAACATCAAGAGCGCCAAGCGCATGGTGGAGCGCCAGCGTATGGAGGTCTGGGATGTGCTGGAGGAGGTAGTGAAGGAGCACCCCGTGCTGCTGAACCGGGC
>JAUQQG010000021.1 GCA_030550015.1 bacterium | reverse complement strand
GACCGTAACGGTGCGGTTCGTGGCAAGAAGGCCGGGGATTTACATGTTCGCGTGTACCAAAGTTGGATGTGCCCCGGATCACGCCGGCCAGAAGGGTCAACTCATTGTGCTGGGGACTCCTTGAGGCGGCCACGATGAGACTCTCGCGGAGAGCTTTCCTCAAGTGGATTGCCGTGCTCGGCGGGACAGCGAGCCTCCCCGCGGGCCTCAATCGCCTGATCCGCCGGAAGGGGGTTCCTGCGCTGGTGGCAGACGCCTCCTCTCCAGGGCGTCTTATCCATCTTGATCACCTGCCCGATGGGCCGGATGGCGTCGCCCTAGCCTCCGCAGCTCCTCTGCCGGCCCAGCCTGCCTTGGAGACCTCCCAGCGCCGCTGGGTGATGGTCATCGATCTAAGCCGGTGCGATGGATGCCGGGCTTGCACCGAGGCCTGCACTGCGATGCACTTCGTTCCGCCCGGGCAGGAATGGATCAAGGTCTACAAGATGCAGGACAACCCGGCGGCGGCACCCTACTGGTTCCCCAGGCCGTGCATGCAGTGCGACAATCCCCCGTGCGTCAAGGTCTGCCCGGTGAGCGCCACCTGGAAGCGCGAGGACGGGATCGTGATCCAGGATACCTCCCGCTGCATCGGCTGCCGCTTTTGCATAGCTGCCTGCCCGTACTCGGCACGGTACTTCAACTGGGTGGAGCCGCCGCATACCCCTGAGGAGCTGAGCCGCCCGTACTCCACCGATTGGAATTACCCGCACGTCAAGGGGGTTACCGAGAAGTGCATCTTCTGCCCGGGGCTCGTCAAGGAGGGCAAGCTCCCCGCTTGTGTCCAGGCTTGCCCCATGGGGGCGATCTATTTTGGGGATCAGGTTGAGGACGCCGTGACCAACTCCCAGGGAGAGACGGTGCGTTTCTCTGAGCTGGTCAGCAACAACGCTGGCTACCGGTTCATGGAGGAGTTGGGCACGGAGCCGCGCGTCTACTACCTCCCACCGAGAAAGCGCATTTACCCCGCTCCGCCTGCCGAGTCTGAACCTGCAGCCACAGGAGGGAACCACCCATGAGATCGCCTCAGTTACGCGAACAGTTCTCGGATCGCGAGGTACAGCTCCTCTCCTCCCTGACGGAGAGCGGGCCAGGCTTCTATGGCTTGGTGGGCTTCCTGCTCGCGGTCATCGCCTGGGGCATCATCGCCTATTCCATACAACTCCGATACGGGCTGGGTGTGACCGGTCTTCGCGACTATGTTATGTGGGGCGTGTATATCACCAACTTCGTCTTCTTCATCGGGGTGAGCCATGTGGGTGCCCTTATGTCGGCGATCCTCCGGATCACAGGGGCCGAGTGGCGGCGGCCGATTACCCGCATGGCCGAGGCGATCACGTTCGCCTCGCTCCTCATGGGTGCGCTGATGCCCGTCGTGGACATGGGCCGCCCAGATCGGATTCTCAACGTGCTGCTCCACGGGCGCCTCCCGTCTCCTATCCTTTGGGACATCCTCTCCATCACCACGTACTTGACGGGCAGCACGCTCTTCCTGTACGTGCCCATGATCCCCGACATCGCCTTGCTACGGGACCGGTTCGCCCAAGGCCCGGCCTGGCGGAGACGCCTCTACACCGTCCTGGCGCTAGGGTGGAAGGGGACCGAAGAGCAGCGTCATCGCCTGGAGACGATCATGGCGGTGATGGCGGTCCTGATCATTCCCATCGCCGTCTCGGTACACACTGTGGTCTCTTGGATCTTCGGTATGACCCTGCGCGCGGGGTGGAACAGCACGATTTTCGGTCCGTACTTCGTCTCCGGGGCGCTGTTCAGCGGGGCAGCGGCGGTGGTGACGGCGATGGCGGCCTTTCGCTGGGCGTACCACCTGGAGGATTACATCACCGAGTCCCACTTTCGGCGCATGGGGTATCTCGTGATCGCGCTCGGGCTGATCTACGCCTACTTCACTTTCGCCGAATACCTCACCCCAGCCTACAAGATGGCCACACACGAGCGGGGGTACCTCACTGCCGTGTTCAGCGGGCCATACGCCCGACTGTTCTGGTTCACTCAAATCGTTGGGGTGCTCCTTCCCGTGCTGTTGCTGACCCTGCCGCGCATCTCCTGGGTCCGGCGGCTCGGAGATCTCCCGCTGTTCCAGCCCCGGCCAATCCTGGCTGCGCTTGCCACGGCGACAGGGATCTCCTTCTTCCTGTTGATCTCCAGATCGCCGGTCGCTGCGGTTGAGAACGTGGATACCATCCGTACTGTAGCGTTGTGGGTCGTTTTCGCCCTGGGTGGGTGGTCGTTTTTGGGGCTGCTCCCGATCTTCCACACCTGGCCCATCACCGCTGCGGTCGTGGCGTCCCTCCTCGTCAACATTGGGGCGTGGATGAAGCGCTTTGTGATCATTGTACCGACGCTAGAGAACCCCTTCCTCCCCATCCAGAACGTCCCGGTGATCTGGGCGATTTACAAGCCCACCTGGGTGGAGTGGTCCATCACCGCAGCGGCGCTTGCGGGGTTCGTGTTGATCTACCTCCTCTTCAGCAAGCTCTTCCCCATCGTCTCCATCTGGGAGACGCGGGAGGCGGTCATGGAGCCTCATACGGTGATCCGAAAGGAGGTATCCGATGCGCCTGGGGCGTAACATCGTAGCCTTTGGGGTATTGGTCGCGTTGATGGGATACGTCCTCGCTGCATCTGCAGCGGAGCCTGCCAAGGTGATCCTGGAAGTGCAGACCGATCCAGATGGGGCAACCCAGGTGGTGGCGAAGGTTGTAGACGATCTGGGGAATCCCATTCCGGAGGTGATGATCAATTTCAAAGCCCGGATGACCTTTGGCTGGCTGCAGCTTTCCGAGGCTTCGACCGATGAAGAGGGCAGGGCGAGGATCTCTCTGCCATCCTCCCTGCGCCCCCAAGAGGTCGTCGCCGAGGCCTCCGGGGAGACAGGAACGGTCCAGGCTGCGATCAAGCTAAGGGAAGCCCATGTTTTCGAGCCTGCCGTCCGGCCCGGCCGTGCCATCCTTCGCCATCTAAGTCCCCAGCCAGGGTTCATCAGCCCTTACCCTGATTCGGTCTTGCCGCTCGTCCTCGGTTTGGTCCTTGGCACAATCTGGGCGATCTACGGGTATGTGATCTGGCATCTCGTTCGGATTCGGTCCAGCCCTTGAAACTGGCGAATCCCTTAATTCTTCCCCACGCATACATAACCATCGACCCCTGTTTCGGCCTTCCATGCCTAAAATACTTGTAATTAGCGGTTTCCCGGAAATACGATGTCAAAGTCTCGGAAGAGTCGTAGGGAAGGGTGCCGAACCGTGGAAATGTCGGTGAGTCTCAGAGGCCTAACCATCGTTGGACTTGTTCTTTGAGACTGTCTTGAAACTGGGAAGATGGCCCCTCGGCGACGATCCGCCCTAGGCTCATCACATACACATAATCCGTCAAATCTACAAGTTTGCGGAGGTTATGGTCGATGAGAAATACCGATGTTCCCTCGCCTAAAAATTGTTGGATCATGGTATAGATTTCTGCTGCGATCTTCGGGGAGATGCCAACGGTTGGTTCATCGATAAAGAGCAAACGAGGTTTCACCATAAGGACCTTGGCGAACTCCAGTATCTTTTGCTGCCCCCCGCTAAGATCTCCAGCATGCCTCTTTCGATTTGCCTTTAGCTCAGGGAACCTCGTGTAGACGTGCTCCAATCGATCTCTGATCTCGTACGAACTCAGGCCTATCACCCGGGTTGGGATAAGGAGGTTGTCCTCAATGGTAAGGTGGGGAAACAGACTCGATTCCTGGGGGAGGTACCATAGGCCTTTTCGGATCAATATATGCGGTTCTATTCCTGTGATATCATCCTTTTCAAGAAGGATCCGCCCTTTTTTGGGTTTAAGAAATCCGAAGACCGTTTTCACGAACGTACTCTTCCCTGCCCCATTGAGCCCAATCATTCCTGTAATAGAACCTTGTATCACACGGACAGAAACTTCTTGCAATACATCGACGTCCTCAATATAGCCTGCAGTTATATGCTCCGCCTCCAGGAGGTACTCCATGGCGTTACACCTCTGAGGGGGTATAACTCCCGAGGTAGGATTCAAGCACAGCTTCATCTCGGATGACTTGCTCTGTAGGTCCATCTGCGAGAAGGACACCTGCATGCAGGGCAATCAAGCGGGGGCAGATGGAAACGAGGGCAGGTATATCATGGCTCACAATGAAGACCGTCCCTCCCTCTGCATGGTACGATTGAATGAACCTTTCCATGACCGCCTTCAGCTCGGGATGGACACCCGCAAAGGGCTCATCCAATAAGGCCAACCTAGGGGCTGCCATAAAACAAGCTCCAAATTCCAGGAGTTTCCGTTGACCTCCGGAGAGGCTTGCTGCCGGTTCATAGATCCAATCCCGGAGAGAGAGCTGATCTAAAATCTCGTGGGCACGATGTACAAGACTTTTGGCGGGGATGCGACCGATCGCATAACCCACGGTGAGCATGTTCTCAAGGACCGACATGCGGGGGAAAATATGGGTGATTTGAAACATCCTGGCAACACCTTTCCTGGCAATTTGGAAGGGGCTCAGTCCATTGATACGTTCCCCTCGCAATCGGATCCACCCGGAGTCAGGCGTGTGGTAACCGTTGATCACATTCAAGAGCGTCGTCTTACCTGAAGCATTCGGACCAATGAGTCCTACCAATTCTCCCTCTTCAAGCTTAAAAGAGACGCCCGAGAGCGCTTGGAGGCCTCCGAAGCGTTTAGAGATATTTTGAACCCAAAGCAGGGGCACTTCCACTTGAAGTCACCCAGCGATCCATGATGTTCAAGATCGTTCCATAAATCCCTGCCTTCCAGAATCTGATCATGAGAATCATGAGAAAACTGAAGATGACCATATACTGGATCCCAAACCTCCGAACGTACTCGGAAAGAGGGTAGAGCAGCATGGCGCCTGCGAGTGGCCCCCCTAACGTACCCATCCCTCCGATCACGGCCATACTGATGATGAACCCAGCTTGAAGCAACAGTCCCATTTCCGGGCTCGCGAGACCGATGAAGTGCACATAATAGCCACCAGCCAGTCCACAGATAGAGCTGCTGATGGTAAATGCCATGGTCTTCCAAAGAACTGTGTTTACCCCTCGTCCCGCAGCGGCTACTTCATCATCACGGATGCTCCGCAGGTAAAGGCCCACCCTAGAGCTCATCAAGAGATGGACGGCCAGGATCACAGCGATGTTCAGGAGGTAGATGGTGTAGTAATAGTAAAGGCGATTACCTTCCATCCCATAGAGTGTAGGAACACTGAGCCCAAGATCTCCCCGAGTAAAGTTGTAGGAAAACCTGATGAGGTTTCTTGTGATCTCTGAGAATGCGACAGTGGTAAGCGCCAGGTACGGTCCCCTAAGGCGAAGGCAAAGGAGACCGAGAACCATACCGATCACGCTCGTGACTGGAAGCGTTGCCAGGATTCCTGCCACCGGAGGCCACCCACGGTAGTGTACGAGCAGGGCAGAAGTATACATTCCGAGCATCAGGAAAGTCGCCGGCGCAAGGGAGAATTGGCCTGTAAAACCTCCCAGGATGTTCCAGCCAGTGGAGGCAAGGGCGTATACAAGAGTAACGGTGAGCACGCCTTGCCAGTAGATCGATGGAATACCCAAAGGGAGGATTGCTGCAAGTATGAGCATCCCAAACGTGAGGGCGAGGTCCAACCACTGCCTCCGCCATGCACCGAAGGATATCCGCAAGACCATTCCAATGTCTCTTGCGTTGAAGACACGCCAATCCGCTCGCATACTTAGACCTCGCGAACACGCTCTCCCAGGATCCCCTGTGGCCTCAAGAGCAGTGTAAGGATGAGAACGAGAAATGCGAAGGTATCTCGGTATGTATAGGAAACATACACTGCACCCACCTGCTCAAGAATGCCAAGGAGATAGGCTCCTATAATGCTTCCAGGAAGAGAGCCCATTCCCCCCAGCACTACTACAACGAAGGACTTCACAGCAGGGAACGCTCCCGCGAAGGGTTCTGCAGGAAATATGGGAGAGAGCAACGCTCCTGCGACAGCAGCCAAGCCTCCGGAAATCCCGAACACAATGAGGCTGACTCGAGTGGAATCAATCCCAGCGATAGCTGCGCCAAAGCGGTTTTGTGCAACAGCCTGGACTGCCTTTCCCCAGTAGGTGTATTTGATGAGGAGATAGGCAGCAAGGAGGATGCTTGCGCCAAGGATCGAAGCGAGCACGCGATGGGTACTAAGGGTTACTCCTCCTACCTGCATTCTCTCCCGCAACGGGACCAACCCCGCACCACTGATCTGGTAGGGGCCAAAGACTTGGTTTGCAAGGTTGATCAGGAAGAGAGAAAGCCCGAATGTGACAATCACGGCATACTCATCGCGTAGCGTTGCCCACTCCATGTATCTTTGATAGAGCGGTCGCATGAGCAGGCGCTCAACGATCAGGCCTGCAGCGATTCCCATGAGCGCTGCAGGGAGGACTGCCAAGAAAGAGGTCACTCCGAAAGTACGAGTGAGAATAGCGTACGTGTACGCACCGATCATAAAGAATTCGCCATGAGCGAAATTGACAACCTTGAGAATTCCAAAAATCAGGGAAAGACCGAGGGCCAGCATGGCATAAAAAGTTCCCATGATGGCCCCTGTAACAAGGATCTCCATCATCGTTCAAACCTTTGATTCCTCCCGCGATGAAAACTTTTTAAGGTCTTCGGAGGGTACCGGTCGCCTGAGCTAATGGGAAGACGATTGTTGATCGCTCAAGCGGCTGTTTGACCTCCGTAAACTGGATGATTGCGAAGGGAACCTCAACCCATTGCTGGAAGAAGGGACCCCGTTCAAGGCTGAACGAGATACGCCCTCGTGTGCCCACAAGGTTTGTTGCCCTTAGTGCTTTGATTATTGCTCCCGCCTCCAGCGAGCCTGCGCGCTTGATTGCATCGGCCATAACCCACATCGCATCAAATCCTTGGAAAACCAGCCTGCTAGCCTCGCGACCTGTCCGTTTCTTATGACGCTCTCGAACGCTTTGCCCAAGGTCCGTGAGCTTCATCGCGGGGTGGAAAAGAGCGATTCCTGTCAGGAATTTGCCTGCTTCCTCAACGTTGTCCCAAAAGTCTGGAAGTTCTGCTAGGGCATCCAAATCAAGCAGCCATGTTCGTGGAGTCGGTGCCACACCGAACTCCTTGAGTTGGTTAATAATAATGTAGCCCGCAGGCGGGTCCATAATCGTCACGACAACATCTGGGGGCCTCTGGGCAAAACCAAGGATGGCAGGGGCAAAATCTTTCGCTTCGCGATCCAATACGGTATAAGTGTATCGTACATCGGGGGCGATCGCCTTCAGCCGGCTACCAAGCGCCTGTGCTAAGCCTATCCCGAAGTCCGTATTCTCTGCAAAGGCGACCACGGTCTTGCTCCCCAGATGCCTGATGAAGTAGGCTCCAGCAACAGCGATCCTGGCATTTACGACGGCTGTGTTAAAAACCTCCGGGTATCCCTTTTCCCGAATAGCGTTTGCCCAGCAGTTCACATTGATGAAGGGGATGCGACGCGCATGAACGATCTCGGTCACGGCCAGGCAAACCGAACTGTGGTTCCCGCCCACGATGGCCGGGACTTTATGCTGGGTGATCAATCTCTCAACGGCAGCCCTCCCCCTCTCAGGAATCCCTGCACTATCCTCAAACTGGACTCGAATAGGCCGGCCAAGAACTCCTCCTCGTTCGTTGATCATCTCCACGGCCAGCTTGATCCCATCCACAGCCTCGCTCCACTGGGCAATAGACCCGGGAGGAGAGAATGGGCCGAACGATCCGATCACGATAGGGTTTTGCGCGAAGACGGGTCCCATGCTGAGAAGGGGAAGTATCACAACTGGCAGAAGCAGGAACAGAATTCGCTGCCTCATCGTTCCCATCACACTCCCTCCTTCCTGCCTTCTGACTTATGGCAATATTGGTGAAAAATAGGACAGCAAATGGGATCCAATTCAAGATCGTGTCCTCCGTCCGCCGGCAAAATAACAGGAGTTCTCCCTCCTCTGACGAGCTGAGCTGCTGGTTCGGACAGACACGACCGCCCAGACCAGCAGGGAGCCCCTCTATGAGGTGATTCACTATACACCATCAAACTCCTGCCCGGGGAGAGGATACCCTGCCTGACCCTACTCCAAGAGTCAATTCGCCTTGCACAAAATCTTGGCGTCGAAGGAGGCGGTGGTCAGGGGATGTCCTGGCGAGGCGATCTTCCTCGAACCTGGAGAACAGGCGCCAGCCGTGTAGGGGCGGCCCATGGGTCGCCCCTACACGGCTATACCGCTATACCCCCAGGATGCGACGAGCTTCCTCGAACTCCTCCTTGGAAATCTCGCCCGCTGCGTAGCGTTTCCGCAGGATCTCCAGGGGGGATCCTTCTGCGGGTGGTCGTGATCTTGCCAAAAGCACGATCACGACCACCCCGAGGCCGATGAGGAGCAGGAGCTGAATTAAGGGGGGCAGCCAGAAGATCCATGGAGCACCCCAAGGAGCCTGCCCGCCCCATCCACACCATCTCCCCATCATCCAGGGGCCCATCATCCATCCATGCCCCCATCCCCCCATCCAACCAAGCCCACTCAAGATCGGGCCGAGGAGGAAGAGGGCGAGGATTGCAACCACAATCCACAGGAGCGTCTGCTCGTTCATGAGAGTTCCTTCTCCCGGATGAAGTCTCCGTGCCAGTTGTGGTACCAAACCTGACCGGTGTAGCCGTTGACACTCAGCATCCCCACGATCTTGCCCCCGCGGGCAACGTGGACGGTGTAGTAGCCGTAGAATGTATGGACGTCCTCAGCCTTGGCCCCGGGCATGACTGTTGCAAGGTAGCGATTGGCGATCTGCATGGCCTGCTCCTTGGTCACGGGCAAAGCTGTTTGGGGTGTCGTCTGCGCGGGAGCCTGGTAGCCCCACCGGGGCCCCCAGCCGTATCCACCCATCATGCCGTATCCGCCCATCATGCCGTATCCACCGTGCCAGGCACCCATGTGGCCGTACTTGGTATTCCACATCATGTTGGGACCGGGTTCAGGATAGACTGCGCCAGTGAAGCGGTCGACGAGAAGCTCAAACGCCCCAATGCCGGTGCTCTTCTCCTTGACGACAACGTAGAAGTTGCGGGTGAACTCCATAATCTCATCGAGTACCAGGTCCGGATTGCCGTATGCGATGACAGCCGATCTCGCGATCCCTATGGCACGGTCCATGCTGATAGGCTGGGCGGTCGGAGGGACCGCCGGCCCATACCCGTAACCAGGACGGCTTCCTGGTCCATATCCCCCCATCATACCGGGTCCGAACCAGTAGGGCTGTGCCAGCACGGGAATGGCGATGGCCAGCACACCAGCGATGGCTAAGATCCATGCAACCTTTTTGCTCATGACCTCACGCTCCTCTCGAAGATTTTTGTCTCGGAGTTTGAACCCTCCAAGTCCAAACAGTACCCGAAGTGCATGAAGAATGTTTGAAGGTGAGATGGAAAGATTATGAAGCTCCTCTGCGGCACTCGTGCCACCAATCTTCGAGGATGAAGAAGCCGCTCCCTTAGAGAAGTTCTGCCAAGCCTTGTCCAGGTCATGGAGCGCCTGGGGAAGCTTGGCTATCTGTGCCTGGACGATGTGGTGGAGAAGAGCTGTGTCCTGGTCTCCTATAGGGGGCACGCCCAGCCAGTAGGCGTATTGGCTAGATGGCTCCCCCGCCGTATCGCGAGCCGCACCTGGGCCTGGGTAGGCATCGTGCCCCTCCCGCGCCTCAGGACTGTCCGCCTCGTCATGGCCAAAAACGGGCGGGAGGTTTGGGCTACATCCTTTGCTGTGCTCAGGACGAGCGATGATCTATGAAAAACGGCGGGTGAGGGGAAAAGCTGCCTGCAGCTCGAAAGCGATCAATGGAGGATCTCCGTCACCTATGTCTTCCATCGCTACAGCTCTAAGAGATGAACTTATGGTCGCTGCAGAAGTCCTGTTGAACCGCTACAAAATGCCTTCAAAAGACGCCGCACCGACAATGAGGCAACCCCAAAACAGTTTAAAGCCGCGGACATAGTCGTGTTCGATGATCCGGATTGTCCTGGGGCTTACGCGTTCGACTCCCGGAAACAGGGTACACATGTGTGCTGGAGATGTCCGCTTGAAATCTACCTCGAACGTTACAGGCTCCTCAACCCGGTATGGCGACAATAAGCCAGCACGGGTAGCGTGAATAGCCTGAACTGCTTTCTCACGGATCAGCACACGTGCTTTCTCCGGGGTCAACGTTATTCCCGTGAAGCGATCGAGCCCTTCTTTGACCGGTGCAATAACCACACCCCTAAAACGTTTCTGTGCCTCTTCACACACACCTCGATCGCCCGTGACGAGACCAATAGGCACGCCGAAAGCTCCCGCCAAACCCGCATTGATCATCGCTTCATCCGCGGGTTCTCCATTCACACGAACCTCATATACGATCTTCCCCAAAAGCGTATGATTAAGAACGCCGTCATTTCCTCCCTCCCTCTGGTGGTACCCCACGAAGAAGGCGACATCGAAACCTCTATCGATTCCCTCCATCTGGCCGAGCAACCTATTGCTCCCACTGATTAAACGAGCCGCAGGGTCCAACTCTTCTACTAGGAGATTGGTCATCGGGCCATGACCGTCGCTCACAACGACTTCGGAAGCACCTGCATCCAGCGCACCTTCAACCGCTGCATTCGCCTCCAAGGTCATGAGCCGTCGGAATCGCTCATAGTCCTTCTCACCACTCTGAACTTGCTTCCCTGCGACAACGCCAGAAATCCCTTCCATATCGACAGAAATATAGACGCGCATTCCTCGCCTCCTGTGGTTCAGATTCCTGTCGACGGGATCGCCCAGCTGTTATCATCCGCCTTGGATCGCCCTCGTCTGAAAATATTCGTAAAACATCGCAGAGATCTTCGCAACGAAACGGGAAGCCTCATTATCGGGGTAAAAACGTGTATCCTTACAACCCTTGCTCATCACGGCAATGACGTAACTGCAGCTCCTTGTGGACACCAAACCAACCTCGTTCCTGGTGCCTCGTATGGCACCGCTCTTTGAGGCTACCCGAACAACAGGTTCTCGTCCTGGCTCGATAAAGCCGTCAAAGTCGGGGATGTACCGGGTCAGGTTATCGGTCAGATGCTGTCTTCCCAGGATATCCAACATTTCCGTGCATAGTTGCGGGGTGAGTACAGTATGGGTTGCGATCCTAAGCATCAGTTTCCCAAGATCAGCCGGGGTGGATCGGTTCGGCGGAGATTCCTTGGGAGCCCGGAAGAACTTGTGCTCCAAGCGCGTGCTGTTGAGACCGAGCTCCGCGAAGCTCTGATTGATAGCTTCGCGTCCGAGTAGATCGATGAGGAGGTTCGCTGCTGTGTTGTCGCTGACCACGATCATGAGGGTCGCAAGATCCTTGACGGAAAGCCTCATCCCTGGAGTGAGGTCCTTCAGGATCCCTGATCCTGGGACGAGATCCTCTGCCTGAACGGTGAGCATGTCATCAAGTCTGACCAGGCCTTGAAAGACTTGGTGGTAAACCTCATAGAGAATCCCGAGCTTGATTGCTGAGGCCGCAGGGAAAATCTCGTAGGCATTCCACTCCACGCTTTCACCGGTATCGAGGCAATGTGCCCACACTCCCAATTCACCGCTGAACCTCGCGGCCAATCGCCGAATCATGGATACCAAAGACCTTTGCTCGGTCATACACGGAGTCTTGGGTCTAGGAAGTCCCGTAGCCAATCCCCACACACGTTGAGGCTGAGCACAACCAGAGTGATCGCCAGCCCCGGGAATGTTGCCATCCACCACGCATTTCGGAGATAGGCTCTCGCTTCACTGAGCATTGCTCCCCACTCCGGTGTCGGAGGTTGCGCACCTAGGCCTAGGTAACTCAAGCCTGCGGCGATGAGTAGGGAGATCCCTACTCCCGCAGTGGCGAGGACTATCAAGGGGGGGAATATATTGGGTAGGATATGCTTCAGGAGAATCCGGATATCTCCAGCCCCCAGAGCTTTCGCTGCCTCTACATAGCCCATGCTTTTCACACTGAGTGTGGTACCTCGCGCGGTTCTGGCATATACTGGCACCGCAGAGAGACCGACCGCAATCATCGCGTTGACGAGGCTAGGGCCAAGCATGGCCAGGATTGCAATCGCAAGCAGGATCTGCGGGAACGCAAGCATAACCTCCATGACCGCCATGAGGACAACATCCAGGAGACCTCCATAGAAGCCAGCTACTAGTCCCACGGTACCTCCCAGTACCAGTGGGATCGAGACTGTGACGAGAGCGATCCGTATGGAAATTCGGGAACCGTGGATCACCCTGCTGAAGACATCGCGTCCCAGTTCATCCGTTCCAAAGGGGAACTCCCATGAGGGTGGCTGCATTACCGCCCCAGGGATAAGAGTATACGGATCGTAAGGTGAGAACAGAGGTCCAGCCACCGCCAGAATGACGAAGAGTCCAAGCACCGCGAAGGCCGCTAGAACCACAGGCCGCTGTTTTAATCGTTGCAATACGCGATTTTGTCTTCGTACAGGGAGAGCTATCGCCATCAGTGGTAACGGATGCGTGGATCCAATAATCCGTATAGGACATCGACTGCTAAGTTAACGAAGACATACATAGCAGCGATTACCAGGACGACACCTTGGGCAAGAGGGAAATCACGGGACAGGACAGCATTAACGGTAAGGCGACCAAGCCCAGGACGCGCGAACACCGATTCCACAATCACCGCACCAGCCAGAAGGCCACCAAATTGGAGCCCCGCGACTGTCAGGATGGGGATCATCGCGTTCCGCAGCGCATGTTTATATACTACCACGCGCTCGAGTAGTCCCTTTGCCCTCGCTGTCCGAATATATTCCTGGCGCAGCACCTCCAGCACGCTGGATCGAGTCATCCTGGCAAGAACCGCAGCGGCAGGCGCAGCGAGGGTTACTGCGGGTAGGACCAGCGCCCGGAGCCCATGCGATTCGGTGATGGGAAACCACCCTAGAGTGAGGGAGAAGAGCAGGATGAGCAGCAAACCGGACCAAAACGTGGGCATCGAGAGACCCAGTAGTGAGAACACCGTGACGACTGAATCAATCGCGGGGTTTCTCGTCGTCGCGGCGATCACTCCCATGGGGATGCCAACGAAGATCGCAAGTGTCATGGCTGCAAAGGCAAGCTGGAGAGTCCAGGGAAGCCGATCAGCAATTTCGTCAAGAACAGCTCGCTGGCTCCGGATCGAAGTACCGAGATCCCCATGGAACGTCCGCTCCATGTACTTCAGGTACTGGACGAGCAGTGGCCGATCCAGTCCGAGCTCGTTCCGTAGGCGAGCGACCTCCGTGGCCGAGGCGAACTCCCCGAGCATCAGCGTGATAGGATCACCGGGCGTCAAATGAAGCATGAGGAACACAGCAAGGGTAACTCCGGCTAGGGTCGGGACGAGCATGACTAGCCGTCGGATGATAAAGACAGTCATGCCGAGCACCGCCTACTGGATATAGACATCGTTCAGGGCGAGAAAACCATCAGGATGTATCTTCGCTCCCTTCACGTTGGGTTGAACGGCAATATAGAAATGGTTAATCCACAGAGGTACCCAAAGCGCTTTGTCTATGATGTACTTTTGGATATCCCTGTAGATCCGCAGACGGCGGGTTTGGTTCATTTCCTTGCGCGATGCCTCGATCAACTCATCCAGTTTTGTGTCTTTGAAATGGCTGAAGTTGAGGCCCTTCCCAATATTGGAGGAGTGGAACCAGAGGTAGAAGATGTCTGGGGACGTGTATGTATATCCCATGAACTCGGCCTGATGCTCACCGGCCCTGAGCTTGCTGAGCAGGGTACCGAACTCAAACGTTTGGATCTCCATTTGGATGCCGTATGTCTTGAGTTGGGCCTGGACTACTTGAGCCGAACGCCGCCAGGTGTCGATAGGAGCTATGTAAAGGACAAACTTGAAGGGTTTGCCATCTTTTTCCAGGAAACCGCTCTGACCCCTCTGCCAGCCTGCTTCAGCAAGCAACCGCCTTGCCTCTCCGGGGTCGAAACGAGGTGCATAGTCTTTGACTCCGTCCCAGTAACCCCAGATCGAGGGTGGAAGCGGGCCGTACGCAACCTCACCAAGGCCTTCGAGTGCGATGTTCAGAACAAGTTTCTTCTCAACGGCATAGTTGAAAGCACGGCGAACTCTCAGATCAGAGAAGGGTTCCTTTGTTATATTGAACTCCATAAATAATCCTACGCCTTTGCGGAGGAACGAGAAGAAAGTATACTTCTGCGTCGCTTGGAGGCGACGTACGTCGGTAGGGGGTACGGCAAGCAAGACGGAAAGTTCACCACGCTCGAACGCCGCGACCTGCGCCGCAGATTCCGGCATAATCCTAACCACGATGCGATCGACGAACGGTGGGCCCTGGTGGGCATAACTAGGTGCCCATTGGTAATCAGGGTTGCGAACGAATATGATACGATCTGCGCTGTGCCACTCCTGGAACTTGAAAGGACCTGTCCCCACAGGTGCCCTTCCGAACTGATCTCCGAGCCTCTGTACAGCTTGAGGGCTGATGATCATAGCCCGGGGATCGGTTAAGTTATCCAGGAAAGGTGAAAAGGGCTCTTTCAGCTTGATCACAACCGTCAGATCACCAACTGCCTCCACACTAGCCACTGGGCCGAACAACGCTCCCGCGATCGGAGACTTGGTCTCTGGAGCAAGAGCGCGCTCGATGGTGAATTTCACAGCGCGTGCATTAAAAGGCGTTCCGTCATGGAACTTTACCCCGCTTCGTAGTTGGAAGGTCCACGTAAGTCCATCGCCGGAGATAGTCCACGACTTCGCAAGGTGCGGGATGTAGTTCCCTTTGAGGTCTTTGGTGACTAGGGTATCACCCAGGTAGCGCATCAGAAGACCCGTAATCGCGGTTCCGGTCTTCTGTGGATCTAGCGTATCGGGTTCTTCTGTCGCCGCGAATACGAGCTCGCCACCTGGCTTGGGTTGAGCATGCATCACTGAAGCTGGGATCAGGGTGGACAACAGAAGAAGGACGACCACCACAACGAACCAACGGGCCATTGGCGGCACCTCCTGGAGAGGAAGTATATACCCGATGTCAATCGTATATGTTAGGCTTATTCCTTGTCAAGCTAGCAAGTGTCATCTGCCATTCTCGATCGTGCGTACCTTCTGTTACCTGGTGGATTTCTTCCCTCCCAACGTCGGGAGAAGATTTGAAAGGTCAATCCCACGGCTGATTGCAACGGTAGCGCATGTTATAACCGCTGCAAATCCTATGAGGAGTGTCGACAGGGCTGCGATCGTAGGATCTTGCCATTTTTCCATATACAGGAACATCTCAATCGGAAGGGTGTTGTTTTCACCACGAACGAGGAAAATCGAACTCTCGACCTGGTCGAAGGAGACGATGAAAGCCAGGAGAGCACTGATTATCACTCCAGATTTGATCTGGGGGAGGATAACGTACCAAAGAACCTTTACGAAGCCTGCTCCGAGGTCCTGGGCTGCTTCTTCGATCGTAGGGTCAAGGCCGGAGAGATTAGCAGTAAGAATGGCTACAACGAATGGGAGCACGATGACCGTATGAGCAAGAATGAGCGGAATCCACCCTCCAATGAGGCTGATCCGAGCAAAGAAAATAAACCATCCCACCCCGAGAACAATTTTTGGAATCACGATTGGTGAGAGAATGAAGGCCCGGAGAAAATTCCCAGCTGCGAGGCGAGTGCGAGCAAGTGCGAGGGATGTGGGGAAACCTACCAACAACGCGATCGTCGTGGCCGAAATTCCAATGCCCACACTCCGGAAAAACGCTCCTCGGAATGTCGCCTGAGCGAAAAGGTGAGCGTACCATTTCGTCGAGAACCCCGGAGGGGGAAAGATCCCATATGCTACTTCGCTGAAGGAGTAGATAGCGACGATCATCAAAGGAAGAAGGATGAACCCTGTTCCAAATGCAAGAGTTGCTCTGAGGAGCGCGGTTCTAAAAATCTCGCTCCTTTCTTCGTAGCTCTCCAGGTATCTTTCACGTCGTATGGTATTCATATGCTAGGTAATCGCCGAAGGATCGCGTTAATGATCCAGATAGCCGTGATCGAAAGGAGAAGGAGTGTAAATCCGGCTACGGCACCTGTCGGCCAATTAATTTCTACTGTGTTGTTATAGACAGTCAATGGGAGGACTTGAATGCGGCCTCCCCCCAGGAGTTGTGGAGTCACGAAAGCACTTAAGGCTAACGTAAAGCAAATGAGTATTGCAGTTATAACTCCTGGCATAGTTAAGGGGAGGGTAATTTGGGTGAAAGCTTTCCACCAGTTAGCCCCAAGATCTCTCGCCGCCTCTTTGAGGGTAGGGTCCATGCGTGTCATGATGCTGTAAATCGGGAAAATAGAAAACGGTAGGAGAATATGGGCCAAACTGATGATGACTCCCCACGTATTGAACAGAAGGGGGAGAGGTTGTGATATAATCCCGGCATTTTTAAGTAACGCGTTAATGAGACCTTGGTTGGCAAGGAGGATGAACCATCCATAAGTCCGGACTACGACGCTAACCAGAAGGGGAGAGAAGAGCAGCAACCCGATCAACGCACGTATACCGGGAGACTTGACCCTCGTATGTAGCGCGTATGCAATTGGGTAACCCAAAGCAACATCCAGGAGCGTAACGACGGTGGAGAGGCTGAGGGATGTGCCAATCACGCGGTAGGAAAAGGGATCTTGAAAGAAGGAACCAAACGTACGGAGAGTCCATATTGGGACGATTTTCCCGCTCTGAAACAAATGGAAACCATTCAGAAGATAAACACCCAGGGGGATCAAGTAAAAGATCGTCATAATTCCCAATGCGGGGGCTAGAAACCAAACTGCGAGAAGACCTTGGATTCTCATTGAGGGAAGGCTATGAACACAAGAATGTCCCCAGTGGCGACAGCTTGGTTACCAAGGAGCGGCCAAGCAAGGATCCATCCATGGATGGGTGCGAGAACTTCCTCTACCACGTCGCCCCATGGATTGCGGATCAACGCTATCGTCTCCCCTTTCCGCACCGGATCTCCTGGAAGCCGTAGAGGATGGACAAGTCCACCCCGGTTAGCAGTGAGCTCAATCCTGGAGAGCCTCCCGGGGATGATAGGGACATCCTCCTGAGGTTCAATTTCCCCATCGATCATCCCTAAGTGCTTAAGAACGTTGAGAGTTCCTCGTATCCCTGTGCGGATCGAGAGAGGATCGAACCGCCTCCATGCGATGAGTTCTACCACGAGACATGGTTTACGACGGTCTAGTTGGACGTAATCCGTGAAGGTCCCTGTCCTGTGGCGCTCATGCATTTGTTTCATTTCGATTGTCGTGATCCCGAAAGCTTCCGCAAGCAACTGGCACTTCCTCCAGAGATCATCATCCCCTGGGTGCTTGATGATCGTGAATTGAAGGGCAGGTGAAGGATTGGCGTGAAAATCGATGTAAACGTCGCATGATTCGGCCAGTCGAGTTATGAGGGATGCCAGCCGGTGACTCAGAAGCATAGTAGGATCGCCTGGAAAGACTCGGTTCAGATTATAGCCATCCTGGGGAGTCAGCATATGGTGTTGGTGGAAACTAAAAGGATTCAGGAGGGGTGAGGCAATGATGGACCCTCGGAGGCTTTGTGGGTCAACAATCTCTCGGCAGACTCGCCGGATAACCTCCATACCTGGAATTTCTGTACCATGGAGACCAGCCCCCAGCCAGAGGACTGGTCCCTCCTGCCTGCCATTGAGCACGATGAGCGGAATCTTAATGGGACTTCCATCCGGGAGCTCTCCGGCGAGAACCTCACCGAGTGCTCGCTGTCCTCTCGGCACGCTCATCCCTGCGACTTGGAGAGTATCCATCAAAGTTCCTCCCCTCTTCATCAGCTTGAAGGAGAACTGCTTGGTGCGGATCCCAAGAGATTGTAACTTCTTCGCCCATTCCGAAGATGCGGTTACTGCCTCCATAGGGAATTGTGGTTTGTAGGGTGAAAGGCCCCACGTGAATGCGGTACTGCACGAAGTGCCCTTTAAAAAGACGTTCCTGGATTTTTCCGTGGAGGACATTGCCGGTTTCACGGTCGCTGTTCATCAGGATCCTCTCTGGACGTATGCACACATAAACTTGATCCCCTGGGGTCTCCCAGCCAGCACGCTTGACCAGGAGGTGTAATCCCGAAGCGGTGATGGCTGTCACCTCTTCATCTACAAAATCGACGGATCCTTGAATCAGATTTGTGTCTCCGATGAAACTTGCAACAAACGGGGTACTTGGATGCTCGTAAATCTCCATAGGACTGCCAACCTGGAGGAGCCGGCCGTTATTCATGATGCCGATTCGGTCACTCATGGCAAGAGCTTCCCCCTGGTCGTGCGTGACGTAGATAAAGGTGGTTCCGAGATCCCGCTGCAAGCGTTTTAATTCCTCTTGCATCTGAAGCCGGAGCTTGAGGTCCAACGAGCTAAGGGGCTCATCCAGGAGGAGAACCCGGGGATTATTCACCAGCGCGCGCGCAAGCGCAACGCGCTGTTGTTGGCCACCCGAGAGCTCTGTAATTCGTCGGGTTTCGAAACCGCTCATCTGGACCATCTCTAATACAGTTGTGACCCGACGGCGTATCTCTGCCTCAGGGACTCTTTTCATTCGTAGCCCGAACGCGACATTCTCGAACACAGAGTAGTGAGGAAAAAGCGCAAGACGCTGGAACACCATATTTGTCTCACGCCGGTTTGGAGGAATCCTCCCCATCGGGCGGCCGTTCAAGTATACTTCTCCCGTATCGGGAAACTCAAATCCTCCGATGAGTCGGAGAGTAGTGGTCTTTCCGCATCCTGACGGCCCCAGAAGAGAGAAGAATTCTCCCTTGTGTACCGTGAATGAGACAGATTCTACCGCTGTCACATCTCCGAAGCGTTTTGTAACCTCGACGAGTTGGACTTCGACTTCTTGGTTTGATGTGGCCAGCATGAATCCCTCAGAAGCTCCTCTACATTCTGGATTTTACTTCGCGCTCCCACCGTTGGCGCCACTCGCTGGCCCTTTGGGCCATCGTTGCCCAATCCAGCCATATGGCAGTATCCAGAAGCTTTGGGTTAAGAATCTGCCGGACACTTTCTGCAATTTGCGCTCCTTTCACAGAAGGAATTCCGAATGTCAGGCGAGCGTATCGCGCGTTATTCTCGGGAGCCAGCAGTTCGTTGATAATCTCCTCTGCGATCCGGATCTGCTCTGGAGTGCTACCTTTCACGATTTGGAGGTAGATAGGAAACGCGACTACACCTTCTTTAGGATTGATGAAGCCAAGCGGTGCTCCCTCCAGCTCCCAGAACTTCCATATACTCGTAAACCAAGGCGCTATGAGTGCCTCTCCACTCACGAGAAGGTTCTTAAGTTGATCGTTGCTCGTCACAAGGGCCCGAATGTTCTTGGCATTCTCTGACCAGACCTTAAATCCTGGATCGATGTTCTTTTCGCTCCCTCCATTTAAGCGAGCCGCCAGGACAAGAGGGATGAAGTTGTTATCGAAGAAGGTAACTTTTCCTCGCCACTTCGGATCCCAAAGTGCACTCCAGGAGTTTGGTGGCTCTTGCACTAAGTTCTTATTATACATTAAACCCATGGCGCTGATACCATAGCCTATTCCATGATTCCCGGGACGACGTAGACTCGGATGTACAAAACGCATATTCGGGATCTTCTTCTCGTCGAGAGGAAGCCACATGTCGTCTACGTCACCACGGTTGCTTGCATCGATGTTGAAGAACCCAAAATGGATGAGGGGATTGTTCGGATTCGCTTGTTTAGCCGCTACCATCTTGGGATAAGTAATGGTATTGTTAGATTCCCAGAATTCAATTTCTACGTTTGGATGGGTGCGCAAATACTGTCGAACAACCTCCCGTGGAACTACCCCTTGGTTTGCGCCTGCCCAAATGAACATTGTGAGCTTCACCTTTGGTGGCGCGGAAAACACAGGGAGCACAAAGAGGCCGAGCATCAGAACGGTCAGAACGTAACTCATTCGTCTTTTCCCACGCATTGTTTTTTCCCTCCTTTCTATAGGCCACACGCTTTATTGATTGACCCACGGCGAATATCCAAGGCGAACCGACAATTCATGAGCTACATTTCGAAGGGGCCTAAGAACCGTTTTCATATATCTATCAGTCCATATGCTCGTCGGGCCAGATGAGCTCAGTGCGCCAATTACACGACCAAGATGGTTATAAACCGGGACAGCGAGGCACCTTGCGCCTAAGACAGTCTCCTCGTCGTCTATGGCATATCCTAACTGGCGGACTCGGCGGAGGTGATGAAGGAACTGCTTGGGGGAAACTATGGTATTTGGCGTCAGGCGTGGCATTCCTGTACGCCTGAGAATGTTGAGAACCTCACGGTCTGGGAGACCTGCAAGGAGAACTTTCCCAAGGGCTGTAGAATGCACAGGTGCGCGTCTCCCGATGTGCAGGAACAGCCGCGGACGGTCAAATACTTCGACCTTCTCAATGACGAGGACTTCTTTATCCTCCAAAGTCGCCAATGTAATACTTTCCCCTGTTTTTGATACGAAGTTCTGCAGTAGAGAGCGAGCCTCCCGGAGCATGTCTATTTGCTGAAGGATGGAGGCGGCGAATCCTACTGCCTTGTGTCCCAACCGATAGTGCCTTGTCTCTTGATCCTGCTCAACGTAACCCAATCTGCCGAGCGCAGCAAGAATACGATGTGTGGTGCTAGGAGGAAGACTCACAGCGTTTGCGAGATGCATAAGGGTGAACTCGCCTTTCCCCCGAGATAGCCACTCGAGGAGAGCAAGACCCTTCTCGAGAGTCCCTGCTGCTTTTGCCTTATTCTGGGGATTCCCCCGGCGTCTGTTATTTCTGGAAATTAATTCCATTTTGTGGAATATGGTACCTCAAGACCTTAGCCTTGTCAAGAGCTCTTGGATGACTTGCCCCTTCATCTCTCAGGGGGTAGAACGTAGTGACAGATACGACAATCTCGAAGGACGCTATGAAACTTGGTTTGCGCGAAGCAAACCACCCCTTTTCGAAGAATACGAAGGTCGTACGGGGCGGAGGGGAAGTAGTGCTCACCGAAGGGGAAACCAATCGTTGTGATTATGCTGCTTCGGACCGGAAGGAACCTGGAATCCGCATGTGTACCCTTCGCATCCGACGAGAGGTGCTGTATAATGAGCCTGTGGCAAGGAATACGGGTGCAGTACCTAGCCGGGAACGCTTCACCCTGGTTGTACCGGAAGAGCGAAAAAAGACCAAGGGGTGAGAGAAGATGAAGCCCCTTCGTGTGAAAGTTTTTCTTGTCTTCCTCCTTGTCACCCTACTGCTTCCCTCAGCTCTCGCCCAACTAACGGTTACTGTCCGAGATATTGTCCAGAACCCCGACCGATACGACGGTCAGATCGTCAGCGTGACGGGAACCATTGCTGCCTACCGCGAACGCATCTCCGCTCGTGGCAACCCTTATACGACCTTCCGGCTGGAAGAGGGCGGAGCATCTGTGGCAGTTTTCGCTTGGCGTCACCAGGGCCTCCGGAATGGCCTGCGCGTGCGTGTGGTAGGCCGGTTCGACAAGATGAAGCGGGTGGGGCAGTACACGTTCTACAACGAGATCGAGGCACAACGCATTGAAGTGCTGCGATGATTCGAAGATCGCTCAGACGCGACTTTGGCGGTTGACCCCTAGCGCACCTCCATCCAATTGGCAGAAAGCATCGATGTGGAGGGACTACGTTTGTCAAGCCTTCTCGACACCGGTTGCCGGATCGCTTACAGTCTCCTCTGCCTGTTCCACGGCGCGCCGATTTTTCGGAGGACACTGTGGAGAGGTGGGCAGAGAGCCTGAGCCTCTCGCTTGCGCTGAGACCGAGAGGTTGCTGTTCAACCCACCAGGTAGAGGACGCGGTTGCGGCTTCCTTCCCGTTGGAGCTTGTGGTGCAGACGCTCCAGGCTGGCAATCAATCCCCCGATGTCGTCCTGTCTGAACGACCGGGTACTCACGAGCACCACCCCACCGTGCTCTGTCCCCGCTTCTGCAAAGGACCGCAGGACTTCGGGGATGGTGTGGACGTCGAAGGTAACAAAGACCAGGCCAGCGTCGCGAGCGGCGATCAGGATCTCGGCATCGTCCGCCGCCACATATCGGCCTCCGGCAAATTCCCTCAAGGTGCTTGCCTGTATGTCCCGCGCGCGCAACCCATGTGCCACTGCAGGGGAGAAGTGCTCGTCGAGGAGGTAGCTCACCTACGGTGCAACCTCTTCAAGCCAGGGAAGCTTCCGCCGGAGCTGCTGGAGAGTTGTGGATTCGGCCTCTTCCACAAGCGGCCAGACTTCGTCCGGGTAGACCTCCGCATATCTGAGGGCGGCCTGGACGCGCTCCTCCGGCCAGCCGAGATGTTCCGCAACCTTTCGCGCGTCCATGCCCAGCTGCTTTGCTACGAGGGCGACCTCCCATACCGCCAGGCCGGTACCCTTGATATAAGGTTGTCTCCCGAGGCCGGAGGCGCGGAACTCGATGAGAGGAAACTCTTCCTCACGCAGCTTTTCTGAGAGAAGGAGAGAGGCCGTCTCAGAAACGGATCTCCGAAGGCGCTGTGCGAGACGCTTCAGCTTTTCCGCTTCCGCATCCTTCAACCGCATACTGACGACCCGGGACACACCGATCACCTGTCTCTTTTGTTTACAGAGTATACAAACGTTACAACCAGTATAGCAGGGCTGCTACCCCAAGACAAGGTCTTGGAACCGAGAAGATGGTTTGACAGGAATACAGGAGAGTACGGTTGAGTGCCGACGGACGGAGGCGTTGCTGGGTGAGCTTCCACTCAAACCACCATGAGGTCCACAATCTCATGGATCGAAGATCGCTCGATCCCCATCACGCACTCTACAAGTCGCTCAGCCTTGGCTGTTGGGAGCACCCCGCTGACGTTTTTCCGGAACTTCTCCACGACCTCCTCGTCGGTCATGGGATTGCGCACGTGGCCGCGCGGATACCATACCTCCCGTACGACCTCGGACCCATCCCTGGTCCGCACGACAATGCGGTTAGGGACCGCCTGCGGGTAAGCCGCTGTGAGTGCAGGGTCCTCCCACAGTGTGGTATGCTCTGCAAGCATCTTCCGGATCAGAGGATCCGAGAAGCGCTCTGGGTCGAACGATCGCCAT
This sequence comes from bacterium, assembly GCA_030550015.1. GTDB lineage: Bacteria > Sysuimicrobiota > Sysuimicrobiia > Sysuimicrobiales > Thermofontiviventaceae > Thermofontivivens > Thermofontivivens primus. The sequence continues at coordinate 28,328 of JAUQQG010000021.1, read as the reverse complement.
GTGAGCTCCCCATCGAGAAGGGCAACGACCACGGTATAGGGCAGGGAATGATCCGCCGTCTCCCGTGTCTGAGGCGCCCATTTCTCGGGGTCTTTGGCAATGATCTCATAGGCGGCCTTGAAAGTATGGATCTCGATGTGGGAGATACGACTCGGATCTTCAATCTCTCCGCGCACCTGAAGAGCCGCGTCTACCGCAGTCTGGGCATGGTATTCTACCGGCCAATACTTTAGGGATGTGTCCAGGATCCTCCGCGGCGGCCGCCGTTCCTGGAGAGACCTGAAGGCCTCCTGATCGAACTCCTCACCCTTGAGGAGCTGGCGGATAAACCCCATCTCCCCCACAAATGGTTGGAATGGGCCCCTCATCCCCTTTGCCGCTAAAAGACAGGAGAAAATGGCGTTGCGACAGGCATTGGCAGCCGCAGCTCCCTTCCACATGGAGAGCTCCCCCGAACGCGTCTGGCGCATGGCGGCGTGCGGCACAACTGTCAGGGAGATCGCATGCTCCAAGGCCTCCGGTTCTAAGCCGAAAAGACGCCCTGCTGCGGAGGCAGTCGCAACTCCCAGATAATTGACATGGTCCCACCCGTGTTTGCGTAGACTCCCGGCATCGCACAGGGAGACACCAATCTCGTATGCCACCGCGATTGCGGTGACCAGCTCCGTGGTCGGGCAGTCCCGATATTCTGCGACTGCCATCAGGGGGGCGATCATATCGCTTGGGTGGAGTGGCTCCCGAGACAGGTAAGTATCGTTGTAGTCGAGCGTGCGGACCATGATCCCATTGACAAAGGCAGCGAGGTCTGGAGATGCCCTGACTCGCGTTCCCCAGATGCTCGCGCCTCGTGGGGAAGCAACTTCATAGGCAAGGTTCCGTGCTGCAGCAACGGCCTCTGCTCCTAAAGCTAGCAGTGCCACTCCGAGGGAGTCGAGGATACGGCGTTTCACTTCATGAACCGTTTCCTGCGGGAGATCCTCCCACTGGATGCTCCGTGCATATGCTGCGAACACTTCGAGGTACGGGTCACGCATCTTCGAAATCCTGTGCGCTTGCTCGCAACCTATTCCGGTTGTGGGCCATCGTAAGTGAACGGCACGTGGATCCTCATAGGCGCCTCCCGCGTCAGTTCCTCCACCACATGTGCCGCGATGCCTGCGCACCGGCCGAGGATGAACACGAGTTTCCCGACTTCAGGAGGGAATTCCAGGCCCAGCAAGACGGCCGCAAGCGCTCCGTCCACGTTCACCGGGAGCGTTCGACCGACCTGCACGGAGAGGGCATCGGCAATGGCTTGCATCAGGGCAATGGGAAGTTCGGCAATTCCTTCCTCCTTGGCCATCGCCCACAGGGCCACGGTTCTCGGATCTCGCTCGTGCACCCTGTGTCCCACACCTGGGATCCTCTTGCCCTCCATCCGGTATCGCTGCACGAGCTGTCTTCCAGCTTCCTCCACAGAGATCCCCTCGCGAGAGATCAACTCGATCCCTTCCTGCAACATCCGCATCGCTTCCTCTCCCGCCCCGCCATGCGCATCCCCTATTGCGAGCAAGCCTCCTGCAACAGCAGCCTCCACCGCCTTCCGGTTTCCGCTGGCGATGACACGCGCGGCCATGGTGGAAGGGGGAGTGGGTCCATGGTCTGACGAGGCGATGAGGATCGCATTCCACAGTCTGGACTCGGCAGGGGAGGGCATGCGGCCGCGGAGAAGCAAGAATGCCACATCCCCAAAGTTCCCGCGATGCATGAGATCCTCCACGCGGTATCCCCGCAGGATGATGCGGTCGCGATCATAGGTAGAAATCGACGTCCTCCACGCTTCCATAGGCATCCTCCTCTTCCAGGCACCTCGCAAGAGGCCCAGGAGTTTTGCTCAGTCTCCTTCTGAACACTGAGCTACCTAAATCACACCTTCTGCCTTCAATCGTTCTAGTTCTGCAGTCGTAAGTCCAAGTTCCCCTCGATAGAACTCCTCGTTGTGGGCCCCAAGGGGAGGGCCGGGCCAACGGATTGCACCCGGTGTGCCCGTAAGACGGGGGAGGGGGAGATGCATGGGAATTCTTCCCAACTGGGGGTCCTCTACCTCGATCACCAGCGCACGCGCTTGGACGTGCGGATCTGCGAGGAGTTGTGCAACATTATACACCGGTGCGGCAGTTACTTCGTGGCGTGTGAACAGTTCCATCAATTCCTGGAGCGTATACCTCCCGATCGCTTCCCCGAGGATCTCGTCGAGCGCTTCTGCGTGCTGGACCCGGGCCTCGTTTGTCGCAAACCGAGGGTCAGAAAGAAGCTCAGACAGCCCAAGGGCCTCGAACAGGCGGGCGGCAGTATGGGGAGTGGATGCAGAGATGGCCACCCACTGGCCGTCCGCGGTCTTGTAGGTATTTCGGGGCGCGGCATTGTACGATCGGTTGCCGATCCGTTCCCGCACTTTCCCTGCCAACCGATACTCGGCAGCAACAGGTCCCAGGATGGCAAAAAGCGGTTCAAGAATGGCGAGGTCGATGACCTGCCCGTTTCCCGACTGGCGCGCATGGGAGACGGCGATGACCGTTGCCGCAACGCCCCACAGAGCTGCAACCATATCGGCGAGGGGAAATGGCGGCAGGGTCGGCGGCCGATCAGGAAATCCTGTCATGGCCGCAAACCCGCTCATGGCCTCGATCAACGTTCCAAGCCCTGGCCTCTCCCGGTATGGCCCTGTCTGCCCCCATCCGGAGATCCGGACCACGACGAGCCGTGGATTCCGGGCGAGCAAGACATCCGGGGCGATCCCCCATCGCTCGAGCGTGCCAGGGACGAAATTCTCCACGAGCACATCGAAGTGGTCGACCATCTGCAACAGGAGGGAGCGTCCTTGCGGGTGCGCCAGGTTCAGTGTGATGCTCCGTTTGTTCCGCGCATAGACCTTCCACCACAGGTCCAGGTTGTTCGTCTTCCAGGTTCGTAGCGGGTCCCCGACTCCGGGCTGCTCCACTTTGACCACATCTGCGCCGAAATCCGCAAGGACAAGGGTCAGCATGTTCCCTGCCACAAGGCGGGACAGATCCAGCACACGGAGATCCTCAAGTGGCAGCATCCGCAGGGCTCCCTCCCTCGTCTCCAGAATCCGATGCGGGAAGCACAATGCACCACTCCGGCGGCAGGTAGAGGGTGACCTCCCCCTGCACAGGCTCTGTTGCTTCTACACGCAGCGTTCCCACGGGGGTTTCGAGGACATACTGGAACGACGCTCCCAAGTATAAGCCTGACTCTACCTTCCCGGGGAGGGTGTTCGTCTCCTTAGGACCATCAGTATGGATGCGGATTCGTTGTGGCCGCACTGCCACGATCACCGGCTGCCCAGGGGAAAACCGGTACAGGGCGGAGGCCTGCAACGGAATTCCCTTCTCCAACTTCACAGTAATCCGGTTCGCTTCCCCGATGGTCTCGATATGACCATGGAGGAAGTTACAGGAGCCGATAAAATCGGCCACGAAGGGGTTTGGAGGGAGCTCATAGATCTCCCGTGGGGTTCCGATGGCCATAATGCGACCACGGTTCATCACCACCACGCGGTCTGAAAGCGCCAGGGCCTCTGCTTGGTCGTGGGTCACATAGATCGCTGTGATGCGGAGCCGCTGCTGCAACTCCCGCAACCAGAACCGTGCCTGCTCCCGGAGCTTGGCATCCAAGTTGGACAACGGTTCATCGAGCAACAGGATACTCGGTTCATAGACGAGGGCCCTCGCAAGAGCAATGCGCTGCTGTTGCCCACCGGACAGCTGGTGTGGGTATCGATGCTCAAAGCCTTCAAGCTGTAACAAGGACAGGATCCATTCGATGCGCCGCCGGATCTCCGCCTGGGGGACCCTGCGCATGCGGAGCCCGAAGGCTAAGTTTTCGAACACCGTCATGTGGGGCCAGAGCGCATAGGACTGAAATACCATGCCGACGTTGCGCGCCTCGGGACGCAGGAAGATCCCCCGCCGTGTGTCGGTGAGGATGCGGTCCCCAAACTTGATGACTCCTTCGTCTGGAACCTCCAACCCGGCGATACAATTGAGGGTCGTGGATTTCCCGCACCCTGATGGCCCTAAGAGAGTCACCATCTCCCCGTCGCGGACGGTAAAGCTCACCCCGTCCACAGCCAGGACGCCATCGAAGCGCTTGCGAAGCCCCTCCACCACCAGCTCAGCCATAGACCTTCACCCCAAGCACCCCCCGGGCGATCCCAAGCCAGAGAAGCGTGAGCACAACCTGCACGACAGCCAGGGCCGACACGGGGCCGCTGTCTCCCTGGCGCCACAGCTCGATCATGGTTGTCCCCATGACTTCACTCCCGCGGGCGAAGAGAAAGACCGCTGAGGCGTACTCCTTCAGGAACGTGATGAACAAGAGGGCGTATCCTCCGAAGAGAGCCTCCCGGAGAAGTGGCAGGAGGACCTTGCGGATGGTTGTGATCCAGCTCGCACCCACAACGCGAGCGGCTCGGTCCATCTCCTCGCTAACTCGGAAGACCGCAGGGCTCACCGCACCGAAGCCATAGGGGATGTATCGTGTGATGAACGCAAGGGTGAGACCAAGGATCGTGTTGCGCAACGCCCCCAGCCCTGGGAGGAGGAGGAATGTCCACAGGAACCCGATGCCCACGATGATCCCAGGGATTGCCCGGGGGTAAAGGGCAACGTAAATCAAAAGTCTCCGAAGCGGGAAGTCGGAACGGAACGCCACAAGGGTCACAAGGGCCATGAACAGGATCCCTACAGCACCTCCTGCGAAGGCGATGAGGAAGCTGTTGAGGATGGACCGTGCGTAGGCGCTATGGCCAAAGATCAACCGGTAATGATCCAGGGTCATGACCTCCAAAGGGTTCATGAAGGGGCTTAGGAAGGCCGTGAAGGACTGGGCGACGATCCCGACAAGCGGGAGGATGATCGCCAGGAAGACGTAAAGCCAGCACCATGCGGCCGCAGCCCACCGGATCCGACCCAGCGAAAGGAGGCGCGCACGTGTCGCCCGCCCTGTCACCGTGACGAACCGACGCCGCCCTCCGAGCAGCCGCTCCTGGAGCGCGATGAGGAGTGTCAGGAAAACGAGCACCAGCACTGAAGCTGCGGCGATCATCCCGTATTCTGTCGTTCCGCCTACGATCCCAAGCTTATAGAGGAAGGAGGAGAAAAGCTCAATCCCTACAGGCGTCCCCAGGACAAGGGGGATGCTGAGAACCTCTGCGGCAGCGATGAACGTCAACAGGCCACTATACAGGAGTGCCGGCCGGAGGAGAGGGAGCGTTACCCGCCATAACGTCCGCAGGGGTCCAGCACCAGCGATACGTGCCGCATCTTCCACCGAAGGATCCGAGAGCGCGAGGCTTCCCGAAGACTAGAGGTAGGTATAGGGCGCGTAGTAGACCCCGCCCAGGATAGCCATCCCTCCAAGAGAGTACAGGTTCCACGGGTCCCTACCAGCGAGGCTGCGGAAGAGCTGGGTCAGGTATCCCTGCGGCCCAAAGATCACCGTCCAGGCAAAGGCGATGACGAGTGGGCTCAGGAACAGAGGAGAGATGACCAACCCCGATAGGTAAGTCCGTCCTGGCATGTCTGTGCGCATAATGAGGATAGCCAGGATGGTGCCCAATACCACGCCAAGGGCAGTTGTAGCGATAGCGAACACCAGAGTGTTGGAGAGGACCTTCCGGAACTCCGGATTCTCTAGGAGCCGGATGTAGTTGGAGAGCGTTAGGGCCCGGCTCGGCTCGTACAATGGACTGGAGAGGAAGCTCTGGTAGAGGATGGGCACAAGGGGCAACGCCACGAGGAAGATGGTTACGAGGGCGACGAGCCCCTGCACGAGCCGGTCCACCACTCCCGCTCGCTCAGCCCTGTGGATGATCGCCGCAACTTCCATGTACTAGCGCTGGTAGATCTTCTTCCAGCGGGCCAGGAAGGCCTCCCGCTTGGCCTTGTCCATCAGGTCCTTGTCATAGGAGAAGATGATCAGGTTCTTCTCCCCGATGGCCTTGGCGAGATCGGTCAAATGGTACTTGGCCTTTCCAGCCACATCAGGACGGTATGCCGTCAGGCCCCCCTCCGCAAACGCGATCTGGCCGGCCTGGGAAAGGATGAAATCCAGCATGAGACGGGCGGCATTCGGGCTCCGCGCCGCGCGGGTGATGGCCATCCCGCGGTTCGCCACAGGAGTGCCGTCCTCGATCATCCCCCACCCTAGCACAGGTTCGGCAGCGGGGAACCTTGGGAAGACAGAGATGGTGGAAACGAAATAGCCCACCACACTCTCTCCAGCGAGCACGCTATCGATCATGCGGCCTGCGCTGCTCTGGGCTCTCACTCCCGCACGCGCAAGCGTCTCCAGAATGCGCCACCCCCGCTCACCATGGCGTTTGATCCAGAACCAGTTGATGGCGAACCCCGTTGCCACACGCTCCGCATCGTATGTGGTCAGGCGGTTGCGGAAGGTTTGTGGGTTCTGCTGGACGAGTTCCGCAAGCTGTGCCATTCCCTTTGGCCACAGCTCGGGGCGCAGGGCGCGCTTGTTCCAGATGAACACCATTGGGTCCGCAGAGACCATGTAGATTTCTTTCCCAAACTTGGCCCAGGTGGGGATGAAGCGGGATTCCGGGGATTCGTAGGCAACGGCCTGTCCTTTCTGGACAAACTCTTGCCAAGCGTCCGGGGCGATGGAGATCATCATGTCTGCGGTCCGTGCACCGCTTGCCGACTCCGCGTAGTACCGCTCAAACACCTCATACGAACCGAGGTCGAGTGTTTCCACCTCTAGCCAGGGATAGAGCTTCTTGAACTCTGCAAGCACCGGCGCCCAGTTCCGGGCGGACATGATCGAGTAGATGAGCAGCTTGCCCTCGGCCTTGGAAGCTTCGATGATCCGGCTGTAGTCGGCAGGATAGTATGCAGGAAGTCCTGGTGTCGCTGGAGCCGCACCCGCTGGCAGCACAAGAGCCACCAAGGCGAGGATTGCAACACTCATGCGAACCCAATTAGCCATTATGCTCACCCCCTTGTGAGGTTGTTCTTGAATCCCGCAGTTTTTTCGTTGCACGCTCGAATACCGTGGGATCGCCCCCTAACACAGCCGTGAGCCGAGCAGCCTCCGCCCGAACGAGGTTGGAGGCCCTTTGGATCTCTGCGTGGGAAAACCTTGCCTTCGGACCTGCGACGCTGATTGCGCCCACAAGGACCTGATCTCGGCCAAACACAGGGCACGCTACCGCCGCTACCTCAGGGTCGCGCTCTCCATAGGAGACTGCGTACAGGGACTCCCGGATCTCTTGGAAACTAGGCGAATCCGCGGTTTGTGCGTTAGAGAACGCGAGCAAGACCTTTCCAGCGGCCCCCCGGTCCAGGGGGAAATGGTCGCCAACCTGGGAGAACACCCGAACCATCTTTGGTGAGTCGACCCGGAACAGGCAGATGCGTTTGTCTCCCTCGCGAATGAAGAACGAGGCGCTCTCACCAGTCTTCTGGACGAGGGTCTGCAGGACGGGAATCACATGATCGGATAGCCGGAACGTATTCTGGTAAGCGGTCCCTAGTCGTAGACACAGCGGCCCAAGCCGGAACCTCCCATCATGGAGCCGGACGAGGAGCCCAGATTTGCATAAGGTGAGGCAGATGCGAAGCACAGTACTTTTGGGGATCCCGACACGCTTGGTGAGATCCGAGAGGGTGAGGGCAGAGGAGCTTTCTGCAAGCGCAACGAGGATACGCGCAGCACGGGTAACCGCGGAAACGACCTTGTGTTCCTTCGGACCCTTCTGGGTTACTCTAGAAGATACCCCGAGGCTGGCGTTCCACATTGTGGCATAGTAGTCTTCTTTGTGAAACATTCTAAAACACTACCTCTGCACCTGTCAATAGCACCTGTTAATAGCCTCAAGGAAAGAGCTCCTACCCGTTACAATGCGCGCTTCTGGCGGCTCGCTGACCAGGAACGTTTGCCTTTGAGGTAATGGCACAGGAGAGAAGTCTTTTCATGTCGTAATCCTCTGCGTACGTGGCGCTTGGGATTGGTCCCAGGGACTAGGAAGGCATAAGGGTTTGGCCATGAGAACGGCGGGCTGTACTGGTTCCAAGACGGTGCGGTTCACTCCCTGGCTTTTGTGGCTTTCCTTGGCGGAACTAGGAACGATGCTCACCTTCGGTACGTACTCCGGGACCCTCCCGCTCCTGCGCGTGGAATGGCGTATGACGGGTGCACAGGCAGGAGGGGTCTTCGCCATGCAGCAGATCGGTTACACGGTGGCCGTCCTCGTCCTGAGTTCCCTGACAGACCTCGTCGGCGTGCGGAGGATCTATCTCTTCTCCTCGGTGTTGAACGGATTGGCGAGTCTACTTTTCGCACTCCTAGCGAACAACTTTCAATCCGCTGCATTCTTTCGCATCCTGTGCGGCATTGGGTTAGCGGGGACATACGTGCCTGGCATGCGCCTTGTTGTCGAGCGAGCTCCCCCAGGACGGAGAGGAGCTGCCATGGGGATGTATATCAGCGCTTTCAGCCTCGGAGCTGCGGCGTCGCTGTTTGCGACATCCCTGTTGCTCCGACGGGGATGGCGCATGGCGTTCATGATAAGTGGTCTAGGGCCCTTGGCGGCCTCAGTGATCGCTTGGTCCGTGGTGTTCGATATCCGACCCCTCCGTGCCCGCCGGATTCCCTTCCGCCAGGCTCTCCAGAACGCGCGCGCCCTCCGCTTCTCCCTTGCCTACGCCGCGCACAACTGGGAGCTCTTTGGGATGCGGGCTTGGCTCCCCAGTTTCCTCACCGCGGGCTGGGTGGCCGCCCACGTTCCTCTTGGCCAGGCGACGGCACGCGCCTCCGCCTTTGGCGGATTGGTGCTCGTGGCCAGCGCGATCTCCAACGCCACGGGAGGATGGCTTTCGGATCACCTCGGGCGACGGCCTACTATCGTCCTTTTCCTGACCGCCTCAGCGGCCTGTTCGTTGAGCGTCGGTTGGCTCCTGCCGTATGGTCTGCGCGTCATCTTGCCCCTCGCTACCCTTTACGGCCTCCTCGTCACTGCAGAGTCTAGCACCCTCTCTACTGCCGTCGCCGAATCCGCGGACCCGGAGGCACTTGGAACCACCCTAGCCATCCAATCCTCGCTGGGTTTCGCCGCAAGCGCCATCTCCCCAGCCCTCTTTGGCTTCCTTCTGGATGCCTTCGGGGGGTGGGGGTGGGCGTTCAGCTCCCTGGGCCTCGTCGCGCTGGTCGGGGTAGGGATTGTTCTCGGGAGCGCATCTTGCGAGCAGGCACGCGCATCCACCTGAGGGACCGCACAAAGATCTCCGTGGGATTTCCGCGGTGCTGACAGGAAAGGGTCGTGAATCCCTCGAAAGATGCTTTCCTCAAAAGAGGTGCTTTGTAGAATGCACGCGAGGCAAGCTGTTCACCCGGGAAATCCATGATCTCCTGGAAGGGAAGGGATCTGGGCATGCAGGACCAGAAGATGAGGCAGGGAAGGTTCTACGAGGACTTCGTCGTTGGCGAGGTGTACCGCCACCCCATTGGACGTACCATCACCCAGACGGACAACATTTGGTTCACCCTGCTCACGGTGAACACCAACCCCATCCACTTCGACCAAGTGTACGCCTCCAGAACGGAGTTCGGAAGGCCGCTTGTGGACTCTACGCTCACCCTTGCGATTGTGACGGGGCTTACAGTTACCGATATCTCCCAAAACGCCATCAACCTGGGTTGGGAGGAGGTCCGCCTGCCGCATCCTGTCTTTGAGGGGGATACCATTTATGCTCAGAGCGAGGTACTGGAAAAACGGGAGTCGAGATCTCGCCCACACATGGGCATCGTAAAGGTGAGGACCATTGGGTTCAACCAGGATGGGGTGGTGGTGATCGAGTTCAAGCGCACGATCATGGTGTACAAGCGGGAGCACGCGCCTACCTGGGAACTTCCCACGCCGAAGATCTGATTTCGCGTTCTCTCGCTTTCTTGGATGGCAGGGAACCCGTGGGCTGATGGAGTGCGGTTGGAACCTCCCGAGCAAGATGGGCGCTAGAGACCTCAGGGGGGACTTGCAACGAGGATGAGAAGGGTGGTTTTGCTCTTGATCCTGGTATTCACCCTCGCCCTCCCCCTCCTGGCCCAACCCGCTGTCTACCAAGTTCCGGAGCGTGCAGACGTCCTGGTCGTTGGGGGGAGCCCGGGAGGGATCGCGGCTGCACTCGCTGCAGCGCGGCAAGGGCGATCTGTCGTCCTCATCGAACCCAGGCCTTTCCTCGGGACGGTCCTGACAGGTGCGATGCTCAACACCTTCGATCTCAACCACAGGGACGACGGAGGCAACCTCGTAGAGGGGATCTTCGCGGAAGTGTTCCGCGCGCTGGGGTTGACCTTCGACCCCCGGGCCGCGCGAGAGTTCTTTGCGCGCAAGGTCGCTTCTGAAAGGAGGATCCGGGTTTACCTCAGTACCCAGTTCCTCCATCCGGTGCGGAAGGGGAATGCAGTCCTGGGATCGATTGTCCAACACCGGGGCAGGCGATGGATGATCCTGGCCCCTGTGACCATCGATGCAACGGACGATGGGGACTTCGCGGCCGCCGCTGGGGCCGAATATACCCTGGGACGGGAGGAATCCGGGATTGACCGGTTGATGCAGGCCGCCACGCTCGTGTTCCGCGTTGGAGGCGTGGACTGGGCGGCGGTGACCGATTACATCCGCAAGAAGGACAAGCCGTTCCGCCGCGGCGGGGTCCGCTTCGGGTACGCGTGGGGCTACCGCGAGGTCGTGAAGGGGTTTCGTTCGCCCGATCCCAAGATCGCGGCGGTAGACCTCAACCTGGGCCGCCAGCCGGACGGGACCGTCTGGGTGAACTCCCTGCAACTCTTTGGCGTGGACGGGACGAGCCGCGCTTCCCGGAAGGACGCCTACACCCGGGCCAAACGCCTCGTGCCAGCCTTCGTCTCCTACCTGCGGGACCATGCCCCGGGGTTCGAGAGCGCCTACCTCATCGAGGTGGCGCCGGAGTTGTATATCCGGGAGACGCGGCACATCAAGGGGCTGTATGTCCTCAGCGCGGGAGACATCTTGACCCACAGGATCTTCTGGGACAGGATCGCGGTTGCCTCCTATCCCATCGACTTGCACCCTTATAAGCCGGGGGAACGTTCCCCCTTTGCCCCAAAGCGAAGGATCTACACCATCCCCCTGCGGAGCTTGATCGTCCGTGGGATCGACAACCTCCTTGTGGCCAGCCGGGCGTTCTCTGCAACCTACCAGGCAGCTGGCTCCGCCCGGGTCGTGCCGACGACCATGGCGATGGGGGAGGCCGCCGGTGTGACAGCGGCCGTGGCAGTGGAATACCGGCTCACACCCCATTTCTTGATTCGGCGGAAGGAGCTCGTCGGTCTCATCCAGCTGCGCCTCCAGGACACAGGAGCGCGGGTTGACCCCTGAGGAGAGTGCACGGCAGGACCCAGCCGGAGAGGCAAAGGTCTCCTCTTCGAGGCCTATGGCCTGGATCCCGAGAAAGGTTGTCAGGAGGATCTTGACACCAAAAGCCTTGCGGTGAACACCCAGAGCTCACCCTTGACCTGGGGAGGGAATCCGCCTAGCCTATTTATGGGGCGCGCACTGCGCGGCCCTTACTCCCTTTGGCATCCTAGGCGAGCGTGGATCGGCCCTTGATGTGAGAGGAATCCGGCGACATTGGTCCGGAGGGTTAGGCCGGAGGCTTGGCGGAAGAAACCTTCCCTGGTCCCGGCCTCAACCGTTCCTCTATGGGCGGTTCTCTGAGGCGCTCGCCCGCAAAAAGGTTGGAGCAAGGAGGTGAGGGAAATGCGCAGGAGCACGGTTGTTCTCCAGAGGGTAGGAAAAGGAGAACCTCTCACTCCCCCAAAGGCGAGAGAGATGCTGGCAGAGATCCTGGATTCGGTGAGATCCGATGCGCCCATCCCGTTCACCCACAGGGACGCCGAAAGGGCCCTTGCCGCTCTTCTGAGCACGGAGGAAATGTGGGAGGCTGTCCGGCTCAGCCGCGTCCCGATGCGCTTTCTCTGCGCCTTCTGGTCTCGTCTCGAGGAGAAAGACCTCCTCGCGGTCCAGGACGGTCGCCTCTCTCTCACTGAGGCCGGGAGGGAGCTTGCCTCCAACCTTTGCATTGCTCCAGCATGGGAGGCTTCTTGCGATTCCTGTGAGGGAAGAGGGGTGGACTTCGCTAGGCTTCCCCGAGAGGTCGTCGAGCGGTTCCGGGAGATCAGCCGCGGCCGCCCGGAAGCCCTTCAGGTCTATGATCAGGGATACGTCACTGAGGAGACGACGCTGGCCCGGGTGGCCTTTGCGTTGGCCCGGGGGGACCTTTCTGGGAAGGAGATCCTGGTCATCGGGGACGATGATCTGGTGAGCGTGGCCGCCGCTCTGACAGGCGCGCCTTCCAGGGTGCTAGTCGTAGACATCGACGACCGGCTGATCCGGTTCATCCGGGAGGTCGCGCGGGTGGAAGGGCTTGATATGCTGGAGGCCACCCGGTACGACATCCGGGACCCGCTCCCCCACGAGTGGCGGGGGAGGTTTGATACCTTCCTTTGCGATCCCACGGAAAGCTTCGCCGGGTTCTGTGCCTTCATTGAGCGGGGGCTCCTGGCTGTACGGGGGGTGGGGAGCGCAGGATACTTCGGGCTCACCCACGCAGAATCCAGTCTGGAGAAATGGGCGCAGATCCAAAGGTTCCTCCTTGAATCCGGAGCGGTGATCACCGATATCCGCGAGGACTTCAACAGCTATGTGACTTGGGGTTATGTCGAGACCATGCGTGCCTGGAGCTGGCTCCCCATCCGCGTGCGCCCGGACAGGCCGTGGTACTTCTCTAGCCTCTTCCGGATCGAGCTCCTCCGCCCTCCTTCTGTCGAAAACCGCCGCTTTGAGGGAAATATCTTCGCAGACGAGGAGGCAGCCACGGTATGAAGGAGGGTTCAAGATCCTCAGAAGTGGCTTTGGTGAGGGGCTTAGCGAGAGGAGAGGGAGAAGGTCTCATAACGGGGAAGATCTTAGGGGAACGATGAGACTCCTTGTGGTGTCCAACCGGCTCCCTGTCACCGTCGTCGAGAGGGAGGGGAAGCTCCGTTTCCAGGCAAGTGCTGGGGGCCTTGTCTCCGGGCTGAGCGCCTACCTGGACTCACTTAGGGAATCTCCATTTACCCAGCAGGAGTACATCTGGGTCGGCTGGCCGGGGATCGCTGTTCCAGAGGGGGACCGGGGGTGGTTGCGGTCATCTCTCCTGGAGCGGTCCCGTGCCTACCCCGTCTTTCTCTCCGAGGAGGAGATGGAGAAGTTTTACCTGGGCTTTTGCAACAGGACCATCTGGCCGCTCTTCCACTATTTCCCCTCCTATGCGGTGTACGAAGAGGAGCTGTGGAACCACTACAAGCGCGTCAACGAGAAGTTCTGTGAGGCGGTCGTGGAGATCCTCGGGCCAGAGGACGTGGTGTGGGTCCACGACTATCACCTCATGCTCCTTCCCAAGCTTTTGCGGGAGCGCGCGCCAGGTGTGCCCATTGGGTTCTTCCTGCACATCCCTTTCCCATCGTTCGAGCTCTTCCGCCTCCTCCCCAGCCGGTGGCGGGGCGAGATCCTCGAAGGGTTGCTCGGTGCAGACCTTATAGGATTCCACACCCACGAGTACACCTACGACTTCCTCCGATGCGTCCTCCGGTTCTTGGGGTACACGCACACCATGGGTAGGATCGCTGTGGGCGGCCGCCTTGTGCAGGCGGGCACCTTCCCCATGGGGATCCACTTCCAGAGGTTCTTCGAAGCTGGGGAACGCCCGGAGGTCCAGATGGAGAGGGGGAAGCTCAAAGAGCGGCTTGGTGGTCTTAAGGTGATCCTCTCCGTGGATCGGCTGGACTACTCCAAGGGCGTTCTCAACCGCTTGCAGGGCTACGAGCGGTTCCTGGAGAGGAACCCCAGGTGGCATGGGAAGGTTGTGTTGCTCATGGTCGTCGTCCCCTCCCGTGTGGGTGTAGAGCACTACCGGCGGACCAAGAGGCAGATCGACGAGCTTGTGGGAAAAATCAACGGCAGGTTCGGGACCATCGGCTGGGCACCCATTATGTACCAGTATACCTACCTGCCCTTCCACTCCCTGGCTGCCCTTTATACAGCCAGCGACATCGCCCTGGTGACCCCACTCAGGGACGGGATGAACCTCATCGCTAAGGAGTACGTGGCGAGCAGGAGGGATGGGGGAGGGGTGCTGATCCTCAGTGAGACAGCTGGCGCCGCCCACGAGCTCCGCGAGGCGATCCTCATCAACCCGACCCACGTGGAGGAGATCGCTACAGCTATCGGGGAAGCCCTGGAGATGCCGGAAGAAGAGCAGATCCGGAGGATCCAGGTGATGCAGGAGCGCCTGAAGCGGTATGATGTGGTGCGCTGGGCCAGCGACTTCCTGCACTCCTTGCTCACCTTCCACAGAGAACAAGCGCGATTCCAGGCTCGCTCCCTGGATCCCCAGGAGAAAGCGCAGGTGGTTCGGGCCTACCATGGTGCCCAGCGGAGGGTCCTGTTCCTGGATTACGATGGCACCCTCGTCCCTTACACAGGCGATCCTTCTCAAGCGAGACCTCCTGGAGAACTTTTGGCGCTCCTCCAGGAGCTCAGTAGAGATCCCCGCAATCAGGTGGTGCTGACAAGCGGCCGGGACAGGGAGACCCTCGATCGCTGGTTTGGCACGCTCGATGTCGCCCTCGTTGCAGAGCACGGGGTTTGGATCAAAGAGCGCGGGGAGGGGTGGCGCCTGCTGAGCCCCGTGACAAATGATTGGAAACCCCACCTCCTCTCCCTCCTCCACAGCTACGCAGAATACGTTCCCGGGGCCTTTGTGGAGGAGAAAGAGTACGCTTTGGCCTGGCACTACCGCTTGGCGGATCCTGAGGTGGCCTCGATGCGAGCGAAAGAGTTGATCGATACCCTCCTCCGTGCGACCACCCATGTCGATGTCCAGGTACTCCACGGGAACAAGGTGGTAGAGGTCCGGCCCATTGGTGTGGACAAGGGGAGGGCTGCGCTGTACTTCCTCCACAAGACGCCGTCCGATTTCATCCTGGCGATGGGGGATGACCGGGCGGACGAGGACCTGTTCGCTAGCCTCCCGCAGGAAGCCTTCACGATCCGGGTAGGTCTTGCCCCTTCACAGGCAAAATTCTCCTTGAGGGATCCCTCGGAAGCGCAGAATCTGCTTGCGCACCTCACAGCCCTTTCCCCAGGACACCTTCCTCTGTGAGGAAGACGAACCGCGTGGGCCCCTCGCTGGGGATGCGCTGGAGGCAGTTTCTTGCGACGAGGTGCTCCAGGTGCGCTGCGGCCTCTTGGAGCGCCAGGAACTGGTTGATGGGATCCAACTCTCCAAAGGAGACTTTCTTTGGAGTCCAGCGGATGCGCTGGGCTACCTCGTAGATCCCCTGAGCCCCTTCCCGCACAGCCTCGAGGATCAGGTGGAGTCGCTCCTGATGATGGGCGCGGAGCTCGAGGATCCTCTCCCCCAAATCGTGGAAAGGCTCCCCGTGGCCTGGCAGGACGAGCCGCGCAGGGAGGGATTCCAGAAGGTGAAGGGAGGCGAGGTAGTTGGCCAGGGGATCTCCTGAATTGCTCCCATCTAGCCCAATGTGGGGAGTCTCCTGGGGGAGCACAAGGTCTCCGCTGAGGAGGATCCCAAGGTGAGGCTCGTACAGGCACACGTGCCCAGGGGAGTGCCCGGGGGTGTGGAAGACTCTCCACTCCATCTCGCCAACATGGAACACCATGGGTTTCTGATCGGGGACCTCTCTTGGGATGTCGCAGGAATCCCATGGGATCTCCTCTTGGACGATCCCCATCATCCCCCAAAGTCCCATCTCGATCTGTGAGACAGCTTCTTCAGGTACCTCGCGACGGATCCAGGTTTGGGCCTGGAGAGTAAGTTCTCCTCGGTGCATCCTGGCGTAATACTCGGCATCCAGCGGGTGGATCCAGAAGGGGATCCCGTGGTCCTGCCGGGCCCGCTTGGCGAACCCGCAGTGATCCGGGTGTCCATGGGTGATGAGGATGCGGGTGATCTCCTCGAGGCGTTTCCCAAGGGCACGCAGCTCCCGCAAGAGAGCCTGCCGGGAAACGGCTACATCCGGCCCCGTGTCCACGAGCACCACTTCGCCTCCGCCCTCGAGGAGAAAGCAATTGACAGACCCGAGGGGGCCTGGCATCTCCACCTGGAGGCGGAAGATCCCCTCACCGACCTCCTCCATCCCCCTCACCTCTCCGTAACCCCAGCAAAAAGGCTTTTGCCAGGGCACATAACCCTATATTACGAGCCCGTGGAGCATTTCTCCTTGCCGGCTTGCTTTGCAACCTCCTCCCAGCTAGGTATAATGTGCACAGAAGGAATCTAGAGGCCTGTTCCCATGCCTACTGCGGGTATTCCTCCCCACGATCTCTCCATTATCCAAGGGATTCCCCTGTTCTCTGGCCTCAGCCTTCCAGAACTCGAGGAGATCGTCCATCGGGCGCGGACCCGCCGTTTCCCCAAAGGGGAGTTCCTCTTCCACCAAGGAGATCCAGCAAGGTTCCTCTACATCCTCCTCCGCGGCCGGGTGCGATTGACCCAGACGACGCCCGAGGGCCAGGAGGTGCTCCTGCGCTTTGTCAGGGATGGAGAGATGTTTGGGGGGATCGCGGCGTTGGGGGACGCGACCTACCCTGTTTCGGCGCAGGCCGTAGAGGAGTGCACGGCCCTGTGCTGGGATGGGGAGACGATGTCCCGGCTCATGGAAAGCTTTCCCCGTCTGGCGGTAAACGCCCTCCATCTCCTCGCAGACCGCGTCCAGGAGCTCCAGGACCGGCTGAGGGAGATGGCCACTGAACGGGTGGAGCAGAGGATCGCCCGCGCCCTCCTTCGCCTCCTTCGGCAGTCCGGCCGGAAGGTAGAAGGAGGAGTTCTCATCGACCTCCCCCTCTCCCGCCAGGACCTCGCGGAGATGGCCGGAACCACCATCTACACCGCAAGCCGCATCCTTGCCCGCTGGGAGCAACGAGGGCTGATCGAGAGCCGACGAGCTCGCATCCTCATCCGGTTCCCCCACGGGCTTGTGGCGATCGCAGAGGATCTCTCCTCGGGAGGCGGTGAACGTTTGCGCTAGCGCAAAGACCTGCCGCCTCGCTTGAGTATACTCGATGCTGTCCGACCCAAGGGAGATCACCACGAGGAGGGAGAGCGATGGGGAAGGTTGGTGAGGCGATTCGCGCGCACCACCGTGCGCTCCTGAAAGAGCTCACAGAGAGGCTCTCCGCGCTCGAACGCGGTGGAGAGCTTGAGGATGCAGAAGGGCTCGTTGCCTTTCTGAAGGGGGATCTGCTTCCCCATGCCGTGGGGGAGGAGCGTTCCTTGTATCCTGCAGTGGAGCCTTTGGTCAAGTCCTATGGCCAGGCGACGGCCACGATGAGTATCGACCACGAGTTCATCGCAGGCTACATCCATAGCATCGAGGAGACGGTAAAAGCCCTGCAGGAAGCGGGAGAGGGCGTACGACCCGCTCTCGAAAGGAAGCTCCGCGACCAAGCCCTCCAGCTAGAAGCCCTCTTGAGGGTTCACCTGGAGAAGGAGGAGCGTGTCTACCTCCCGCTGTTCGAGCGCTACCTCTCCGAGGCGAACCAGGAGCAAGTCCTCAAGGGGATGCACGCCGCCTTCCACGGAAACTCCGGAGGGGAGGTCAAAGCCCTCGATGTGCGGGGGACCCCGCCGCCCCAGAGGCACCCACTCATCTTCCAGGCGTTCGATGGGCTCAGGCCGGGGGAGGCGTTCATCCTGATCAACGACCACGATCCAAAGCCATTGTATTACCAGTTCAAGTATGAGCGGGAAGGAGAGTTCACCTGGGAGTACATGGAGCAAGGGCCGGAGGTGTGGCGGGTGCGCATTGGGAAGGTAGGGAGATAAACGCCAGGCGGAGGCTGCCGTGGTAAAAGATCGCCATCTTGAGGGATTGACGGTTTCCGAGGTGCTTGGCCGGTGGCCTCAGGCCATCCCTGTCTTCCTCTCACACCGGATGGCTTGCGTAGGCTGCGCAGCGGCACCCTTTGAGACGGTGGCCGAGGTGGCCGGGATCTATGGGCTCCCCCTGGAGGGCTTCCTCGACGAGCTCATAGAGGCTATCGGCCAGGAGAGGTTCTGATACAGAAAGGGGGTTCCCCGCTCGCCTGGAAACGAGGAACCGTGCGGATAAAACATCCTGCTTGGTGGGAAAGGGATGGATAACAAAGGGGGGAGAGGGATGAAGATCACCGATGCCTTGCTTGGAGAGCACGGCGTGTTCTACGCTCAGTTCACTCACCTGGAGCAGGTCCTGCCCCACACAGAGACGGTGGGAGAGGTCCATGCCCAGGCCGCGCTGCTTGCTGCGGCCCTCGCTACGCATGCGCGCTTGGAGGAGGATGTCCTGTTCCCCTCCTTAGACCCTCACCTGGGCCCCATGGGGCCGCTCGCCGTGATGCGGGCGGAGCACAACGAGATCGAGGGGACCCTTTCTAGGATCCCGGACGTGGACGACCTTGTGGAGGCGCGCGGCCTCCTGGTGCACGCCCTCCAGGTGGCGCGCCAGCACTTCGCCAAGGAGGAACAGGTGCTCTTCCCCATGGCGGGCCAGATCCTGGGAGAGGAGACCTTGACCCAGTTGGGAGCGCAGTGGGCCGAGCGCAGGTCCGTCAGCGTCCTGTAGGGGGGAGGGGGATCCCTATGCCGGTGCAGACCAAACGCGTCTACGACGCGCCTTCCCCCGAGGACGGGACACGGATCCTCGTTATGCGCCTGTACCCGCGTGGGGTCAAGCGGGAGGCTTTCCACGCGTGGTACAAGGAGCTCGGAACAGCCCCTGAGCTGATCAAGGCATGGAAGGGGAAGCGGCTCCGCTGGGAGGAGTTTGCACGCCGGTATGAAGCCCAGATTGAGGCCGACCCACAGGCACAGGCTCGCGTAGAAGAACTCGCCCGCCGCGCCCGCAGCGAGACCATCACACTCCTGTGTACCTGCGAGGACGAGGAATATTGCCACCGCAGCGTGCTCAAGAGGATCATCGAGCGGCGGATGAAGACAAAGCGATGAACCAGGGTTTGCGACGCCTTCGCTTCCCTCTCCTGGCGCTGGGGTTCCTCGCGCTCCTTCTGGGGATGTGGGCAGGTCTCCTCAGGATCGGGTGGGATCTCCCGCGCCTGAGGGGCGCATTTCCAGCTTCTCACGGCCCTCTCATGGTTTCCGGGTTCCTGGGAACCTTGATCGGTCTAGAGAGGGCTGTCGCGCTTGGGCAAGCCTGGTCCTATAGCGCGCCGCTCCTCACGGGGCTTGGCGCCGTCGCCCTCATTCTGGGTTTACCCAGCCAGTGGCTGATGGTGCTCGGGAGCCTCGGGTTTGTGGCGGTCTTCCTTGCCATCGTGCGACGCCAGACAACGGTGTTCACCATCGCCATGGCCGGTGGCGCGGTGGCCTGGTTTGTCGGGAACCTCCTCTGGGCGGCGGGCACTCCCCTGTTCCGGGCAGTTCCGTGGTGGATCGCCTTCCTCACCCTCACCATTGCAGGGGAGAGGCTTGAGCTCTCGCGCCTCGTCCGGCTCTCTGCGGGAAGCCGGAGCGCGTTCGTGATCGCCTTAGGGTTGTTTTCGGTCGGCATCGTCGTGAGCCCCTTCTGGTTTATGGGAGGGCTCAGGATATCTGGTGTAGCTATGGTGGCGCTTGCTCTCTGGTTCCTCCTGCAGGACATCGCCCGCCGTACGGTCCGGGAGCCGGGTCTGCCGAGGTTCACGGCGATCTGCCTCCTCTCCGGCTATGCCTGGCTAGGCTTGAGCGGGCTTGCGACCCTCTTCTTCTTTGGGGAGCCTGCAGGGCCGCGCTACGACGCCATTCTCCATACCTTCTTCTTAGGTTTCGTCTTCGCCATGATCTTCGGGCACGCCCCCATCATCTTCCCGGCCATCCTCGGCCTTCCCCTTTCCTTCCAGCCTAGCTTCTACGCGCACCTCATCCTCCTGCACCTCTCGCTGGCCCTCCGGGTCGCCTCGGACCTCCTCCTTTGGATCCCCGGGAGGCGTTGGGGTGGATTGCTCAACGTGCTCGCCCTCTTGGTCTTCCTGGGGAATACTCTCCGTGCGCGAAGGAGGGGGTAGCCTTGGTTTAGGTCCCGACTTCAGCTTTGATCCCTGTGCCGAAGACCTCTTCGAGGATCTCCTCTAGGGATCCCGAGCGTGCTGTGAAGATGGGTGTATCCCGGAGGGTGTAAGGCCGCGCCGCTGTGCTCCGGAGGGCCATGACGAGTTCGGAGAAGCGCTCGGGGTCGTCGGTCTCGTAGCCCACCACGAACTCCCAGTCGGCGAGCCCGGTGGAGTACAGGAGGAGCTGCTCGATCCCCTTAAAGCCATGGCCTACGCGGGCATGCTCCCTCATCATATTCCGCCGTTCTTCTTCAGGGAGCTGGTACCACGCGTGGGTCTTGGAGAAGGGGTAGACGATGAGGTAGCGCAGGCGCTTTCCAGGGACCTGGACGCTTGTGCCAGAGCGACCGGTGTACTGCGACGGCCGCACGAATCCCCACAGGGTGCAGGTCACCTCCAGGCCTGTATGCAGGATTTCCCGCGCAGCGGATTGGTACTTTTCCAGATCTGTGGCCGCGATCCAAAAGCCAAGATCAGCGTCGGCGCGGAGGCCGATGAGGCTATATGGGTAAATGGCCAAGACGCCTTCCGTTCGCTCTGCGGCTTCCACGGCTTCTTTGGTCCTCTTTGCCCCTTGGGGATTCCGCAATCCCGCGGGAACGCGCAAGAACAAGAACCCATGCACTTTTGCTTCAGCCATACCCGATCCCTCTTTGATACTTTTTTAATGTTTTTCTAGAATTCGATGCAAGGAGACAAAGTTCCTCGTGGGTGCCCGGGGGGATCATAGCAAGTCCTTCACGGCCATCACAAAATGCCGGAAATCCTCGAGGTGGTCCAGAAGCCCATAGAGTTTTATCAAGTCCACGCGGGCGTACTCATGGCGCAAAAGGTTCCTGCTCTAATGAAAACCTGGACTCGAACTCCGTGAGGAAGCTGATGGTCTCTTCAAGGATTTGAAGGCGTTCGAGCATGAGGAATGGCTCCGAATCCTCCCCGGGAAAAGGCCTGCAGGAGCTTGCGGTGAGGGACCGGGACAGCGAGGTTGGGCTGTTCAGGGCGGACCCAGCGGCCGTGTCGGACGCGGGTCGTAGGGATAGCTGGGATCGCCGTGTAGGTTGCCGTAAAGTGGGTAAACGTGTGGGTTATGCTATAGGGGGACCTCCCGGCAGTTCTCTTCATTCGGGTTCCCGTGATTGCCTCAAGCTTGGGGCGGGCCTCCCTCCACGACCTTGCCTCCACATAGGGAAGCGTCCATAGGCCACCCCAGATCCCGCGGTCGGCTTGCCGAACGAGGAGGAGCCGCCCGCGCTCATCCTGGAGCACAGCAGCAATGAACTGCTTGTGCGGGCGGACCCTGCGTCGAGCGCGCACGGGGATTTTCTCCTGCTGGCCTGTTGCCTGCGCCACACAAAACCTCCGGAGTGGACAGGCCTCGCACCGGGGATTCCTAGGAAGGCACACCGTTGCCCCCAAATCCATGAGGGCCTGGTTGAACGTCCCGGCTTTGCCAGGCGGCAGGAGTTCCAGGAATCGCCTCTCGATCCTCTTGCGCACAACTGGGGAGGTCACGATCCCTCGTTCCCCAAAGAGCCTGGCTCCTACCCGGAGCAGATTTGCGTCGAGGGCAATGGCGTCCTGGCCGTTGACGATAGCTGCCAACGCAGCCGCTGTGTAGGGGCCGATGCCCGGCAGCTCCTTCCACTCCTTCGCATCGCGGGGGAACGTCCCGCCGTGGCGGACGATCTGTTTCGCCGCGCGGTGGAGGTTCCGCGCGCGGGAATAGTACCCCAGCCCCTCCCACAAGCGCAGGACGGTATCCAGGGGCGCTTGGGCGAGCGCCTGGACAGTGGGGAAGGCCTGCAGGAACCGCTCGTAATAGGGGATCACGACCTCCGCCCGGGTCTGTTGGAGCATGATCTCAGAGATCCAGATGGCATATGGGTCCTTTGTTTTCCGCCACGGAAGCTGGCGGCCATTCTGGGAATACCAGGAGAGCAGGACCTGGGTTAAAGACGACTTACTGCGCGCCATATATCTTCATCCACTCCACCTCGGCGCGGGCTCAATCCGAAGGACGTTTGGCTGGTGATCTCCGAGGTGTTCCCAAACCGCTGTGTTCATGGGAAGGACAGGGATGTGCTCCGGAGCCGGGCTTCCAGGTGCGACCACCTCTTTTGGGTCCTGACGGTCTTCACGGCGAGGACCAGCGCCTTCTTCGTCCCCACCAGGACGACCAGCCGCTTCCCCCGCGTGATCGCGGTGTAAAGCAGGTTCCGCTGGAGCATCACGTAGTGAGAAGGATGGAGGGGCAGGATGACAGCGGGGTACTCGCTTCCCTGGCTCTTGTGGACGCTGATGGCATAGGCTAAGACCAGCTCGTCCAGCTCGGTGAAGTCGTAAGAGACGGTGCGATCTTCAAAACGGACAACCACTTCCTGGTCCTCCAAGTCCACCCCGACGATCCGGCCGATGTCCCCGTTGAACACCTCCTTTTCGTAGTTGTTGCGGATCTGCATCACCTTATCGCCGACGCGGAAAGGTGAGGCTCCCTTGCGGACATCCCGCCCATGGGGATTGAGGAGGTTCTGCAGGGCCTGGTTCAGCTGGGCAGCACCAATGATCCCCTTGTGCATGGGGGAAAGGACCTGGACCTCCTCCAGGGGATCCAGGCCAAACTCCCTGGGAAGCCTTTGCCCGACAAGGGTGAGGATCTCCTGGAAAATCTCTTCGGGCGTCTCCTTGGGAATGAACAGGAAGTCCCGCGAAGGACTCTTGCCCTCCGCGGGAAGAATGGGCATGAGGCCGTTGTTGACCCTGTGGGCATTGACGACGATGAGGCTCTCCCGGGCTTGCCGGAAAATCTCCCTGAGGGCCACAACAGGGATTGCGCCCGAGGCGATGATGTCGCGGAAAACGGTTCCGGGGCCGACGGAGGGGAGCTGATCGGCATCCCCAACGAGAATCAAGATCGCCTGGAACGGGAGGGCTCGAAGGAGGCTGTTCATGAGGAGGATATCGATCATCGAACACTCATCCACGGCAACGAGATCTACCTCGAGGGGACGCTCTTGGTTTCGGAGGAACCGCCCCTCCTGCGGGCTCCATTCGAGGAGGCGGTGGAGGGTCTTGGCCTCCCTCCCAGTAGCTTCGCTCATGCGCTTGGCTGCCCGCCCCGTGGGTGCAGCGAGGGCGATGTTGAGCTTCTTCTTTTCCAGGATGGCGACGATCGCCCGGAGAATCGTGGTCTTGCCGGTTCCAGGCCCTCCAGTAATCACCAGGACCTTTGTCGTCAGGGCCTTTCGGATCGCCTCCTTCTGGGCCTCGGCAAAGGAGAAACCTTGTTGCTGCTCAGCCCAGGCGATGGCCCTCTCGACATCGATGGAGATCTTGGGGAAGGGGGTTTGGGCAAGGGCAAGGAGGCGGCGGGCGACGTTCACCTCGGCGACGTGAAGCGGTTCGAGATAGATGGCCTTTGTCCCGTCCTCCCGTTCCTCCACGATGATGCGACCCTCCCGTTGGAGGGTCTCCACAGCCTGGGCGAGGAGGGACTCGTCAACCTCCAACGCTACACGACACCGTTTCATCAACTCCCCATAAGGGGCGTAGACGTGCCCTTCGTCGGCCAGCTCGTGGAGGACATAGAGGATCCCCGCTTGTACGCGGAGGGGAGAGTCCTTGGGGATGCCGAGGGCCTGGGCGATGCGATCGGCGGTGACAAACCCGATCCCATGGATGTCCTGGGCTAGGCGGTAAGGGTTCTCTTTGACGATAGAGATGGCCCGAGAACCATAGGCTTTGAAAATCTTCACGGCGTAGGCGGTGGAAACACCGTGGCTCTGGAGGAAGACCATGACCTCGCGGATCTCCCGTTGCTCGGCCCAGCTTTGGACGATCCGGGCCTTGCGGATGGGGCCGATCCCTTCGACCTTGAGGAGCTGGTGCGGCTCTTCCTCGATGACCCGGAATGTGTCGAGGCCGAAAGCCTCCACAAGTCGCCTCGCGAAGATTGGGCCGATGCCTTTGATCAAGCCGGAGCCCAGATACTTCTCGATCCCCGTCAGGGTGGCGGGGACGACCGACTCATAGCGCTCGGCCTGGAACTGCTCGCCGTACCGGGGGTGGATGATCCATCGCCCGTAGAGCCGGAGGGTCTCCCCAGGGCTCACGGAGGCCAGGTTTCCCACGACCGTCACCAACTCCTTCCGCCCTGGGACCTCCAGGCGGGCCACGACGTAGCCAGTCTCTTCGTTCACGTAGGTGATCCGCTCCACTGTCCCCTGGAGGGTTGCAGGGCTAGGTCTCACCTTGGGCTCTCCCGCCGGGTTTCGCTCACCCATCGCTATCCCCACCTTAGCAGGCCCCATGAGAAGGATCAAGCGAATCGCGAGAAGAAGCTAGGGAGGTCACAAACCTGTTGGGTCAGGAGGTAGGCCATGAAAATTGCCGTGTATGGGGCAGGGGGTATAGGAGGCTACTTTGGAGGGCGCCTTGCCCTGGCAGGAGCAGATGTCCACTTGATTGCACGCGGTGCCCACCTTTCCGCCCTTCAGGAAGGTGGTCTCCGCGTGCGCAGCATCGCAGGCGATTTCGAGATCCGTCTTCCGGCAACGGATGATCCTCGCGCGATCGGGCCTTGCGACTACGTGCTCTTCTGCGTGAAGTCCTACGATACCGAGAGTGCCGCTGCCCGCCTCCACCCCTTGCTCCATCAGAACACAGCTGTGCTCTCCCTGCAAAATGGCATCGATAACGAGGAGAAGATCGCCCAGGCCATTGGCTGGCGTCACGTTATGGGGGGTGCAGCCTATATTTTCGCAACCATCGCCGAGCCTGGCGTGATCGTGCACAACGCAGGACCTGGACGCATCGCCTTCGGGGAGATGGATGGGACCCGCAGCGAGCGGGCGGAGAGGTTCCTTGCGCTTTGCCGCGAGGCCGGGATCCCCGCGGAAATCCGGGAGGACATCCAGGTCGTCCTGTGGGAGAAGTTCGCTTTCATCTGCGCCCAGGCCGGGGTGACCGCCACGACCCGCCTGCCGACAGGGGAGATCCGAGAGATCCCAGAGACCCTAGAGATGTTCAGGAGGGTCGTCCAGGAGGTGATGCGTGTAGGGAGGGCTGAGGGCATCCCTCTCTCTGAGGACCTCGTCGACCGCTGCATCGCGACGTTCCGGTCCCTGGATCCCGGTGCGTATTCTTCCCTCCACCACGACCTCACCCACGGGAGACGCATGGAGCTGGAGGCCCTCCATGGAACGGTGGTCCGCCTAGCCCGCAAGCACGGGATCTTAGTTCCCATGTGTGAGGCCATTTACGCCATCCTCAAACCTTGGGCAGCCCGGCAGGAAAAATGAGACCTCTGGCGAATAGGAGGGGCTAAATATTGTCGACAATCGGCAATTCAATCCAATGCGGGGGAATATCTTTGCTGCCATAGGCCGGGAAGCTCTCGCAGACGCTGTGGAACGGGCAATCCGCGACGCCATCCTCAGCGGGCGGCTTGCACCTGGTGAGCGTCTTGTAGAGGCAAAGATCTCCCACGAGCTTGGGGTGAGTAGGGCCCCGGTGCGCGAGGCCTTGGCAAGGCTGGAGCAACGAGGGCTTGTGGTGAGCAGGGCGCACCGGGGGACGTTTGTGGTCCGCCTTACCCCCGAGGATATCCGGGAGATCTTTGGCTTACGCCGAATGCTTGAAGGTCATGCCCTTTCCATGGCGCAGGCACATATCCAGCCGAAAGATCTCGTGTACCTGGAGGAGCTCACAGCTGCCATGGGCGACGCGGCGAGGGTGGGCAATGTGGAAGCGGCCATGGAGCGCGATCTGGAGTTCCACGCGTATTTGGTGCGGCTGTCGGGATCCCGTCGCCTGTTTGGGATGTGGTCGAACCTCGTGGACCAGCTCCGGTCGCTCAGCGCCAAGTTCCAATCCCTCTATCCAGACCTGAACCTGCTGATAGAGTCCCATCACGCCACTGTGGAGGCGCTGGGGGAGGGGGATCATCAGCGCGCGAGCAGATTGCTCCAGGCTCACCTCGAGGAGGCGGAATCCCTCCTCCTGCGTTCTCTGGAGGAAGACCATGCTTGAGGTCAGGCGATTGGCCCAGAACCGGACCTCTCTCTTCCGGACCGGGAAGCCGAGCCTCTCACTCGCCTTGGCCTCCCGGGCGACCAGGGCGTACCCCTGGGCCGCACACACCCTCGATGTATTCATCTACAATGTCTACTTCACATCGTTCTTTCTGGCTCTGGTCTTCCTGTACGTGACTGCCTTATCTGTTGCGCCTCCGGGGGACCTCATTCCCGGGATCCTCGCGACGGCGATTGTGGCAATTTTCCCAGTCGGTACCTACGCCCTCATGTCCATCACGATTCCCCGCTTCGGGGGTGACTACATGTACGTGGGGCGGGTGCTGCATCCCGCCGTTGGCTTTCTGTCGAGCTGGAACTGGGTCTTCTGGCTGTGCTTCTGGATCGGATTTGGAGCCTACTCCTTCGTCACCGTGGGACTCTCAGGGCTCCTCACCGCCCTAGGGCTTGCTCTCCAGGCTCCCGGCTTCCTCGAGGTTTCCCGCTGGATCGCTAACCCTCCCGTTACGTTCCTGATTGGGACCGTAGTGATCTTGGGCGTCGCGTTCCTCGTCAGCCTGGGCCTCGCCTTTTTCCTGCATGCGCAGCGGTGGACGTTCTTTGTTGCTGTCCTCGCTACTGTGGTCATGATGGTCACCCTGGGGAGCACAAGCCATGAAGCGTTCGTGATGCGTTTCAACGAGGCCCTGGGCCCGCTCCTCAATTCCCCCGACCCTTACCACGAGGTGATCGCGCGGGTGCGGGACGGCCTGGTATACACTCCCGGTTCCCTCCGTTCCATTCTCGCGGTGATCCCTGCGGCGTTCCTTGTGCTTCCTTGGACGATTGGGAGTGCGTTCATCACCCCGGAGTTGAAGGAGGTCCAGCGCAGCCAGATCTGGGGAATGCTCGGAGCTCTCTTCTTCGTCTCGGTGATCACGGTCCTGCTTGGGGGCCTCCTGCTCCATGTGGCCGGTCCCGAGCTCCTTGTAGCCCTGGCAACCCAGGGCTCCGATGCGCATGCGCTCCCCCTTCATCCTTACTTCAGCGATCTCACCTACCTCCTGATCCAGAACCCGGTGTTGCTCCTAGTGGCCGGGATAGGATTCCTGTGCATGGGCTGGATGTATATGGCCCAGAACATGATCAACAACTCCCGCATCCTCCTGTCCTGGGCATCGGACGGGTACGTTCCGCCTATCCTGGGGCACATCCACCCACGGCTCCGCTCCCCGCTTCCTGCGATTCTCGCCGTGTGCCTCGCCTCCGAAGCCTTCCTGGCGATCCTCACCTTCTCCCCCTCCCTTCGCCTCCTCAGCAGCATCCTGGCGTTGACCCTTTCCGTTGCCATGGTTGGGCTGAGCGCTGCTATCCTGCCGTACCGGAGGCCCCAACTCTTTGCGGCCTCACCCGCTGGCTGGAAGGTCGCTGGGGTTCCCCTCCTTTCCCTGCTTGGGATTGGAACACTCGGCCTGGTCGGCGTGGTCGATGGGTATTACCTCCTCGATTCCCGGTACGGCGCGAACTCCGCCAGTTCCCTTGGGTTCATTGCCATGGTGCTCATAGGAGGCCTTTGCTACTATCTCGTGGCTAAGCGTATGCGTTGGGGGGAGCGGCGTTGAGCAACCACACCGTCCGCCAAGTTTCCAGGGATTCGGCCTCCGTGACTTCTGAAGCCCAGGAGCTAGAGTCTGCCCCCCGCGTGGCTCAACCCCGGAGGACGCCTTGGGATCGCCTGCGCAGGAATCCCGTGGCGATGGGCGGGCTTGTGGTTGTTCTGGTCGTGGTGGTGGTGGCTCTGTTCGCGCCGTACCTTGCGCCCTTTGACCCAGCCACCCAGTTCCCTGATGGCCTGACTCCTGATGGCAGGCCTCTCCCCCCTGGAGGCCGGTTCCTCTTGGGGACAGACCTCCTAGGCCGAGATCTTCTCTCCCGGATGATCTTTGGGGCCAGGATCTCCCTCCTCGTGGGGGTTGTGGCGAACGGGGCTGCACTGGCGATTGGCACAGGGCTTGGGATCCTCGCAGGGTATTTCCGAGGGTGGGTAGGGATCCTGTTCATGCGGTTTACCGACCTGATGATGGCCTTCCCCGCCCTGGTCCTGGCCATCGCCC
>JAUQQG010000111.1 GCA_030550015.1 bacterium | reverse complement strand
GAAGATGCTCATGGTAGCTCAGAAGAAGTTCAGGAGGCTCAATGCACCTGAGCTACTGGCGAAAGTCTACGCCGGGGTCCAGTATAAGGATGGGATCGAGGTGACGAGGGAGGAGGCCGCCGCCTGATGCAAATTTACACACCTCTTGACGAAACCTCAGAAGGTGATCGACATCCCCCGCCTCGAGCCCCACGTCTATTCCACAGAAGAATACGAGAAGCTGAGGGAGACCATCGAAAGAATGATCAGGGGCGGACTCCTCCTCAGGGCCTGATGCGGGTTGGCCAACTTAACCGAGCAACACCCCGAGAGTACCCGCCACGCACACCACACTTCCGAGGAGGAGTCGTATCCCTATCTGCTCGTCGCCGCGCAGTATCCACCGGCTCAGCGTGATCACCAGCAGGACTTGCAGGTTATAGAGTACGGCGACGTTTGCCACTGGAGCACGTTGGAGCGCCAGGAAGAGGAGGAGAATGGCGAGCGTGTTAAAGAGGGCACTGCCGAGTACATCGGATCTCCAGGAGAAGCGCAAAAGATAAGCTCGGAGTCCCCTTGACCGCAACCAAAACACCTGTGCACACAGCGCCGTGGTCGCACCAATGGACGCCCCAACCATGGGGAAGGGTGTGACCCCTAAGGCAACGCGACGAGCGCTATCTCCGAAGGCGAACGCCAGCGCAGCACCCAGGGCGGCGATCACGCCACGCACATCCACGGAATGACCTTCCTCTCCCTGACGGTTCTGGAGGACCATCCATAGCCCCACTGTGATCAGGACCGCTCCCACAGCCTGGGAGGGGCGTGGAAGCTCTCGCAACCATAGCAATCCAAAAAGGGCCGCGAACAATGTATTGGAGAGCCGAACAGCCGTGGACCGAGAGGGCCCAATGCGTAGGACACTGATGTAAGCAAGGTTCCGCCCGATGAGCGTACCACAGATGCCTCCAATCATAAACAGAAGAGCCGACCCCGGCGTTAACTGTCGAGCCGCACCTTGCGCGAGTTCCACCGATGCGAGCATTGTAAAGGCAAGGACATTGGTCATCATACTGGCCAGCACGCCCACCTCTGGGAGTACCGGAGGGCGAGCAGGGCCTCCCACCATAAATACGCGAGAGAGCACAGTGCTCAGCGCGAAGGCGATAGCGGCAAGAAGTGCAAACAGTTCTCCCCACATCTCCCCTTTGCCTCGTCCTGACCGCGTGTCCGGTTAGGTGCCTCAGGAGTCCTCTGGATCTCTCAGGACAGGTTCTCCTACCAAGTGCTTCATCCTGACAGCAATTTACCCCCTCTTTTGGAAATCAAGGGACCACTTTCCTTCTCTCGGCGAGTAAGAAGGAGGAATCCACAATGTTGTGTCGAAGGGAAATTTTAGAAACATTGTTCCACTATAGGAAACAAGGAGCAGGACCTATGGAATCAGCTCCTTTCCGACCTGTCCGGTCCCTTGAGAGGGCGCTTAGGCTACTTGATTTTATGAGGATGAATGGTGGTCCAGGTCTAGGTGTGAGTGAGCTTTCAAGAGCTCTCGGGCTCAGCAAGGCGGTTGTTTTTCGCCTTCTCCGAACCCTAGAACAATATGGTTACGTCGTACAAGAGGCAGATCGTCGATACCGCCTGGGGACAAAGCCGCTTGAGCTTGCCAGTGTGGTACTTCGTCAGTTTGAAGTTCGCCAGGTCGCCTGGCCAATGATGTTGGCCTTAGCGGAGCGGACGGGAGAATCCGTTGTACTGACGGTGCCTGGTCCGGATGGTGTGATCTGCGTGGATACGGTAGATAGCCCGCAACAGTTACGGGTGAGCTTTCGTGTGGGACGAATCACTCCCTGGCATGCAGGAGCGGCTGGGAAACTTCACTTGGCCTTCTTACCCAAGGAGAAAATCCAAAAGATCCTCTCACAGGGACTCCCACGGTACACGGAGAGGACCATCACGGATCCGGCCCTTCTGTTGCAAGAGCTTGAGCAGATTAGGAAGCAAGGATATGCGTTCACGATCGGTGAGCTGGATCCAGGCGTCGCAGCCATCACAGCTCCTATCTTTGACGCACGGCAGAATGTGGTCGCTGCGATCAGCATCGGGGGGCCAGCGAGCCGCTTCACCGATGAACGGTTGCCCACTTTAATTAGAGAAGTCCGTTGGGCAGCCCAGGAGATCTCTCTTCGTCTCCTGGGGGGTCAATTGCCACAGTGGGAAATAGCGCACTAAGTACCCCCAGAAAAATCTCTCGAGATTTTACTGGGACCTGTTATTTCAAGAGAGTGCCTCCGGCAAAAGTCAAAAAGGTTTTTGCCGGGGTAGTCACATGAGCAACCATGAAGAGAGTTTCGGAGAGGGGGGAGAAGGATGAAACGGTTCACCGGTTTATTGCTCATGCTCGTAGGTGTCCTCGCCTTCCCGTGGGGCGCCTTTTCACAGGCCCCGGTCACATTTACCTACATCGAGCAACAGATCATCACAGCGAGCGATCCTGCAGCCGCGGTAGATGAGAGCAGCCTCATCGCGGCGATTAACCTCTATGACCCGTTATTGTACCCGAACGTGGAGAAAGGATCCATGGAGCCTAGGCCGCATGTAGCCGAATCCTGGACGGTCTCCCCCGATGGGAAAGTCTACACGTTCAAACTCCGAAGGGGGATCAGATTCCACAGTGGGAGAGAGCTCACAGCTGAGGATGTCGTCTTCTCTATGGAGAGGGCGCTCCGTATGAAGAAAGGTTTCTCCTGGGTTTGGACGCCTGTTCTTGAGCCAGGTCGGATCAAGGCATTGGATAAATACACCGTACGATTCGAGCTCAAGGAAGCATATGCGCCATTCTTGGGTTCCCTTCTTCTCTTCTTCATCCTTGACAAAGACTTAGTCATGCGGAACATCAGGCCGGGTCCCTATGGAGAGTTCGGTGATTACGGATCTGCCTTCTTGGAGCGCGCCGATGCGGGGTCTGGCCCTTACCGGATGGAGCGCTTTGATCGGGCCACCGAGATGGTCATGACACGGTTTGAAAACTACTGGAGGGGATGGAAGCCGAACCAGATCTCCCGTGTCTCCTTTAAGACGGTGACGGAGGAGGCGACCGTGAAGACGCTCATAAAGTCGGGGCAAGCCGATATGGTGAACCAATGGCTGTCAGTACAGGGCTTTCAGGAACTGAAACAGGTACCAGGGATCGTGGTCAAAGAGGACCCAAGCGTCCAGCTTTTCCACCTGCAAATGAATACCAAGAAACCACCTTTGGACAATGTGAAGGTGCGTCAGGCGATCTCGTATGCTTTTGATTATGACACTGCCATCCAGAAGATCTTCCTGGGTGCCACTAGGGCCCGCGGTCCCGTGCCCGTTCGCGTGCCCGGTTGGAACCCGAAGGTGCCTGTGTATACCCGGAACGTGGCCACGGCCAAAAGGCTCGTGGCAGAGTCTGGAGTTCCTCCAGAGCGCCTTTCTATTGAGTACGCCTATGTTGTAACGTTACCTCTTGAACGCCAGATCGGTTTGCTCCTCAAGGCCAACCTCGAGGAGATTGGGTTCAAGGTAGAGATCCGTGGGGAGCCGTGGGCACGGATCGTGGAGCTTGCCACGAAACCTGAGACGACTCCCCATATCACAGCGATTTTTGATACGCTGAAGTACCCGCATGTGGATAGTCATACCTATGGGATGTACCATCCCTCCTGTTGGGGGACGTTCCGGTGCATGAGCTTCTACGAAAACCCGAAGGTCACGCAGGTACTTGAGGCAGCCCGGCGGGCTGTCAAACCAGAAGAGCAGATGCGTCTGTACCAGTTAGCTCAGGAATTGATTGTACGCGACGCGCCGAGCATCTATGTAGCCAATCCGTTGCACCGGATTGCCTTCAGAGATTACGTGAAGGGATACCGCTATGTCGGGCTGTTAGGTTTTGATGTCGCCTTCTACGACTTCACCATTGCGCGGTGAGGAGGAGAGGACCGGGGTGAAGGAAGAGCGATGAGTTTCCGCACGTATCTCCTCCGGAGATTGCTGCATATCATTCCTGCGCTCCTTGGCCTGTCCATCCTCATCTTCGTGCTTTCCAGGGTGGTCCCAGGTGATCCAGCTCGTCTGGCCCTGGGACCAGATGCCACGCAGGAGCAGGTAGAGCAACTCCGGCGGGAGATGGGCCTGGATAAGCCCCTCGTCGTGCAGTATCTCCGCTATATGGGGGGGCTGTTTCGTGGGGACTTTGGGTTCTCCTTGAGGACGCGGCGGAACGTTGCCCAGGACATCAAGGAGTTCCTCCCTGCGACTGTGGAGCTTACCACGGTCGCCATGCTCTTTGCCATCGCCCTCGGGGTTCCCCTTGGCGTTCTCTCAGCAGTTCGCAAGGATCGTCCAGAAGACCATATCTCCAGGATCCTTGCACTTATCGGGGTAGCCCTTCCCCGGTTCTGGCTCGCCATTCTGCTCCAGCTCCTGTTCGCCTACTATCTTGGGATCCTCCCAACCATTGGCCGTGGTCCTGCTCCGCCTGTTCGACTGACGGGGATTTATCTCCTCGATAGCCTTCTCGCGCTGGATTTCCGCGCGTTCCTCATTGCCCTCAAACACCTTATCCTTCCTGCCTTTGCTCTCTCGGTGGGTTCGCTTGCTCAGATCATGCGCTTGGTTCGGGCGAACATGATCGAGGAGATGCGAAGGGATTATGTCTTGGCCGCCCGGTCTTATGGGCTTCCTGAGCGGGTCGTGATCTACAAGTACGCGTTGAAAAACGCCTTTTCCTCGGCCCTTACGGTGATCGGGCTCTCCTACGGGTTCCTCCTTGGCAATGCCTTCCTCGTGGAAACCGTATTTGCCTGGCCAGGGTTGGCGTTTTATGGTGTCGATTCCCTTCTGTTCAAAGACCTGAATGCTGTCGTCGGCGTGACCATCGTCATTGGTGTGGCTTTCGCTGTGGTGAACCTTCTGGTGGACATTGCCTACGGATACCTGGATCCGCGGATCCGGTACGAGACCTGAGGGGTGTACCATGGCGGAGACCATCCTCGTTCCTCAAGAGATCCGAGCGACCCGCAGGGAGGAGCTGCGGAGAGCTTGGTCCCGGTTTCGATCCTCTACGCTCGCCTTAGTGGGACTTGGGATCATTCTCATGATGGCTGCCGCTGCTATCTTCGCACCAACCATTGCTCCCTACCCGCAGCATGCGGGAGGTTTTGTCGACTTCGCCAATACCTTCCAACCTCCCAGCAGAGCGCACCTTTTTGGAACTGACGATGTCGGCCGGGATGTGTTCTCACGCGTCCTCTTCGGTGCCCGCATCTCCCTCTCCATGGGCATCGTCGTCCTTTCCATCGCATTGGCCATTGGTGTTCCCCTCGGACTCATCGCGGGGTACTGGAGTGGATGGGTGAGCAGTTTGATCATGCGGATTACTGACGTCTTCCTCGCTCTCCCCTCCATTGTTCTTGCGCTGGCTGTGGCGGCGGTACTCAAACCGACATTGACCAACGCCATGATCGCGATCGCCTTTACCTGGTGGCCATGGTACACGCGGCTCGTGTACGGAGAGGTCCTCTCCCTCAAACAGGAGGCGTTCGTGGAAGCAAGTCGCTCAGTCGGCGCGGGTCCCTGGCGTATCGTCTTTAAGGAGATCCTTCCGAACACATGGTCGCCCATCATCGTGAAGCTGACTCTCGATATGGGCTTTGTGATCCTGGTGGAGACGGGGTTGAGCTTCCTTGGATTAGGTGCCCAGCCGCCGACACCTGCCTGGGGCACGATGATTGCGGAGGGGCGTATCTACATGCCGGCGAACTGGTGGCTAGCTACGTTCCCAGGACTGGCGATCTTTCTCACCGTGCTCGGCTTCAACTTGCTTGGGGACGGGCTGCGGGATGTCTTCGATGTCCAGATTGAACAATGGCGTGGTGGTGCGTGAATGCAAAAGGAGCCCCTCCTGGAGATACGCAATCTGACCATCCACTTCCACACATTCGAGGGGCGAGCACGGGTGATCAACGGGATCGACTTGGTCATAGGAAAAGGGGAAAGTGTGGCCCTTGTCGGAGAGACGGGATGTGGGAAGTCGATTACGGCGAAGGCCATCCTGGGCCTCCTTCCGCCTAACGCAGAGGTAGTCTCCGGGAGTATCCTCTTTCAAGGCCAGGACTTGCTCCAGTTGAAGGGGGAGGAGCTCCGCAGGATCCGGGGCAGGCACATCGCCATGATCTTCCAGGATCCTTCCACTGCACTGAACCCTGTTTTCACCGTGGGCGAACAACTGATGGATGTACTGGTCCATTGCGATGACCAGGGTTCCGTTCAGAGGTGGAGAACAAGACGGCCAGTCGCAATGCTTCGACAGCGTTGTGTGGATATGCTCCGACTTGTCCGCATCCCAGACCCAGAGTCCATGATGGGGCGCTATCCTAGCGAGCTCTCCGGGGGGATGCGCCAACGTGTACTGATCGCCCTAGCTCTTCTCCAGAGGCCAGAGCTTGTGCTCGCGGATGAGCTCGGAACGGCTTTGGATGTCTCCATCCAGGACCAAATCCTGCAAGAACTCAAAGACCTCGTGCGGACCCAGGGCATGTCTGTACTGTACATCACGCACAACCTGGGTGTTGCAAGGATGGTGTCCGACCGCGTCTACGTGATGTATGCCGGGGAGATCGTCGAGGTCGCTCTGACGCATGCTCTCTTCCGACGCCAGTTCCATCCTTATTCCCAAGGGCTCCTTGCTGCAGTTCCCCGACTCATTGGTTCGATCGGGGAAGGAATAGAGGGAAGGATTCCGGATTATGTGTCTCCTCCTCCCGCTTGCCGGTTTGAGCCCCGTTGTCCATACAGAATGCCGGTCTGTTGCGAGGTACGGCCTCCCCTGAGAGAAGTCGAAAGCGGGAGGTGGGTTGCCTGTCACCTCTATCCCGCTTCCGGTGGGGATTCTTCATGAGCGCTGTATTGGTGGAAGCAATCAATGTCACGAAGATTTTCCTCCTGACAGCGGGTCTGCTTCGTCGCAAGGTGGGAGAGATCCGCGCTGTGGACGGGGCGACGATCTCCATTCATCCTGGTGAGACCATGGCCGTTGTAGGCGAGTCAGGGTCTGGGAAAACCACCTTGGGGAAAATGCTCATTGGTCTCCTTCCGCCTACCTCGGGGGTGATCCGGTTTGATGGGAAGGAGCTGGTGGGGTTGGACGACCTCTCCTGGCGTTCCATGCGCCGGCAGATGCAGATTGTCTTCCAGGATCCCGCTTCTTCCCTGAATCCCCGCAAGCGAGTGAAAGATATCATCGCAGAACCTTTAGAAGTCCATGGGATTGGAACACCCGCACAGCGCCTCCGCCGGGTGATCGATCTCTTGGAGCGTGTGGAGTTACCTCCCCGCGACTTCTTGTTCCGGTATCCGCATACCCTCTCGGGAGGGCAGCGGCAGCGTGTTGCCATTGCTCGAGCTCTCGCCCTTAACCCGAGGTTCATCGTGCTCGACGAGCTAACCTCCGCCTTGGGTGTCGGT